>NZ_JBQVMV010000001.1:88885-582679 GCF_052435475.1 Aliihoeflea sp.
TGTCTACGCCTTCGCGCTGAAGGCGGTGGGGAAGGTTTAAGACAGCACAGCGCGACGGAGTGGGGGTCTGCGCCGACCCGGACGACCTACTCGCCCACCCCCGCTTCGCTCTCCACCGCCGGCACCGCCTTCAGATACGCCGCGATCGCCTCGCGATCCTCTGCCCGCAGCCGCGCCAAATTGCGTACCACCGCCGCCATCCTCCCGCCCGCCGAATCGAAATCCGGCGTGAACCCTGTTTCCAGATAGGCGGCGATGTCTTCCTCGCTCCAGTCGGCGATGTCGCCGCCCGGCGTGATGTTGGGCCGGCCGCCGAGCCACCGGTCCGTCTCCAGCCCGCCGGTCATCGCGCGCGGCGTGTGGCATTCACCGCAATGGCCCAGCGCCTCGACCAGATACTGGCCGCGCACGACCTCCTCGCTCGCACCGGCAATCGCGACCTGCGGCTCGTCATTCAGGTAAAGCCGCTTCCAAAGCCCGACGCCGCGCCTGACGCTGAACGGAAACGAGACCCGGTGCGCCGGCGCGTCGCCCGCCACTGCCGGCAGGGTCTGCATAAAGGCGAACAGATCGGCGACGTCCCCGTCGCTCATGCGGCTGTAGGACGTATAGGGAAAGGCCGGGTAGTAGTGGCGACCATCGGGCGAAACCCCGCGCCGCACGGCATTGGCGAAATCGCTGACCGACCAGCCGCCGATGCCATGGTTCGGATCGGTCGAGATGTTCGGCGCGACGAACGTGCCGAACTCGCTTTCGAGCTCGACGCCGCCCGCCAGTTCCAGCATCGCGTCGCCGCTCGCCTGCGGCACGGCATGGCACGAGGCGCAGCCCGCCGCCCAGAAGACGCGTTCACCCGCGACGGCATCGCCGGGCGGAAGTTCAGCCGGTTCCGGTTTCTCGGGAGCCGAGAGCGCCCAGCCACCCGCCACGCCTATTGCGGCGAGAACGGCAATGCCGAGCGCCAGTCGCCTGCCGGTCGCCATAGATCAGTCCCTGTAGCTCTCATGGCAGGCGCCGCAATTCTGCGCGGCAGGGCCGAACGAGGCGCGGAAGGCGTCCAGATCCTGCGGCGCCGCTGCAAGCGCCGCGGCGACACCTTGCTTGTATCGCTCGTCGGCGGCGCGGAAACCGTCCATGTCGGTCCAGATCGCCGCCGCCGCGTCGCCGCCCTCGCTCCCGGCCGCATAAAGGGTTGCAACGTCATGCGCCTGCGCATTCGCGTTCAGTTCCTCCAGCGCCGCCATCACGGTCGCCGCATCGAAGGGCTGGCGGCCCTGGGCGATCGGCCCGAGCGTGCGCATGATCTGGCCGCGCTCCTTCATCAAAGCCTGTCGGTCCTCGATCGGATCGGCAAGAGCGGGGGCTGCAATGAGCGCCACGAGGGCGGCGGCGATGACTGGCTGCTTGATCGGCACGGTGTTCTCCCAATGGCTCGTCGATGGCATCATCGGGAATAAACGACGCGGCGGATACTCAATGGTTCACCAGCGCCATTCACGCTTGCGTTATGAGCAGGGCAAAGAAAAACCCCGGCGCGAGGCCGGGGTTTGACAGGTGCTGCCGCCTCCAATTCGCGTCAAAGCGAGGCGAAAACGGCTGATTTCGAGAACCGGAGCGGAGTGTACTTCAGTACATGAGCACCGGCGTGCGCAGAAAGCTGCCGTTTGCAGGCCGCTTTCACGCGAATTTTCAGGCCTTTTCGTACATTTCCAGGACGTAGTCCCAGTTGATCAGGCTGTCGACGAAGGCTTCGAGGTACTTCGGCCGCGCGTTGCGGTAGTCGATGTAATAGGAGTGCTCCCACACGTCGACGCCGAGGATCGGCTTCGCGCCATGGACCAGCGGGTTCTCGCCGTTCGGCGTCTTCATGATCTGGACCTTGCCGTCCTTGACCGCGAGCCAAGCCCAACCCGAGCCGAACTGGCCGACGCCGGCGGCGATGAAGTCGGTGCGGAACTTGTCGTAGCCGCCTAGATCGCTGTCGATCGCCTTCTGCAGCGCGCCCGGCAGGCTCTTGCCGCCGCCGCCCTTCTTCATCCATTTCCAGAAATGGATGTGGTTGTAGTGCTGGCCGGCATTGTTGAAGAGCGGCTGGTTCTTGCCATGGCTTTGCTTGACGATCTCTTCGAGCGAGAGGCCGTCCATGCCGGCTTCCTTGGCCAGTTCATTGCCCTTGTCGACATAGGCCTTGTGGTGCTTGTCGTGGTGATATTCCAGCGTCTCCTTGGACATGAAGGGCTGGAGCGCCTCGTAGTCGTAAGGCAGTGCGGGCAGTTCGAAAGCCATGATGTGTCTCCCTCTAGGCATTGGAAAAATTATAGGTCTTACATAGGAGTCGAACCCGCCCCCGCAACCGGCGCAGCCAGATTTAGCGCCCACGCGCGTTGCGCTTACTTGGCGTGCGCCCAATCCCAGTACAATTGCCGCGCCTTTTTCGCGATCGGGCCGGGCTGAAGGTTGCGATCCTCGATCTTCGTGATCGGGATGACCTTGGAGTGGTTGCCGGTCGAGAAGATTTCGTCGGCCTCCATGAAGTCCTTCACCGTCAGCGTGCGCTCCGAAACCGAATGTCCGGCATCCTGCAGCAACCCCATCGTGCGGGCGCGCGTGATGCCCGGCAGGAACGTCCCGTTCTTCACCGGAGTGATCACTTCGCCGTCCTTGACGATGAAGACGTTCGACGAACCCGTCTCGGCAACGTTGCCCAGCATGTCGAGTACCAGCGCGTTGTCGAAGCCGCGGCTCTTGGCTTCGAGAATGGCGCGGCCATTGTTGGGGTAGAGGCAGCCGGCCTTCGCATTGGTCGGCATGGTCTCGATCGTCGGCCGGCGGAAGGGGGAGACGGTGATCGAAAACCCGTCCGGCGCCTGCATCGGCGATTCGTAGAGGCAGAGGCAAAAGCGTGTCGATGCGGGATCGGACGGCACGCCCATATATCCGCCGTGCTCGGCCCAGTACATCGGTCGGATATAGACCGCCGTCCTGCCGTCGAACTTCTTCAGCCCCTCGAAGGTCAGCCGCACGATCTCGCCTGGCTCCACGGTCGGGTTCAGTCCAAGCGCGCGCGCCGAGGCGTTGACGCGTTCGGCATGGAGGTCGAGATCGGGCGCGACGCCTTCGAACCAGCGCGCGCCGTCGAAAACGCTCGATCCCAGCCACATCACATGGCTGCGCGGACCCACCAGCGCCACATTGCCCTCGTGCCAGCCACCGTCGACGAAGGTCCAGGTTGTGCTTTGCGCCGGTACTGCCAGTGTCATGGGATCATTCCTGTTCGTGTTCGGCACGCATGCAAGTCGCGCGCGTGCCGTGGGTCAATCGGCACAGAACGCCAATCGATCGGTCCAAAGAGGCGCAATGCTTGACCGGAAAAGGCAATTCGGGTCAAGACCCGCGCAGATGAGGCCGACCCGATGAAACATTCCGCCTACGTTTTCGACGCCTATGGCACGCTCTTCGACGTGCACGCCGCCGTGCGCCGCCACGCCGGCGAGATCGGCCCGGACGGGCAGTTGCTGTCCGACATCTGGCGCGCCAAGCAGCTCGAATATTCGTGGACGCTGTCGCTGATGGGCGAGTACCGTGATTTCTGGGAACTCACAGAGCGCGCCCTCGACGTCGCCTTCGCGCGCGTACCCTCCGCCGACAAGGCCCTGCGCCAGCCGCTCCTCGACGCCTACTGGAAGCTGGACTGCTACCCGGAAGTGCCGAAAGTCCTCAAGGCCCTCAAGGCCGGCGGCGCGCGGCTGGCGATCCTTTCCAACGGCTCGCCCGCCATGCTCGAATCGGCGGTAAAGAACGCCGCGCTCGACACGATCCTCGACGACATCGTCTCCGTCGACCGCATTCGCCGCTACAAGCCGCATCCGGACGTCTACGACATGATCACCACCCAGTGGCGGCTCTATCCCGACGCCGTCTCGTTCCAGTCGTCGAACCGCTGGGACGTCGCCGGCGCATCGCGCTTCGGCTTCCGCACCATCTGGATCAACCGTGCCGGCATGCCGGACGAATATCCCGAGCAGCCAGCCGGGCTCGTGCTCCCCTCGCTCGAAGGCGTCGTCACGGCGGGCTGAGTTTCGACTGCCGAACGGCCGACATCACGGCGTCTTTACTTGCGGCCGTCTTTCGCAACTGTGACATCTCGACCACACTGACCTGCCAAGTCGGCTGCGGACAGGACGCGAACTTCCCAGTTTCCAAGGGATGCGTTAACCCCGCCGCCTCATCGGCGTCGACCTGCCGGAACCTTGCCCGACGATCTTGCGTTCCTTCGCCTGATCCGCACTGGAGCCTCATTTTGGACACGATTGAACGCCTTTCCCGCCGCCGCTTCCTGGGCGCCGCCGCCGCGGGCGCTGCCTCGCTCGCGCTCTCCGCATGCACGAGCAGCATTCCCCGCCGCGAGACCATCGGCGCCGTCGCGCCGGCCCCGGTGCAGCCCAACTACGACCTCGCCTACTATCAGGACCTCTACAGCGCCCGCGTCGACGAGGGCTACGAGTTGCCGGCCATCCCGGTCGAGCGCATCGATCCGGCCTATCTGCGCCAGATGGTTCCCGATCCGACCGGCGAGGCTCCGGGCACGATCGTCGTCGACCAGTCGCAGCATTATCTCTATCTCGTCCAGCCCGGCGGACAGGCCATGCGCTACGGCGTCGGCCTCGGCCGCGAAGGCTTCGCCTGGTCGGGCCGCGCCGTCGTCCAGTGGAAGCGCAAATGGCCGCGCTGGACTCCGCCGGATGAAATGGTCGCCCGCCAGCCCGAACTCGAACCCTATTCGATCGAGAATGGCGGCATGGAACCGGGCTTGCAAAACCCCCTCGGCGCCCGCGCGCTCTACATCTTCCAGGGTGGCGAAGACACGCTCTACCGCCTGCACGGCTCGCCCGAATGGTTCTCGATCGGCCAGTCCGTGTCGTCCGGCTGCGTGCGCCTGATCAACCAGGACGTCATCGACCTCTACGACCGCGTCCCCAACGGTTCACCGATCCTGGTCGTTCCGAGCCTCGGCGTCGCGTAGGTTTTCTCGAAGGCCACCCCCACCCTCTATCCCTCCCCACAAGGAGGAGGGAGTCGCCAGCGTTCTGCTTCGACCACCAATGCACCGCCAGGCTTGAAGGAAAGGCCAGGCGCCGACGCCCTCCCTCCCCCTTGTGGGGGAGGGATACAGGGTGGGGGTCACTTCAGAAAAGACTCCCCTAAAACCCCTTCTTCAAACTCCCCAATATCCCCCGCACCAACGCCCGCCCGACCGACGAGCCGACCGAGCGAACCACCGACTTCATCGCTGCTTCCGCCACCGTCTGCCGGTTCGAGGCGCGCGGCTTTGCCGGTGCCCGTTCGCGGCGGCCGTCGCCATCCATGTCCGGCAGTGTCCAGCGGCCACGCGCCGCTTCTTCCTTCTGCGCCGCCTCGCGTGCCCGCTGGTCCTCCTCCGCGCGCGCCTTCGCCTCGGCCTGTTTGGCCAACATCTCGTAGGCCGATTCACGGTCGACCGTCGTGTCGTACTGCCCCGCCACCGGGCTCTGCGCGATCACCTGCCGGCGCTCGTCGGGTGTCAGCGGCCCCAGCCGCGAAGATGGCGGGCGGATTAGCGTTCGTTGCACCATCGACGGCACGCCCTTTTCGGCCAGCGTCGAGACCAGAGCCTCGCCGGTCCCAAGCTGCGTGATCGCGTCGGCGCAATCGAAATCGGGGTTCGGCCGGAAGGTCTCGGCAGCGGTCTTCACTGCCTTCTGCTCGCGCGGCGTATAGGCACGCAGCGCGTGCTGCACCCGGTTTCCCAATTGCGCCAGCACCGTCTCCGGCACGTCGAGCGGGTTTTGAGTCACGAAATAAACACCGACACCCTTGGAGCGGATCAGCCGCACCACCTGCTCCACGCGCTCGACCAGCACCTTCGGCGCATCGGAAAACAACAGATGCGCCTCGTCGAAGAAGAAGACGAGCTTAGGCTTGTCCGGGTCGCCGATCTCCGGCAATTCCTCGAACAGTTCCGACATCAGCCAAAGCAGGAACGTCGCGTAGAGACGCGGGTTCATCATCAGCCGGTCGGCGGCGAGCACGTTGATGGCCCCGCGCCCGTCGCGCGAGGTGCGCATAAGGTCGGAAATGCGCAGCGCCGGCTCGCCGAAGAAATGGTCGCCGCCCTGCCCTTCGAGCACCAGGAGCGCGCGCTGGATCGCGCCGACGGACGCCTTGGTGATGTTGCCGTAGCGGCCCGACAATTCGCTCGCCCGCTCGGCCATCGAGGCCAGCATCGACTGCATGTCCTTCATGTCGAGAAGGAGCATCCCCTCTTCGTCGGCCAGCTTGAAGGCGATGTTGACGACGCCTTCCTGCGCTTCGGTCAGGTTCAAAAGCCGCGACAAAAGCAGCGGCCCCATTTCCGAAACCGTTGCACGGATCGGATGGCCCTGTTCGCCGAAAAGGTCCCAGAAGACGACCGGAAATTCCTTGAACTGATAATCGGCAAGCTGGATCGACTCGGCGCGCTTGGCGAGGAAGTCCTTGGGCTCGCCCGCCTTCGCCAGACCCGCGACGTCGCCCTTGATGTCGGCGCAGAACACCGGCACCCCGGCATCCGAAAAACCTTCCGCGAGGATTTGCAGCGTCACCGTCTTGCCGGTGCCGGTGGCGCCCGTCACCAATCCGTGCCGGTTGCCGTATTTGAGAAGCAGTTCCTCCGGTCCCTGGTAGCTGTCGTCCGGCTTGCGGCTCGCGCCCAGGAAAATGCTCTCAACCTGCCACATGACGCCCCCTCGAAGCCTGAAACCGTGCCGCGACGTTCAGCTTTCATGCGTCCGGCGTCAAGTGGCCGCTTCTGCGTTAGGACGCTTGTGCAACATCGCCCGGGCAAAAGACGCCATGACGCATGCTGCCGCGTTGCGTGTGCGGTCCTGCGTCCTTAAGTTCGTCCCGGACAGGTTGCATGCGTGCGACCAAAGGAAGGGTGGAAATGGAAGCAGCAAGCGTCGGCACCAGATCGTTCACGGCGATGAAGCGGGAAAGCTGGCTCGAACGTCTTGCGGCCGCGCCCTCTGCATCGCCGCGCGTCCATTATGAAGTCGACGCGTCGGGCCTGCAGATGCGGGCCGGCGGCGCGGCCCAGTGGAAAATCCTGCAGCGCGTCGACGACCCCGATCCCGCACGCGCCAATGCGCAGGCGCTGACCGACCTCGCCAATGGCGCCGACGGCCTCGCGCTGGTCTTCGAGGGCGCGCCGAACGCGTTCGGCTATGGCCTTCCCGCCACCCCCGAGGCGCTCCGCACCGCGCTCGCGGGCGTTCCGATCGACAAGGTCCATTTGCGAATCGACGTCCATCCGGCCAGCCGCGCCTCGGTCGACTGGATGGAGACGCTTTTCCACAACTGGCCGAATGTCGATCCGGCCCGGCTCAGCCTTTCCTTCGGCGTTGATCCGGGCGCCGTCTTCGCCGGCACCGGGCGCCTGCGCATGTCGATCGAGGCGCTGCAGGCGTCGATGCCGCAGTCACTGGCACACTTCTTCTCGGTCGGCGCGCCGGCGGTCTTCCTCGAGGCCGATGGCCGCGTCGTCCACAATGCCGGCGCGACGGATGCGCAGGAACTCGGCATCATCATCGCTTCGGCGGTCGGCCATCTGCGCATGTTCGAGGAGGCGCGCCAGCCGCTCGTCTATGCCGCGCCGCATATCGGCTTCGCCCTCGCCGCCGGTCAGGACCCGCTGTCGACTATCGTCAAGATCCGCGCGCTGCGTGCGCTGTGGGCCGCGATCGAGGAGCAGTCGTCGCTGCCGCCGGTCCCCGCCAACATCCATGCCGAAACCTCGTTCCGCATGATGAGCCGGCTCGATCCCGACACCAACCTCACCCGCAACACGCTCGCCGCTGCCGCGGCGATCGGCGGCGGCGCGAATTCCGTTTCGCTTTTGCCACACACGATGCCGGTCGGCCTGCCCGAAGGCGCCGCCCGCCGCATGGCGCTCGCCACGCAAACGGTGATGAAACGCGAGGTCCAGCTTCGCCCGATCTCCAACCCGACGCCCGCGCCCGATTTGCAGAACCAGCTCATCGCCTCGCTGTGCGAAACCGCATGGGAGGAGTTCCGCCGCATCGAGAACGAAGGCGGCATCCTGCGTTCGCTGGTCGACGGCCGCCTTCAGGAACGCGTCCTCGAAGCCCGCCAGGCGCGCATCGAAACGGTGCGCGGCGGCCAGAACGTCATCGTCGGCGCCACCGTCTTCGAACCGCCCGTCCCCGTCTCGCAACCCACGCTCGACGTCCCCGTCAAACCGCTGCCGGAAGACGGCACGGTGTTCTGCGAAAAGCTGTCGCCGAGGCGGTTGGAAGAGGACGTGGTGGGGTAACTTGCAGGCGCTGTCGCCTTCCGAACCTCATCAGCGTCCGCGCTCGATGGCGCCCCCCTCTGTCCTGCCGGACATCTCCCCCGCAGGTGGGGAGATTAAGCTCGTCGCCGACACCGCGTGATCTCCCCCCTTGCGGGGGAGATGTCCGGCAGGACAGAGGGGGGCGCCGTAGAGCTCGAGCGTTCAATTCAACCCAGCAACTCCCCCACCGGCCGAACCATCCCCACCTCGATCCCGTTCCAGTTCGTCATCACCGGCCGCGCCATCTCCGCGACCCGGTCCCCCAACTCATCCCTCACCAACCGCGCGATCAGCGCGGCAACCATCGTCTCCGCCGCCCGCACCGCGCCATCATCGCATTTCAGCGCAAACCCTAGCCCCAGTTCCGGCAGCGCCCCGCAATAGACACCCTCTGCACCGACCTTGACGAAGATCCGCCCCGCGCCCGCCATCATCAGCCGCGTATCCATCCGCTCCGTGCCGGACACGTAGAACGGTTCGGCCATGCACGCCGCGATCAGCCGCTTCGCCGCTGCCGCGCGTCGCTCTCCCAGTCCCCGCCCCGTCGCCATCTTCGCAAAGCCGCGCGCCAGGTCGGCAAGCGGAACCGCGTAGGTCGGGATCGAGCAGCCGTCGATGCCGTACGCATCCGTCGAATGCGCCGCCCCCGTAACCGCCTCCATCGCCTCGCGCACCATTTCCTGCGATCGGTGCCCGGCCTTCACATAGCCGCGATGGTCGATGCCCAGATGCCGGCAGGTGCAGACGAACCCCGAATGCTTGCCCGAGCAATTGTTGTGCAGCGCCGTCGGCGACGCGCCGGAGCGTGCCAGTTCGATCAGCGCGTCCTGCCGCGTCGGCCAATGCGCGCCGCATTCGAGCGCGCCGAAATCGAGCCCCGCCCGCGCCAGCATCGAGGCCGCGCGGTCGGCGTGCCGCGTTTCGCCGGCATGGGAGGCGCAGGCGAGCGCCAGGTCGGCGTCCGAGAACCCATAGGCATCCGCCGCCCCGCTTTCGACAAGCGGCAGCGCCTGGATCGACTTCACCGCCGAGCGCGGAAAGACCGGCCGCGCCACGTCGCCGATCGACAGCACCTCACCGCCGTCGCCGTCGAACACCGTCAGCGCGCCGCGATGGCGGCTTTCGATCACATTTCCGCGGGTGACTTCGACCAGAACCGGATTCGCCATTATCTTCCCTCAAGACCAAACTGCCCGCCACATACCCGATTTGCCCGCCCGAAAGGAAGCGCACCGCTTCATGACCATCGCCCTGCGCCTCGCCATGCTCGTCTTCGTCTTCTTCCTCCTGCCGGCGCTCGCGACGCTCGCCTGGTGGTCGATCACGGACCGGCCCGATAGCTGGCGCGGCGCGACCTGGACGTCGTCCGGCCTGCTGCCGCCGCCTGCCGCCGACGACGCCGGCATCTACGTCCTCGCCGCCCGCACTGGCGGTCTCAAGGGCGCATTGTCGGTGCATAGCTGGATCGTTCTGAAGCGCCCCGGCGAGACGACCTACGAGCGTTACGACAAGGTCGGCTGGGGCTCGCCCATTCGCCGCAATCACCGCGACGCCGACGGCTACTGGTACTCCAACCCGCCCTATGTCGTGCATTCCGTGAAGGGCGAGGCAGCCGAGGCACTGCTGCCGCAGTTCGACGCCGCGATCGCGGCCTACCCCTATGCGCAGCCCGGCGGCTACCGCATCTGGCCCGGCCCGAACTCCAACAGCTTCGTCGCCAACGTCCTCGACGCCGTCCCCGGCTTCGGCGGCCGGCTGCCGCCAAACGCCGTCGGCCGCGACTACGCCCCCGGCCTCGGCACCTTCGGCATGACCCCCGACGGCCGCGACTTCCGCGCCTCCCTCGCCGGCTACGCCGGCGTCACCATCGGCGCGGCCAGCGGCATCGAGTTTCATTTTCTGGGATTGGTGGCGGGCGTGGATCTGAAGCGGCTTGGCTTGAAAGTGCCGGGCTACGGGACGATCTCAGTTTACTGACCGCGAACGACACCGCGCTGCCTACCCCCACCCCTCACCGCTCCCCACAAGGAGGAAGGGGGGGGCATGAACGCCGCGCACTCACATCCGCTCGCCACCAAGCTTGAGGGTTGGGATCGACGCTGGCGAATCCCTCCCCTTGTGGGGAGGGATAAAGGGTGGGGGTCTTCAACCATCCGCCCGCTTCCACCCGGCTCGCTCTCAAAAGCAGGCCAGCACCAACCGCTCACCCCGCCTTCGACATCCCCCCATCGACCACCAGCACATGCCCGCTGACATAGTTCGCATCGGTCGACAGCAAATACGCCACAGCCCCCGCAACCTCATCCGCATCCGCCACGCGCCGCAGCGGCAGCGTCTCGACATGGTCCCCGGCGCCTACACACACGCCGTTCACCCGGACACCCTTCGGCCCAAGCTCCACCGCCAGCCCCTCGGTCAGCGCGCGTATCCCCGCCTGCGCGATGCCGTAGGCGAGCCGTCCGTGCCCAGCCGCACCGCATATATTGACGATCGCCAGTTCGTCTCCGCGCCGCTCCACCCCCGCCCGGCAGGCGGTCAGCGCCGCGACGAGGTTCACCTCCAGCACTTCGCGCAGAAATTCCCCGGTCGTCTCGTCGAGCCCGCCAAGCGGCGCGTGGCTCGACGCATTGACCAGCGCGGCGAGCGGACCGAAGGCGTCGACGCATTGGTCAAACGCCACTTCCATCTCTTCCTCGTCCGTCAGATCGGCGCGAATGAAGATCGCGTCCTCGTCGCCCAGCCGCTCCTCAGCCTCCGAGATCGCCTCGGCGTCGGCGTCGATGATGGCGACCGGCCAGCCGTCGTCCAGCAGGCGTTCGGCAACGGCAAAGCCGATGCCGGTCGCCCCGCCCGTGACGACGGCCGGCCGTTTCACTTGATGCGCTCGAGGATCGAGACATAGTTGGCGACCGCTGCGCCGCCCATGTTGAAGATGCCGGCAAGCTTGGCGTTCGGCACCTGGATGCCGCCCGCCTCGCCGGTCAACTGCATGGCCGACAGCGCGTGCATCGAAACGCCCGTCGCGCCGATCGGATGACCCTTGGACTTCAGCCCGCCCGACGGGTTCACCGGCAGCCTGCCGTTCTTCTTGGTCTGGCCTTCGAGCGCGATCTTGCCGCCCTCGCCGCGCTTGGCGAGCCCCATCGCCTCGTATTCGATCAGCTCGGCGATGGTGAAGCAGTCATGCGTCTCGACGAAGGAGAGGTCGTCGAGCTTCACGCCCGCACTCTTCAGCGCCCGCGCCCAGGCTTCTTCGGCACCCTCGAACAAAAGGATGTCGCGCTTCGACAGCGGCAGGAAATCCTGCACGTGCTCGTTGGCGCGGAAGGCGACGGCGCGTTTCATGCGCAGCGCCGTCTGCGTGTCGGCGAGCACGATCGCGGCCGCGCCGTCGGAGACGAGCGAGCAGTCGGTGCGCTTCAAGGGACCTGCGACGAACGGGTTCTTCTCGCTCTCGTTGCGGCAGAAGTCGAAGCCGAAATCGGTACGCATCTGCGCATACGGATTGTCGACGCCGTTCTTGTGGTTCTTCGCCGCAATGGTGGCGAGCGCATCGGACTGATCGCCGTGGCGCTGGAAATAGGACTGCGCGATACCGCCGAAGACGCCCGCGAACCCCGCCGGCGTGTCGCCTTCCTCGGGAAGGTACGATGCCTTCAGAAGGTTGCGGCCGACATCGGGACCCTTGGTCGTCGTCATCTGCTCGACGCCGACGACGAGCACGATCTTCGCCGCATTGGCGTCGATCGCGCGGATGCCCTGGCGCACCGCAGCCGAGCCGGTCGCGCAGGCGTTCTCGACGCGCGTTGCCGGCTTGAAGCGCAGGCGGTCGTCGGCCTGCAGCACGAGGCTGGCGGTGAAATCCTGGGCCGAGAAGCCCGCATTGAAATGCCCGAGCACGATCTCGTCCACGTCTTCCGGCCCGATGCCGGCATGGGCGAGCGCGTCGCCCGCAACCTTGACGATCAGGCTCTCGACGGTCTCTTCGGGCAGTTTTCCGAACTGGGAATGCGCCCAGCCGACAATGCATGCGGTCATGTTTTCTGGCCTCCTTGGGATGTGGCGCACCCTACCATGCGTCAACCCGCCGCCGAAACCTGAAATTTGTTCAGGCCTGAACGAACAGCGGGTTTGCTGCGGTTCTTGATTGACCAGTCAATAAACGATAGATCGGGTCCATGCCAAAGCTTGGAATGGAACCGCTTCGCCGCAAGGCGCTCATCGACGCCGCGATCGGTGCGATCGGCGAGCGCGGCTCGCTCGATGTGACGATGGCGCAGATCGCCAAGCGCGCCGGCGTTTCTTCGGCGCTGGCGCATCACTATTTCGGCGCCAAGGACGACCTCCTCCACGCCACCATGCGCCACATCCTGGCCGAGCTCGGCCGCGATGTCCGCGCCGCGCTTGGCGAAACGACGACGCCCGAACAACGCGTCCGCGCCATCATCGCCGTCAATTTCTCCGTCAAGCAGTTCGCGTCCGAGACGGTTGCCGCATGGCTCACCTTCTATGTCGAAGCGCAGCGGTCCGAACGCCTGCGACGGCTGCTGCGCATCTACGCGCGGCGCCTGCATTCCAATCTGATGAGCGGCCTGCGCCCGCTCGTGGCCGAGCCCGAGCAGACCGCCGAAGGCATCGCCGCGCTGATCGACGGGCTCTACATCCGCCGCGCGCTGAAGGACGGCGCGCCGGACGCGGCCTCGGCCATCGCCTTGGTGAACGACTATCTCGACCTCAGAATTCATGCCGTCCGGGGGGACACCTAATGAAGCCGAACATCCTCATCCTCATGGTCGACCAGTTGACCGGAACGCTGTTTCCGGACGGCCCGGCCGACTTTCTCCACGCGCCGCATCTGAAGGCGCTCGCCGCGCGCTCGGCGCGCTTTGCCGCCAACTACACCGCCTCGCCGCTCTGCGCGCCCGGCCGCGCCGCGTTCATGAGCGGGCAACTGCCCTCGCGCACCCGCGTCTACGACAACGCGGCCGAGTTCCCCTCCGCGATTCCCAGCTTCGCGCATCATCTGCGCAGCGCCGGCTACCACACCGCGCTGTCGGGCAAGATGCACTTCGTCGGGCCTGACCAGATGCACGGCTTCGAGGAGCGGCTGACGACCGACATCTATCCCGCCGATTTCGGCTGGACACCCGACTATCGCAAGCCTGGCGAGCGGATCGACTGGTGGTATCACAATCTCGGCTCGGTCACCGGCGCCGGCGTCGCCGAGATCACCAATCAGATGGAATATGACGACGAAGTCGCCTTCCATGCCGTCCAGAAACTCCATCAGCTTTCGCGCCTCAGCGAAGACGCGGACCGCCGCCCCTGGTGCCTCACCGTCTCGTTCACCCACCCGCACGACCCCTTCGTCGCGCGCAAGAAGCATTGGGACCTCTATGAGGACTGCGCACACCTGAAGCCCGAAATCGGCTTCATTCCCTACGAGGCGCAGGACCCACATTCCCAGCGCCTCTACCACGCCAGCGACTACCCCGCCTTCGACATCACCCACGACGACATCGAGAAATCCCGCCGCGCCTATTTCGCCAACATCTCCTATGTCGACGACCATGTCGGCGCGATCCTCGACACGCTCGAGCGCACCCGCATGGCGGACGACACGATCGTTCTGTTCTGCTCCGACCATGGCGAGATGCTCGGCGAGCGCGGCCTCTGGTTCAAGATGTCCTTCCTCGAAGGCTCCGCCCGCGTGCCGCTGATGATCGCCGGCAAGGGCATCGCGCCCGGGAATCATGCGACGGCGACCTCCAATCTCGACATCTGTCCGACGCTCTGCGACCTCGCCGGGATCGACATGTCGGCCATTCAGCCATGGACCGATGGCACCTCGCTCAAGCCCATGATCGACGGCATCGAGCGCCACGAACCGGTGCTGATGGAATACGCCGCCGAAGGCTCCTACGCCCCCATGGTCGCGATCCGCGAGGGCCGCTTCAAGTTCGTCCATTGCGAGATCGACCCGCCGCAACTCTTTGATCTTGAATCCGATCCGGCCGAACTCACCAACCTCGCCGCAGATCCCGCCCACGCCGATCGCGTCGCCGACTTCATGGCGAAAGTCCGTGCCCGCTGGGACATGGCGCGCTTCGACGCGGAGGTGCGCGAGAGCCAGGCGCGCCGCTGGGTCGTCTACCCGGCGCTGCGCAACGGCGCCTACTATCCGTGGGAATTCCAGCCGCTGCAAAAGGCATCGGAGCGCTACATGCGCAATCACATGGACTTGAACGTGCTGGAAGACCGCCAGCGCTTTCCGCGAGGCGAATGACCATGCTTGAAGCCGATTACGTCATCGTCGGTTCGGGGTCCGCCGGCGCCGCCATGGCCTACCGCCTGTCGGAAGACGGCAGGAATTCGGTCATCGTCATCGAATATGGCGGCACCGACATCGGCCCCTTCATCCAGATGCCGGCCGCCCTCTCCTTCCCGATGAATATGAGCCTCTACGATTGGGGCTTCGAAAGCGAGGCGGAGACGCATCTGGGCGGGCGCAAGCTCGCCACGCCGCGCGGCAAGGTGCTCGGCGGATCGTCCTCGATCAACGGCATGGTCTATGTGCGCGGCCACGCGCGCGATTTCGACCATTGGGCGGGCGAAGGCGCCGCCGGCTGGGCCTATGCCGACGTCCTTCCCTATTTCAAGCGCATGGAAACCGCCCATGGCGGCGAGGAGGGCTGGCGCGGCACCGAGGGACCCATGCACGTCAAGCGCGGCCCCCGCCGCAATCCCCTCTACGCCGCCTTCGTCGAGGCGGGCCGGCAGGCGGGCTTCGAGACGACGGATGACTATAACGGCTCCAAGCAGGAAGGCTTCGGCGCGATGGAGCAGACCATCCATCACGGCCGCCGCTGGTCTACCGCAAACGCCTATCTGCGCCCGGCCCTCAAGCGCCCGAACGTCAGTCTCGTCAATGGCTTCGTGCGCCGCATTGTCATCGAGAATCAGCGCGCCACCGGCGTCGAGTTCGAGGCGCGCAGGCAGATCCAGTTCGTCCGGGCGAAGCGCGAGGTCATCCTCGCCGCCTCGTCGATCAACTCGCCCAAGCTCCTGATGCTGTCGGGCATCGGCCCCGCCGCGCATCTTACGCAGCACGGCATCAAGGTGATCGCCGACCGGCCGGGCGTCGGGGCGAACCTGCAGGATCACATGGAGCTCTACATCCAGCAGGAAGCCACCAAGCCGATCACGCTCTATTCCAAGCTCAACCTCTTTTCCAAGGCGTTGATCGGCGCCGAGTGGCTGTTCTTCAAGTCCGGCCTTGGCGCGTCGAACCATTTCGAGGCCGCCGCCTTCCTGCGCTCCAAAGCCGGCGTCGACTATCCCGACATCCAGTACCACTTCCTCCCCGTCGCGATCCGCTACGACGGCAAGGCGGCGGCGAAGTCGCACGGCTTCCAGGCGCATGTCGGGCCGATGCGCTCCAAGTCGCGCGGCTCGGTGACCCTGCGCTCTCCCGATCCCGCCGACAAGCCGGTGATCCGCTTCAACTACATGTCGCATCCCGACGACTGGACGGACTTCCGCCACTGCATCCGCCTGACACGCGAGATCTTCGGCCAGGCCGCCTTCGACGAATTTCGCGGCCGCGAAATCTCGCCCGGCGCGGATGTGACCAGCGACGAGGCACTCGACGCCTTCATCCGCGACCATGCCGAAAGCGCCTACCATCCCTGCGGGACCTGCCGCATGGGCCGGGCCAACGATCCACATGCGGTCGTCGATCCCGAGTGCCGCGTCATTGGCGTCGACGGCCTGCGCGTCGCCGATTCATCGATCTTCCCGCGCATCACCAACGGCAATCTCAACGCCCCCTCGATCATGGTCGGCGAGAAGGCAGCCGACCACATTCTCGGCCGCCAGCCGCTCAGCCCGTCGAACCAGGAGCCGTGGATCAATCCGAACTGGGAGACGTCCGACCGCTAGGCGAACACGCCGAACCGCAGTATGCCGACGACATCGCAACCATCCGTCTCAAGGCAACGCACTATGCAGAAGAACCAGCTCTACATGATCGTCGGCGCGCTTATTGTGGTCGTCATCGGCCTCGGCATCTACGTCTACCAGAAGGAAAGCGAGCCTTCGGGCGTCGAAATCCGTCTCGACGAATCCGGCGTCTCGGTCGAACAGAACTAACCAACACGAGGAGCAAGGCGTGAGAGCCCAACCGAAAGCATCGCACTTCATCAACGGACGCTTCGTCGAGGACGAGGGCGGACGCGAGATCGAGGTGGTCTATCCGGCCACCGGCGAGGTGATCGCGAAGCTGCACGCCGCCACGCCCAACATCGTCGAGCTGGCCGTGGAAGCGGCCCGCTCTGCACAAAGCGAATGGGCGCGGCTGAAGCCGATCGAGCGCGGCCGCATCCTGCGCAAGGCGGCCGATCTCCTGCGCGCCCGCAATGACGAGCTGTCGCGCCTCGAAACGCTCGACACCGGCAAAGCGATCCAGGAAACGCTCGTCGCCGACGCCGCGTCCGCCGCCGACGCGCTCGAATATCTCGGCTCCGTCGTCGCCGGTTTCAACGGCGAATTCATCGAGCTTGGCGGCCCCTTCGCCTATACCCGCCGCGAGCCGCTCGGCGTGTGCGTCGGCATCGGCGCCTGGAACTATCCGATCCAGATCGCGGCCTGGAAGTCCGCCCCGGCCCTCGCCATGGGCAATGCGATGGTCTTCAAGCCGTCCGAGACGACGCCGCTTTCCGCGCTTGCCCTGGCAGAACTCTATATCGAGGCGGGCCTGCCCGCCGGGCTCTTCAACGTCGTCCAGGGCTATGGCGACGTCGGCGCCGCCCTCGTCTCGCACGAGCATGTCGACAAGGTTTCGCTCACCGGCTCCGTGCCGACAGGCAAAAAGGTCATGGCGCTTGCCGGCGAGCACATGAAACACGCCACGATGGAGCTCGGCGGAAAGTCGCCGCTCATCGTCTTCGACGACGCGCATCTGGAGAACGCCATCGGCGGCGCCATGCTCGGTAATTTCTATTCCACCGGCCAGGTCTGCTCCAACGGCACCCGCGTCTTCGTCCAGGACGGCGTCTATGACCGCTTCCTCGACCGCCTCGCAAAGCGCGCCAAGACCATCCGCCTCGGCGATCCGCTCGATCACGAAACGCAGATGGGGCCGATGGCGAGCCGCGCGCAGTTCGACAAGGTGATGGAGCATATCCGCATCGGCCGCGACGACGACCGCGCACGCCTCCTCACCGGCGGCAACGCGCCCTCCATGCAGGGCTTCGAAGGCGGCAATTTCATCGAGCCGACCGTCTTCGCCGACGTAACCGACACCATGCGCATCGCCCGTGAGGAAATCTTCGGCCCGGTCATGAGCGTGCTGCGCTTTTCCAGCGAGGAGGAGGTGGTCGCCCGCGCCAACGACACGCCGTTCGGTCTCGCCGCCGGCGTCTTCACCGCCGACCTTTCCCGCGGCCACCGGGTCGTCGGACAGTTGCAGGCCGGCACCTGCTGGATCAACGCCTACAACCTCACCCCCGTCGAAATGCCCTTTGGCGGCGTCAAGCAATCGGGCATCGGCCGCGAGAACGCGCTTGCCGCGCTCGGCCACTACAGTCAGGTCAAGTCGGTCTATGTCGAGACGGGAGACGTTGCGTCACCTTACTGACGCAACGATTTGGCGCGAATGGGCGAACCGGCCCTTGCGGGCTTCTGCAACCCCGGTTATAAGCCCGCCGTCTGGTCGCGGAGTGTAGCGCAGCCTGGTAGCGCACCTCGTTCGGGACGAGGGGGTCGCAGGTTCAAATCCTGCCACTCCGACCATTGACACTCATGCCTTGCCGCCCTGCGCATGGCATTTTCTCCCGAAAACGCCTATATAGGCCTCGATGACGACGGCGCGTCGTCGTTCGACCCGGTTTTGCGCTCGGTCGCCAAGTCAATCGAGAGGTAATTCCGGAAGTGTCTGATCTGAACAATCCCGTCTTCAAGACGGCCAAGCCGTCGCCTGCAGCCAAGGCCGACATTACGACGGCAGCCGCCCGAGCGATCATCGACGATGAGGTGACCGCACGCGAAAAGAAGACTGCGCGTCTGCAATTGCTGCGGATGGAGCGGGAGGCCGCTGAGGCAAAGGAAGCCCCCGCGCCGAAAGCCAAAAAGACAACCAAGAAAATAAAGGTTTGACTTTTGGGGGCGGCGACGCCACATCTGGCGCATCGATCTTGCTAGATGATTTTTGTTTTGCGCCACGGCGCCTGCGACGAACGTCCCTCCCATAATCGATCTAAACGCCCGATTCAAAAGGGTTTCTTTCTACACGAGCGATTCTAAGGAGATCGTTATGCCTACAGGTACCGTTAAGTGGTTCAATTCGACCAAGGGTTTCGGCTTCATCGAGCCCGACCAGGGCGGCACGGACGTTTTCGTTCACATCTCGGCCGTTGAGCGTTCGGGCATGAATGGCCTCAACGAAGGCCAGAAGATCAGCTTCGAAGTTGTCCAGGACAAGCGTTCGGGCAAGAATTCGGCCGAGAACCTTCGCGCCGTCTAAGAAATTCGGCCGGCGTCGAGCGTAGACCGCGCGTTATGCGCGACGGACATGCTCTTGATGCCGCCGAAATGCCTGATCGGGTCTGCTGACCACGGATGTACTGGCAGCAAGGTCCCTCAGGCTACGGAAAGGTCGGGTTCAGCCCGGCCTTTTTTGTTTTTGCGGGCTCTGTCCGATTTCCGCCCTGCCCCGCGGTTTCCGATGGCATGATCGCCGCGATCTGTCACACTGGGGATCGGAGCCGCTTCGGTTCCCGGAGGAATGCCTGATGAAGCATGTGCGCCTTTCCGCTTTCGAGTGGGTGCTGGGCGGCATCGCTGCCGCCACTGTCGGCTCGTTTCTCTACATCTTCCTGATCAGCATGCACTGGTAACCCGCACCGCAGGCAGGACCACGCGGCACGTTCGCCGCGTTTCATGGCGGTGCACCACCGCGTGAATTGGGGGCAATCGGTCAGTAGACGCTGCTGGCCGGCAGGACGTGCGGTGCATCGCCATAGGCCATGTCCGTCTGCGTGTCGGTCACAGGCGCCTTGAGCGCGGAAAGAAAGCCATGAACGGCCGCCGCGCCGCCCTTGCGGATCAGGTTCAAATGGTTGCCTTCAGGCACCACGACCAGCGAGGCATGGTCGGCATTCATCGCCGCCAGCCGTTCGGCAAAGCGCGCCGGGGTGATCTGGTCCTTGCCGCCGGCGAGGATCAGGATCGGCGCATCGACCTTGTCGATCCGCGAGCGCGTGTCGAACTTGGTGCGCACCAGCCATTCGGGCACCTGCGAGAATTGCTGACGCACTGCGTCGCCGAAAGTCGTGAACGGTGCTTCGAGCACGAGGCCCATCGTCTCGGCCCGCGAGGCGACATAGCTCGCGACGCCGGTTCCCATCGAGTAGCCGTAGACGATGACGCCGTTCGGGGCGAGGTCGTCGGCCGCGATGCGCTCCATCATCGTCGACGCATCGGCGTAGAGCATCGCCTCGCTCGGCATGCCAGGATTGCCGCCATAGCCGCGATAGCCGGTCAGAAGCAGGCCATAGCCCTCCTCCGCGATCGCCGTCAGATGCCGTGGCTTGTGGATGATGTCGCCGAGCCGGTCGGGGAAGTAGACGATCAGCGGCTTGCCGGGCTGGGGCGCGAAATAATAGGAGCGCAGCTTCAAGCCGTCGGACGCTGTCAGTTCGATCGGCTCCAGCTTCAGCTTGCTGTCGAATTTGAGAATGTCGAGCGCGAGGCGGTCACGGAAGAGAACGTATTCGGGAACGGTGTGCGCCGCGGTCGCCCACGCGGCCACGAGCAGCATGATCAAGGTGGCGAAGGCTCGTGCCTGCTTCCTGCGTTTGCCCGAACGCATGATCATTCCGGCCACTCTCCCCTGTGACGCGATTCGATGGTGCCGATCACCATGCGTTACAATTAGACCGATTTATGGTTACCAGGCGATACATTTTGTGAGCCTGCGCGCCGTCGCGCGTGCGACGTGGCTCGGATGCCACAGCCGAAAGGCGGGCGTTCGGTCCTCAGATACAATTCAGACGTGCATTTTGCCGTTTCATTCGCATTTGATTGCAATCATGGCGCGCAATCAACCAGCGGAGCACAACCATGGCAGTTCGATTGGCATGCAAGAAGGGCACGGCGGCGGTCGAATTTGCGATCCTGTCGCCGATCTATCTGATGTTCCTGTTCGGGATGATCGCTTACGGCATCTACCTCGGCGCGGCGCATTCCGTGCAGCAACTGGCATCGGAGGCCGCGCGTCTGTCCGTCGCCGGCCTGCACGAGGCGGAAAGGCGCGACATGGCGCTCTCCTTCATCGCCAGCCACGCGAAGGGCTACGGCCTTGTCGATCCCGCCAAGCTTCAGATCGATGTCGCGGACAGCCCATCCGACGCCTCCCGCTTCGTGGTCGACCTCAGCTACGACGCGCGGCACCTGCCGATCTGGAACCTCTTCGACGGCGTCGTGCTTCCCTCGACCACGATCGCGCGGCGCTCGACCGTGCGGATCGGGGGCGTGTGATGCGGCGCGCCCTTGACCGTCTCACCCGCGACCGTGGCGGCAACTTCGCGACCATGACCGCGCTCGTCAGCCCGGTGCTCATCCTGGTCGCCGCGCTCGGCGTCGATGCCGGCTCGTTCTTCGTCGAGCGTCGCAGCGCGCAGAGCCTGACCGACCTCGCCGCCATGACGGCGGCACGTGCGCCCGAACGCGCCGCCGAGGCAGCCGAGGCCGTTTTCACCGACAATGGCTGGACGAATGTCACCGTCGCCACGCTGAAAGGCGCCGTCGGCGACGCGCAGACGCCCGCATGGCCCGAGATCGTGGGGGACGACCGCGTCCTCGTCATCGCGGGCGCCTACTCGCCCGACCCCGAAATCGCGCCCGCCCAGCGCTTCGTCGCCGGCGCGCAGCCTGCCAACGCCGTGCGCGTCGAATTTGAAACCCATGCCAGCCGCTTCTTTTCCGCGTCCCTGATCGATGCGCCCGTCATCCGCACCGCCGCCATCGCCTCGATGGTGCCGAAGGCCTCCTTTTCCATCGGCTCGCGCCTTGCCAGCCTCGAAGGCGGCGTCGCCAACATGCTGCTGACGAAGCTCCTCGGCACCAGCATCAGCCTCAACGCCATGGATTACCGTGCGCTTCTCGACACCGAAATCGGCCTCCTTGCCTTCTCCGAGGCGCTCGGCGCCCAGGCGAACCTGACCGCCGCCACCTATGACGAGCTGCTCGCCGCCGATGTCGCCATGCGCGACGTCCTGCGCGCGCTGTCGCAGACCCCCGGCGTCGGCCTGCCCGCCCGCACGGTCCTGCAGCGCCTCGCCAACGCGGTCCCGGCCGCCCGCAACCTGCCGCTTCGCCAGCTTCTCGACCCGGTAACGCTGGAGCTTGCGCGCATGCAGGGCAGTTCGGCGGGTCTCGACGCCAATGTCGGAGCGGTCCAGCTTCTCAACGCCGCCGCCGCCCTTGCCAACGGTCCCAACCAGGTCGCGCTCGATCTGGGCAGTTCGATCCCCGGCCTCCTCGACCTCACCGCCACCGTCGCGATCGGCGAGCCGCCGCAGGGCAAGTCATGGTTTTCCCGCGGCCCCGCCGGAACCATCGTGCGCACGGTCCAGACCCGCATCCGCCTCGACGCGCGCATCGGCCCGCTCCTCGGCGTCGGCGTCCACGTGCCGCTCTTCGTCGATGTCGCCTATGGCGAAGCGAAGCTGCAATCCGCCTCCTGCCCGACGGGCCGGCCCGAAAGCGCCCGCGCCAGCGTCGCCGCGAAGCCGGGCATCGTCGAAATCCATCTGGCTGACGCCGACACCGCCCGAATGCATGATTTCAGCCGTCTGCCCCGCCTCGACGACGCACGCCTGCTCCACGTTCCGATCCTGCTGATGGTCAACGCCCGCGCCCATGCCGGGGCAACCAACATGGCGGCCGACACGCTCCAGTTCACGGCGAACGACGTGGCTGCCGAGACGATCAAGACGGTCCGCACGCGCAACACGCTGCAGACCCTGTCGGGCTCGCTCCTGTCCAACCTCAGGCTCGAGGTCAAACCGCTCGGCCTCGGCCTCGGCATCCCCTCCGGCCTCACCGGCACGCTCGGCGGTCTCGTCGGCAACACGCTCGGTGCCGTCGATCCCGTCCTAGACAGCCTCCTCGCCGCCCTCGGCATCTCGCTCGGCGAAGCCGACATCCGCGTCCACCACGTCGACTGCGGCCGGCCGGTGCTGGTTCAGTAGTCTACGTAATCACCGTCGGCGCATCGCGCCCTGTCCGGCTGCGAATGCCCGCAATCGCCTCAGCCGCCTCGATCAGATCCGCCAGAGCGGCCTGTGTGTCGAGGTCGAGGCGGCCGTCGGCGGGCTCGAAGCGTTCGATGTAGACGCGCAACGTCGCACCTTCCGTGCCGGTGCCCGACAGGCGGAAGACGACGCGCGAACCGCCTTCGAAGAGGATGCGGATGCCCTGCTTTTCCGTGACCGACTGGTCGACAGGGTCGCGATAGGCGAAATCGTCGGCCTGCGCGACGGCGAGGCCGGCGAAGATCTGGCCCGAAAGATGGTCGAGACGGCCACGCAGATCGTCCATCAGCGCGTTGGCCGCGCCGGCGTCCACCGCCTCGTAATCATGCCGGGAATAGTAGTTGCGGCCAAACCGCGCCCAGTGATCGCGCATGATGTCGGCGACGCTTTCCTTGCGCGCCGCGAGAATGTTGAGCCAGAGCAGCACGGCCCAAAGCCCGTCCTTTTCGCGCACATGGTCCGAGCCGGTGCCGGCGCTTTCCTCGCCGCAGATCGTCACCTTGCCGGCGTCGAGCAGCGAGCCGAAGAACTTCCAGCCCGTCGGCGTTTCGTAGAGCTCGATCCCGAGCGCCTTTGCCACTTCGTCGGCTGCGGCGCTCGTCGGCATCGACCGCGCGATCCCCACCGGCCCGCCCGCATAGCCCGGCGCCAGGTGCATGTTCGCCGCCAGCACGGCGATCGAATCGGAGGGCGTGACGAAGATGCCCTTGCCGATAATGAGGTTGCGGTCGCCGTCGCCATCCGACGCCGCGCCGAAATCGGGCGCGTCGGGCGACATCATCAGTTCGTAGAGTTCCTTCGCATGGACGAGATTGGGATCGGGGTGATGCCCCCCGAAATCCTCCGACGGCACCGCATTGCGCGCCGTGCCCTTCGCAGCGCCGAGGCGTCGCTCGAGAATCTCGACGGCATAGGGCCCGGTCACCGCGTGCATGGCGTCGAACGCCATCGTGAAGCCCGAGGCGAAATAGGCGCGGATCGCGTCGAAGTCGAACAGCGTATCCATCAGCGCCGCATAGTCCGCCACCGGATCGACCACCTCGACCGTCATCCCGCCGATCTCGCGCGATCCGACCGCATCGATGGCCACGTCGCCGACCTGCGCGATCGCGTAGCGGTCGATCACCTTGGAGCGCTCGTGGATCGCGTTGGTCAGTTTCTCGGTCGCCGGCCCGCCATTGCCGGCATTGTACTTGATCCCGAAATCCTCGGTCGGCCCGCCCGGATTGTGGCTCGCCGAAAGCACGATGCCGCCGAAGGCTTCGTTCTTGCGGATCAGATGCGAGACCGCCGGCGTGGACAGGATACCGCCCTGCCCGACGATGACGCGGCCGAAACCGTTCGCCAGCGCCATCTTGATGACGATCTGGATGACTTCGCGATTGTAGAACCGCCCGTCGCCGCCCACGACCAGCGTCTGGCCGCGATAGCCCGCGAGCGAGTCGAAGATCGACTGGACGAAGTTCTCGACATAGTTCGGCTGCTGGAAGACGGGCACCTTCTTGCGCAATCCCGACGTCCCCGGCTTCTGGTCGTCGAAGGGGGCGGTCTCGATGATGGCGATCATGAAGGGTCGGTCTCCGTTGGCGAGCATCGGACCAAAAAACGGAAGCCGTTTTTTCGGAATCTTCCGATGCTCAATCGAAAAGTCGGGTCCAGCCTTTTGCCCGGTTTCGGCTGAAATTGCCAGCATGGAGGAACACGCGCGGCGCCCGCCAAACCGTCACGAGCCGGTTTCGGTTCCGTCATCTCTCCCGCCCGATTTTGCGCTTTACCTGCCGGGGTCGGCACGATATGCACTCATCCGCTCGCATTGGGGCGTAGCCAAGCGGTAAGGCAGCGGTTTTTGGTACCGCCATTCCCTGGTTCGAATCCAGGCGCCCCAGCCACCTCCCGGATGCACTGCCGCAAGCCGGCACGAGCCGCCATCCGGCAAGTTCGGATTGATCACGTCCCATGCAGTTCATCGATCTCGGCGCCCAGCGCGACCGCATTGCCGACCGTCTGAAGACCGCCATCGACAACGTCGTGGCCGAAGGCCGTTACATTCTCGGGCCGCAGGTCGGCGAGTTCGAAAAGCGGCTGGCGGAGTATGTCGGCGTCGATCACGTCGTCGCCTGCGCCAACGGCACCGATGCGCTGCTCCTGCCGCTCTATGCGTCCGGCATCGGCCCCGGCGACGCGGTCTTTGTGCCAAGCTTCACCTTCGCCGCCACGGCGGAAGTCGTCGCCCTCGCCAAGGCCGAGCCGATCTTCGTCGACGTCGATCCCGATACCTACAATATCGACATCGCGAGCCTGGAAGCTGCCATCGCCATGGTGAAATCCGAAGGACGACTGACGCCGAAGGCGATCATCCCGGTCGACCTCTTCGGCCTTGCCGCCGACTATGACGCGATCGACGCGATCGCCAGGCGCGAAAAGCTCCTCGTCATCGAGGACGCCGCCCAGTCGATCGGCGGCATCCGCAACGGCACGAAATGCGGCGCGTTCGGCCATGTCGGCTCGACCAGCTTCTATCCGGCAAAGCCCCTCGGCTGCTATGGCGATGGCGGTGCGATGTTCACCAACGACGCAGCCTTGGCCGACAAGCTCCGCTCCTTCGCCTTCCACGGCAAGGGCGAGACGCAGTACGACAACATCCATATCGGCGTGAACTCGCGCCTCGACACGATCCAGGCCGCGATCCTGCTCGAAAAGCTCGCCATCCTCGAAGACGAAATGGAAGCGCGCGACCGCATCGCGCGGCGCTACAACGACGCGCTCGGCGACGTCGTCAAGGTCCCGCATCTGCCCGAGGGCAGCCGCTCGGCATGGGCGCAGTTCGCCATCGAGCACTCGGCCCGCGACGGCCTCAAGGCGCATCTGACGTCCGACGGCATCCCGTCGGTCATCTATTACGTCAAGCCGCTCCACCTGCAGACCGCCTACAAGCGCTTCCCCCGGACTCCCACCGGCCTGCCGGTCTCCGAAGGCCTCTCCTCGCGCATCCTGTGCCTGCCGATGCACCCCTATCTGTCGGAAGCCGATCAGGACAAGATCATCCAGTCGATCCGCAATTTCGTGAAGCGCAACGCGGAGTGATTTTTAGGGCTCTGCCGGCGCGTCGATCCCGCAATCCGAAATAAACCACGGATTAGCAAACGCAGCCGCCTCCGGCCTTCCCGAACAGCCATAACTCAACGCGTCGCCATCCAGCGTGCGCGTGCGTCCGCCGGCCGCGCGCAGCACCGCGTCGCCCGCCGCCGTGTCCCACTGCATGGTCGGGCCGAAGCGCGGATAGAAATCCGCAGCTCCGCTGGCGATCATGCAGAATTTCAGCGACGAGCCGACCGAGACGATCTCGGCCTGCGGCAGTTTCGCCAGATAATCGTTGGTCTCGATCGTGCGATGCGAGCGGCTGGCCACCACCACCGGCGTCGGCCCGGGCGTTTGCGTGTGAATCTCCCGCCGACCTTCGATCTCGTGATCGTCGGTCGTGCGCGCCATCTCGCAGCGGCCCGGCTGTCCGAGATAAAGCTGGTGTCGCGCGGGCGCATAGACCACGCCCAGCGCCGGCATGCCATCGACCACGAGTGCGATGTTGACGGTAAAATCCTCGGACCGGTTGACGAATTCGCGGGTGCCGTCGAGAGGGTCGACGAGGAAGAACATGGTGCCGAGGTCGGCCGGCATCAGCCCGGCGCTCACCTCTTCCTCCGCGACGATCGGTATCTGCGGAAAATCACGCCGCAGGCCTTCCAGAATGATCCGCTCGGCCTCGCGGTCGGCCCATGTCACCGGGCTGTCGTCGGTCTTGGTTTCGACCGCGCAGCCGCCGCGATAGGCGTCCATCACGATCCGCCCTGCGGCCAGCGCCAGGGGCTCGAGCCGCGTCAGTGCCTCGCCATAGTCGATCGTCATCCAGCGCCCGCCAGTCTTGCGCGTCCCTAAGTCGGTCCTAGCAGAAAATTCCGACCGCATCGCCACAATCGCAACCGATCCCCAATTGTCAGTTTGCAACGTCGGCAAAACACGTCAGGGCGGGCTGCAAACGTCGGCGTGCGAGCACCGGAGCGGAGCGTACATCAAGTACGTGAGCACCGGAGCGCAGGACGCCGGCGTTTGCAGCCCGCCCTCACGTGTTTTATCGGGTGTTGAGGAAGCGGAGGTGCTCTTCCCACTGCACCGCATGCGCGACGATCGTATCGAGGTCGGCGTGGCGGGGCTGCCAGCCGAATTCGGCCTTGGCGCGCGTCGGGTCGGCGACGATGGAAACGGCGTCGCCGGCGCGGCGCGCACTGGTGCGAACCTCGAAATCGCGTCCGACGACGCGCTTGACCGCGTCGATCACCTCGAACACCGAATAGCCGGCGCCATAGCCGCAATTGGCCGTCAGGCTCTCGCGGCCCGCGCGCAGCCGCGCCAACGCAAGGGCATGGGCGTCGACCAGGTCGCTGACATGGATGTAGTCGCGCACGCAGGTGCCGTCCGGCGTCGGGTAGTCGGTGCCGTAGACGTCCATCCCAGCGCGCTTGCCGGTCGCCGCTTCCGCCGCGACCTTGATCAGATGCGTCGCGCCCTTGGTCGACTGCCCGGTCCGCAACCCCGGATCGGCGCCCGCCACGTTGAAATAGCGCAGCACCGTATAGGCGAGATCATGCGCGGCGGCGGTGTCGCGCAGCATGATCTCGGTCATCAGCTTGGAGGTGCCGTAGGGCGATTCGGGCTTCAGTTCCGCATTCTCGGCCACCGGCGATACGCTCGGCGTCCCGTAGACGGCGGCGGTCGAGGAGAAGATGAAGTGCGGCACGCCCGAACGCACCGCGCTTTCGATCAGCGCGCGCGATTTGACGGTGTTGTTCTGGTAGTAGCCGAGCGGATCGGCGACCGAATCCGGCACCACGACCGACCCGGCGAAATGGATGATCGCATCGACCTTGCGCCGCGCGATCGTCGCCTCGACCAAATCCTGATCGGCGATGTCGCCGACGACGAGTTCGGCCTCCGCCGGCACCGCCCAGTGGAAGCCGGTCGAGAGCCGGTCGAGCACGACCACGTCCTCGCCCTGGTCCAGGAGACGCCAGACCATGTGCGATCCGATATAGCCGGCGCCGCCGGTCACGAGTACTGTCATGGTGAACTCTCAAGCCTTCGATTTCGGGCGCGATCATAGACGATCATGTTTGCCGCGGCGTGAAGGAATTCGTTCGGCTTGGCGAAAACAAGGCCGAAATGCTAGGTCCTGTCGACTCGACCAGCCCTGAGAGATTTCCGATGACCGAACGTAGCTGCCTTGCGATCGTGCTCGCCGCCGGCGAAGGCACCCGAATGAAGAGCGCAAAGCCGAAAGTGCTGCACGAAGTCGCGGGCATGCCGCTCGTGTGCCATGCCGCGCGCGCCGCGCAGGCAGCCGGACGGGCCGATCTCGCCATCGTCGCCGGGCGCCAGTCGGACGAGGTCTTGAAAGCTGCGGCGAAGGTCGCGCCGTCAGCCCGGCTCTATCTCCAGCACGAGCGGCTCGGCACCGCCCACGCCGTGCTCGCCGCCCGCGAGGCGATCACTGAAGGCCATGACGACATCCTCGTCCTCTTCGCCGACACGCCGCTCGTCGAACCCGAAGACATCGCAGCCCTTCGCAAGGGCCTTGCGCAAGGCGCTGCGGTGGTCGTCATGGGCTTCGAGGCCGCCGATCCCACAGGCTACGGCCGCCTCCTCACCGAAGGCGACCGCCTCGTCGCGATCCGCGAGGACAAGGACTGCACGCCGGCCGAGCGCGCCGTCACCTTCTGCAATGGCGGGCTGATGGCCATTTCGGGCGCGCACGCCCTGTCGCTGATCGAGGCCGTGGGCAACCAGAACGCCAAGGGCGAATACTACCTCACCGACATCGTCGAGATCGCCGCCGCGCGCGGCCTTGCCGTGATCGCCACCACGGCAGCCGAAGAAAGCGTCCTCGGCGTCAACAATCGCGTCCAGCTCGCCGAGGCCGAAGGCGTCTGGCAAGCGCGCAAGCGCCGCGAAATGATGCTGGCCGGCGTCACGCTCGTTGCGCCCGAAACGGTGCATTTCGCGCACGATACGCAGATCGGCACGGACACGATCGTCGAGCCGAACGTCGTCTTCGGGCCGGGCGTGACCGTCGGCGCACACGTCACCATCCATGCCTTCTCCCACCTGGAAGGCGCGACGATCGCCGACAATGGCGAGATCGGCCCCTTCGCCCGCCTGCGCCCCGGCGCCCAGCTTGCCGAGAAGGTCAAGGTCGGCAATTTCTGCGAGGTCAAGAACGCCGAAATCGCCACAGGCGCCAAGATCAACCACCTCTCCTATATCGGCGACGCGAAGATCGGCGCGGGCGCGAATATCGGCGCCGGCACGATCACCTGCAATTATGACGGCTTCCTCAAGCACCTGACGCAGATCGGCGCGGGCGCCTTCATCGGCTCGAATTCCGCCCTCGTCGCGCCGGTTTCCATCGGCGATAACGCCTATGTCGCCTCCGGCAGCGTCGTCACCGCTGACGTCCCCGCCGACGCCCTCGCCTTCGGCCGCGCCCGCCAGGAAAACAAGCCCGGTCTAGGTGCACAATTGCGCGAGAAACTGAAGGCCGAAAAGCAAGCGCGCGCAGCAGCGAAGGGCTGAACGCCAACCGCACCTCTAGCCTGCCCCAGCGCGTTCGACATGCGCGCGATTGCCCCACCGGCAGGGCGTTTTTGCAGTTGACCGCCCTGCCCCCGCTCCCTATGTTCCGCCGCAAATTCCGGGCCCTGCGGCCGGAAATTTTCGGGCCCACCCGCCCGTGGAGAGCGCGTAGCTCAGTTGGTAGAGCAACGGACTTTTAATCTGTAGGTCCAGGGTTCGAATCCCTGCGCGCTCACCATCACTCTGCATCATTGAATTATACACACGAGTGTGTATATACTCGACATATGAAGAGCGCCGACATCATTGCAGCCTTGCTATCTGACGGCTGGAAAGAGGTGGCGCGAAAAGGCAGCCACGTTCAGTTCAAGCACCCCGGCAAGCCAGGTCGCGTCACCGTGCCTCATCCAAAGCGCGACGTCCCGATCGGCACCTTGAAGAGCATCGAGAAACAGTCCGGCGTGAAACTGAGGTAGAGGATATGAAGCAGTATATCGGACTCATCCACAAGGATGCGGACAGCGACTTCGGCGTGTCATTTCCCGACTTTCCGGGCGTCGTTACCGCCGGGACGGACCTCGACGATGCCCGCGCCATGGCGGAGGAGGCATTGGCGTTTCACATTGAGGGGCTTGTGGCCGATGGCGAGGCCATTCGCGAGCCTTCCTCGCTCGAGGAAATCATGGCCGATCGTGAAAACCGTGATGGCGTGGCGATACTGGTCTCAGCCCGCAGCGCGGCCAGAAAAGCCGTGCGCGTGAACGTCACCTTGCCTGAAGACGTTCTCGAGCAGATCGACGTCTTTGCCGAGTCGCACGGATATACGCGTTCCGGCTTTCTGGCGCAGGCTGCCAGAAGGGCGATGGAACTCGAATCGGCGTAGCCAGGATCAGGCCCGCGCCATCCCTAATCTCACCCCAGCCCGAAACTATCGCAGAACCGATCCACCGCCGCTTCCACCGGCGGGCCGAAATCATCAGGCGTCGGCACGCAGTAGACGAATTTGCGGATGCCGATATAGACGATGCCGCCGTGCAGGTTCCAGATGTCTTCCATCTGCGGGCCTTCCCGGCCGCCGGCCGCATGGCGCATTTCCGTGCAGAGCGGTTCGAGCATCAGCTTGGCCAGATGGGCGAGATAGCGCCGGTTGAGTTCGGTGCCGGCGAGGCCGGAGAACATGAAGATGCGCATCCATTCATAGGTGAAGATCGCGCCGGTATATTCACGGTAGAAGCGCTGCGCCCGCGTCCGCACGGGCAGCGACCGGTCGGCGATCAGCACCGGCCAGTCGGGTGACAGGCGGTCGAGATAGACGCGCTCGAACACCGCCTCCAGAAGGTCCGCCTTGGAGGCGAAATAGGCGTAGAGAAGCGACTGCGTGACGCCCAATCGCTGCGAAAGCTCGCGCGTCGTGCCCTCCAGCCCAACCTCGGAAAAGAACGCCGCGGCCTCGTCGACGATCATCTGGCGGCGCTCGTCGGGCGCGTATCTCTTGCGTTCGTTCGCTGCCTGTCCCGCCATTGCGCCCCCTTTTCGCTCTCGCCCTCATAGCGCCGTTCGCCCCGCCCCGCGAAGCGAAAATTTTCCGCTTGCCAAGCGTGAAATCATAATAGATCATTTGATCAATAAGAGCGCAATGAGGAACCGGCAGCCGCCGGGCGCTCGCAACGGTCCGGCCGACAAGCCGGGTCGTCCGGGAGGAAATCGACGATGAAGCCAGCGCCGATCGGCTATGTCCGCGCGACCAGTCTTGCCCATGCGCTCGACCTTCTGGCCGAGGGAGACGGCGAGGAAAAAGTGCTGGCCGGCGGCCAGAGCCTCGTCGCGTCGCTGAACCTCAGGCTGATCGAAAGCCCCAACCTCATCGACATCAACGGTATCGAAAACCTTCGCGGCATCGCAGAAGACGGCGACATTGTGCGCGTCGGCGCGCTGACGCGCCATTGCGAGCTGATGGCATCAGACATCATCGCCCGCCACGTCCCGATCCTCGCGGAAGCTGCGCCGCTCATCGCTCACGCCGCCATCCGCACGCGCGGCACGATCGGCGGCTCTGTCGCCAATGCCGACCCGGCGGCCGAACTTCCGGCCTGCGTCGTCGCGCTCGACGCCACCATCGTCCTCGCCTCGAAAGCCGATGGCGAGCGCCGCGTCATGGCGTCCGATTTCTTCCTCGGCCTTTTCGAGACGGCCCGCCGCGACGACGAACTCCTCGTCGCCATCGAATTTCCGAAGATCAAATCCGGCGAGCGCCAGTCGATCCGCGAACTCGTCCGCCGCTCCGGCGACTACGCGCTGGCCGGCCTCGCGATTGCCGGCCCCACCGATGCCCCGCGCCTCGTCTTCTTCGGCGTCGGCGACGCGCCGGTCGTCGCCGCGAACGCCATGGCGATCCTCGCAGGCGGCGGCTCGGTCGACGAAGCGGCGCTGGCGCTCGAAGACGATCTCGACCCCGCCGACGACATCAACGGCTCGGCCGGCTACAAGAAACACATCTCGCGCGTGCTCCTGAAGCGCGCTCTGTCGGGCGACCGGCAGTCCGACGCGGCATGAGGGAGAGCGCGATGACCGCACCATTTTCGCGAAGCGTCGAGATCAGCCTCATGGTCAATGGCGAGCGCGTGCGCCGCACGGTCGATGCGCGCCGGCACCTGATTGATTTCCTGCGGCTCGATCTGGGCCTCACCGGTTCGCATGCCGGTTGCGAGCAGGGCGTCTGCGGCGCCTGCACGGTACGCGTCGACGGCGCGATCGTTCGCGGCTGCCTGACGCTTGCCGTCCAGCTCGACGGCGCCGACGTCTGGACCGTCGAGGGCGTCACCGAAACCGGCGAGATCGCCGATCTGCAGGACGAATTCATCGCCCGCAACGCGCTGCAATGCGGCTTTTGCACCCCCGGCATGCTGCTCACCGCCGCCGAGCTTCTGGATGGCGGCAGCACGCCCGACCGCGCGGACATCCGCGAGCACATTTCCGGCAATTACTGCCGCTGCACCGGCTACGAGGCGATCGTCGACGCCATCGAGGCGACCGCCGCGAAGCGGTGCGGCATGCCCGTCCCGGCTCTGAAGGAGGCCGCCGAATGACCATCTCCTTCGGCAATCCCGACCGCCCCAATTCCTATATCGGCCGCTCCGTCCCGCGTCCCAATGCCGGCAAGCTCGTCGCCGGCGCTGGGCGATATGTCGATGACGTCGTGCTGCCACGCATGGTCCATGTCGCCTTCCTGCGCAGCCCGCATGCCCGCGCGAAGATCGAGGCGATCGACGTCGGCGCCGCGCTCGAAATCCCCGGCGTGATCCGCGTCTTCACCGGCGCCGACATCGCCGAAGCCTGCACGCCCTGGGTCGCGGTTCTGGCGCACCTCAAGGGCCTCAAATCCGCGCCGCAGCACGCCGTCGCCGTCGAGCACGCGACATGGGTGGGCGAGCCGGTCGCGGCCGTCGTCGCCGACAGCCGCGCCGCCGCCGAGGATGGGCTCGCCGCCATCGAGGCGTCGTTCGATCCGCTTCCCGTCGTCGTCGACATGCGCACCGCGCTCGACGCCGACACGCCCGTCATCCATCCCGCGCTCGGCGACAACCTCACCTTCCAGCGCCTGCACGAAAAGGGCGAGATCGACGCCGTCTTCGCGTCCGCGCACAAGGTCGTCGAAGCCCGCTTCAAGACCGGGCGCCACACCGGCGTCTGCCTCGAGCCGCGCTCGATCCTCGCCGACTACAGCCGTTCGGAAGGCCAGCTCACCGTCCATCATTCGACGCAGGCCCCGCACATGATGCAGACGGTTTTCGCCCAGCATCTCGATCTGCCCGAAGCGAAGGTCCGCGTCATTTGCGGCGATGTCGGCGGCTCCTACGGCATCAAGGTCCATGTCTATCCCGACGAGGTCGCGACCGCGGCGATCGCCAAGATCATGGGCCGTCCGGTCAAGTTCGTCGCCGACCGTCTCGAATCCTTCGCCACCGACATCCACGCCCGCGACCACGAGATCGACGGCCGCATCGCGGTCGACGAGAACGGCAAGATTCTCGCGCTCGACATCGACGATCTGACCGGCATCGGCCCCTACTCGGTCTATCCGCGCACCAGCGCCATCGAGGGCAACCAGGTCGTCAATCTGTGCGGCGGCCCCTACGACTTCCAGACCTACCGCGCCCGCACCACGGTCGTCCTTCAGAACAAGACGCCGACCTGCCAGTACCGCGCCGTCGGCCACCCGATCGCGACCGCCGTCACCGAAGGGCTCGTCGACATGGCGGCCGAAGCGCTGGGGCTCGATCCGGTCGAAATCCGCCGGCGCAATCTCGTTGCCGACGACGCCTATCCCTACACCTCCGCCGCCAACATGCGCTTCGAGGGCCTGTCGCATCACGCCAGTCTCGACAAGCTTATTTCGATGATCGACTACGATGCCCTTCGCGCCGACCAGGCCGAAGCCCGCAAACAGGGAATTCATCGCGGGATCGGCATCGCCTCCTTCATCGAGCTCACCAATCCGAGCCCCTTCATGTACGGCATCGGCGGCGCGCGCATTTCCGCGCAGGACGGCTGCACCGTCCGCATGGACCCGGACGGCTCGGTCGTCGCCATGTCGGGCGTCACCGAGCAGGGCCAGGGCACCGAAGGCATGCTGGCGCAGATCGTCGCCGAAGGCGTCGGCGTGCCCGTCTCCAAGGTCAAGATCATCACCGGCGACACCCAGACGACGCCCTATGGCGGCGGCACCTGGGCCTCGCGCGGGGCCGGCATCGGCGGCGAGGCCGCGCTTCAGGCAGGGCTCGCGCTGCGCGAGAACATCCTCGTCATCGCCGCCTCGATGCTCCAATCGACGCCGGAACAACTCGACGTCGCCGAAGGCCAGATCGTCGACAAGGCGACCGGCGAAGCGCGCATGCCGCTGGAGGAACTTGGCCGCATCGTCTATTTCCGCGGCGACACGCTGGCCAAGGGCCTGCCGCGCGAACTCGTCGTCACCCGCCACTACATCACCAGCGAATATCCCTTCGCCTTCACCAACGGCGTCCAGGCGAGCTATCTCGAAGTCGATGTCGACACCGGCTTCGTCAAGCTCCTGAAGCACTGGTGCGTCGAGGATTGTGGCCGCGTCATCAATCCGATGCTGGTCGACGAGCAGATCCGCGGCGGCATCGTGCAGGGCATCGGCGGCGCGCTTTACGAGGAATGCGTCTATGACGGCGAAGGGCAATTGCTCAACGCCAACATGGCCGATTATCTCGTGCCGATGGCCGCCGAAATGCCCGACATGATCATCGGCCATGTCGAGACGCCGACGAAGGAATCGCTGCTCGGCGCCAAGGGCGCGGGCGAGGCCGGCACGGCAGGCGCGCCTGCCGCCATCATGAACGCCATCAACGATGCGCTGCGACCGCTGGGCGCGCGCGTCACCCAGATGCCCTTTACCCCCGAGCGCATCCTGACCGCTCTCGGGACCATCCAGCACTGACAGAACACGCGCACTCAAACCACGTTTCAGGGAGGAAACTGGCATGAAGCACAACGCCCACATGATCGCTGCGGCCCTCGCGGGCACCATGCTCGCCGGCACTGCGTTCGCGCAGGAAACCGTCACCATCAACATCGGCTCCAGCCATCCGGTCCAGAACATCTGGGCCTATGCGATGAAGAACTCGTTCCAGCCGGAAGTCGACCGCCTGCTCGAAGAAGCCGGCGGCAACTACAAGGTGGAGTGGGTCGAGTCCTATGGCGGCACGCTCTACAAGTTCACCGACACCCGCGCGGCCGTCAGCGACGGCATCGTCGACATCGGCATGGTCGGCACGGTCTGGGAAGGCTCGGCCATGCCGCTCCAGAACGTGACCTATTTCACGCCCTTCGCCACCTCCGACCACGAGATGCTGATCGAGATTTTCGACAAGCTGACCGCCGAACTGCCCGAACTGCGCGATAGCTGGGAGGGTGAGAACATGGTCCACCTCTCCTCGCTGATCACCGACAGCTACGACGTCTATGCCAATTTCGAGATCGGCGCACTGACCGACATGGCGAACCGGCGCATCAACGCCCCCGGCACTTCGGCCAACTGGCTGCAGCAAACCGGCGCCACCCCCGTCGACGGCGCCTTGACCACCTATTACACCGACATCCAGACCGGCGTCTCCGAAGGCGCGCTCTCCTTCGCCTCGGGCATCCTGCCGACCCGCGTCTACGAAGTCGCGCCGAACCTCACCCGCGTCGGCATCGGCGCAATGTATTTCGGCGGCATCGCGGCCAATAAGGACTTCTTCGACAGCCAGCCGGAAGAGGTGCAGAATGCGATCATAGAGGCCGGCAAGGCCACGTCGCTCGCCCATGGCGCCTATGTCACCGAGCAGGCCAACACGGCGATCGAGAAGATGGAGGCCGAGGGGCTGAAGATTTCCGAACTGCCGGAAGAGGAAAAGAAGAAGTGGGTCGAGAGCCTGCCCAATGTCGTCGGCCCCTGGCTCGAGGCCAATGGCGAGGCGGCGCAGACCGTGCTCAAGGCCTATTTCGCCGAGCTGCGCGAACGCGGCGTGACGCCGCTGCGCAACTGGGACGAAGGCCTGTGATCATCCCTTCGGAAGCCGGTGGAAAACTGCCGGCTTCCCGTTCCTGCGTTGCGTGAAGGTTCTTCATGAGCGATCCGATTCCAGACATCGAAGAAGGCACCGGCCGGCCCGTCGAGGCGGGCCTTTTCGGCGTCGCCGCCAATGCGCTCGCGGCCATCGGCACCATCTGGATCTTCCTCCTGATGTTCCTGATCGTCGCCGACGTCGTCGGTCGCAACTTCCTTTCGAGCCCGATCACCGGCGTCGCCGAGATGGCCGCGCGGTCGGTCGTCGCCATCGTCTTCCTGCAAATCTCCGCCGCGGTCCTCGCCGGCCGGATGACGCGCGCCGATTTCCTGGTCAACTACATCGCCAAGGCCGCGCCTCGCCTGATGCGCGCCATCGATATCCTGTTCCTGCTCATTGGCGCCGCCGTCTTCGCCGCCATCACCTATGCGTCGTTTCCGGAAATGACGAAGGCCTGGCGCAGCGGCGAATATTTCGGCGTCCAAGGCATCTTCACCATTCCGACCCTCCCCTTCCGCGCGATCATCGTCATCGGCTCGGTCGCCGCCATCATCTCCTACCTCATCCTCATGGTGCGGGCCGCCACGCAGGATGAAGACGCAGCGAAAGCCGGTTCATGAGTGCGCTTGCCATCGGCCTGATCCTGATCGCGGTCCTGATCCTGCTCGTTCTCCTCGGCCTGCAGATCGCCATCGCGCTCTTCGCAGCCGGCTTCGTCGGCATCTGGATCATCCGCGACAATTTCGAGCTCGCCATGCGGCTCCTGTCGGTCACCGCCTATAACGGCATCGCCGACTATCTCTTCGCGACGATTCCGCTCTTCGTCCTGATGGGGCTGCTCGTCTCGATCTCCAATGTCGGGCGCGACACGTTCGAGGTCGCCGAGGCGCTGCTTCGCCGTCTGCTCGGCGGGCTCGGCGTCGCCACCGTTGCCGCCAACACGGTCTTCGCCGCCGTCACCGGCGTGTCGATCGCGTCGGCCGCCGTCTTCACCAAGGTCGCGGTGCCCGAAATGGTCCGCCACGGCTACAAAACGTCCTTCGCCGCAGGCACGGTTGCAGGCAGTTCCGTCCTCGGCATGATGATCCCGCCGAGCCTGCTCCTCATCATCTACGGTGTGCTCGCCGAGCAGTCGATCGGCCGCATGTTCGTCGCGGGCGTGGTGCCGGGCATCCTGCTTGCGCTCGGCATGGTCGCCGTCATCATGGGCCTCGCCTTCTTCAAGCCCTCCTTCGTCTTCACCGACGTCGAAAAGGCGAAGTCGCGCCATGCCGAACGATCCGGTCCGACGCTTTCGGGCCGCGACATCCTGGTCAAGCTGGTGCCGATCCTCGCACTCGTCGCACTCGTGCTCGGCGGGCTTTACAGCGGCTTCTTCACGCCCACCGAGGCCGGCGGCATCGGTGCCTTCGGCGCTCTCCTGATCGCGCTCGCGCGCCGCTCGCTCGACCGACACCGCATCTGGGAAGTGCTGAAGCAGACCGGCTCCGTTTCGGTCGGCATCCTCATCCTGCTCATCGCCGCAGGCTTCTACAGCCGCATGCTTTCGGTCGCCGGCATCCCCGTCGCCATCGGCGACCTTGTGCAGGAAAGTGGCCTTGGCCCCTATGGCTTCCTGCTTCTCTACTGCGTCATCATCCTGTTGATGGGCATGATCCTCGATTCCTCGTCGATCCTCCTCATCATGGTGCCGATCGCCGCCCCCATCGCCGAAGCGCTCGGCTTCAACCTCATCCATTTCGGCATCGTCACGGTCCTCACCGTCGAGATCGGCCTCCTGACGCCGCCTTTCGGCATCTCGGTCTTCACCGTCCACTCGACGCTCGCCGACAAACGCGTCGGCGTCGAGCAGATCTTCCTCGGCACCCTGCCCTTCATCGGCGTGATGCTGGCCTGCCTCGTCCTCATCGCACTCTTCCCGGCCCTGACGCTCGCGCTCATCTGACGCGAGCGCCAGGGACCGATGCCTTACATCGGCCGGTGGTCGGCCTCTTCCTCGAAGGTCACCGCAACGTCGCCATTGGCCGAGAGGCGCACCTTGTCGCCTTCGATGTCGGCGACGAGCGACAGCGGGATGAAATGGTGATGGCCGCGATGCGAGCCCTCACCGCTGTCCTTTTTTGTCAGCTTGATGCGGTCGCCCTCGACGTGGTCGACGGTCCCCACATGCACGCCATCGGCGCCGATCACTTCGGCATGTTCCTTGATCCGGCTTTTCTCGATCATGTCGATCTCCCTTCGTCCAATCTGCTTTAACGCGGTCCGGGTCGATTGGATGCTCGCCGCGCCCCGATCCTCGCGACGTTTGGCCACGCGTTTATGATTGGCAGATCGACCCCGCTTCGCGCTATCACGCGCACGAAACGGAACGGGACAGACGAATGGCGCTCGACGTCGGATATGTGAGTGCGGTTGCAGCGGGCGCGATCTCGTTCCTGTCGCCCTGCGTCCTGCCGCTCGTCCCGCCCTATCTGTGCTACATGGCCGGCGTCTCGGTCGACGAGTTCCGCGAGGGCACGAAACCCGTCCGCGCACGCACCGCGCTCATCGGCTCGGCGCTCGCCTTCGTCCTCGGCTTCACCACCGTCTTCGTCGCGCTCGGCGCCGGCGCATCGTCCGTCGGCGGGCTCCTGCGCGCCTGGCAGCAGGAACTGGCGATCCTCGCCGGCGTGCTCATCATCTTCATGGGCCTGAATTTCCTCGGCATCATCCGCCTGCCCTTCCTGTCGCGCGAGGCGCGCTTCCAGGCCAACGTCACGCCCGCCAACGCCTTTGCCGCCTACATCATGGGCCTCGCCTTCGCCTTCGGCTGGACGCCGTGCATCGGCCCGGTCCTCGGCCCGATCCTGACACTCGCCGGCGGGCGCGAGACGGTCGGCGAAGGCGCCATGCTGCTGGCCGCCTATTCGCTCGGGCTCGGCATCCCGTTCCTGATCGCGGCTCTGTTTTCGGGCGCCTTCATGCGCTTCCTCGGCCGGTTCCGCGTGCATCTCGGCCGCGTCGAAAAGGTGATGGGCGGCCTCCTCGTCGTCGCCGGCATCCTGTTCCTGACCGGCGGCATCCAGACCGCCTCCTTCTGGCTTCTGGAAACTTTCCCGGCGCTTGGCCTTCTCGGCTGACGAACAAGCATGCTAGACCGCCTTCGCAAATGCGAAGGAGCGCGTGAATGGAATTCGACACCAAGTTCGAGCCGCATTACGGCGAGGCGGTCCCCGTCGCCGACGGGCTCCTGCGCCTCACCGTCAACAATCCCGGCCCGTTCACCTTCCACGGCACCAACAGCTACATCCTCGGCACGGACACGCTCGCGATCGTCGATCCCGGCCCCGAAGACGAAGCCCACTATGCCGCGCTCCTGAAGGCCATCGCCGGCCGGCCGGTCAGCCATATCTTCGTCAGCCACACGCACCGCGACCACTCGCCCCTCGCCGCCCGCCTCAAGGCCGACACCGGCGCGCTCGTCCTGGCCGAAGGCCCGCACCGTTCGGTCCGCCCGTTGCGCATCGGCGAGATCAACCCGCTCGACGCCAGCGCCGACACGGAGTTCGCCCCCGACCACGCGCTTGCCGACGACGAACTGGTTCAGGGTGATGGCTGGGCCGTTCGCGCCATCCACACGCCCGGCCACTGCGCCAACCATGTCGCCTTCGCCATCGAGGATACCGGCATCCTGCTCTCGGCCGACCACGTCATGGCCTGGGCCACCTCCATCGTCGCCCCGCCGGATGGCGCGATGTCGGACTTCATGGCCTCGCTCGATCGCCTCGCGACCCGCGACGACGCGATCTACCATACCGGCCATGGCGGCCCGGTCACCAATCCGCGCGCCTTCGTGCGCGGCCTGCGCACCCACCGCAAGATGCGCGAGCGCGCGATCCTGGAACGGCTCAAGGCCGGCGACCGCACCATCCCCGACATCGTCACCGCGATCTACCGCGACACCGACCCCCGCCTCCACGGCGCCGCCGCCCTCTCCGTCCTCGCGCACCTCGAAGACCTCGTGGCTCGCGACCTCGTGGCGGCAGAGCCGGAACCGTCCATCGATGCGGTCTACAGGTTGGCGTAGGGTGGAATCAGCCTCGGCGTCATCCCGGAAGCCGAAGCTGAGCGCAGCGAAGATCGGCTATCCGGCAACTGTATTGTTTCATGCCGCGTATGGTGTTTTCGACCGCAGCATTGCATTGAGCGTGACGAGGATTTTGCGGGCGAGCGCGATGAGGGCGACCTTGGCGGGTTTGCCGGCATTGCGCAGCCTGTCGTAGAAGGCTTTCAATGGGGAGCGGGTGCGCAGAGTGACGACGGCTGCCATGTAAAGTGCCTGCCGGACGCGCCGCCTGCCGCCGCGGATCGAACGCTGTCCGCGCCTCGTGCCGCTGTCCTGGTTGACCGGGGCGAGGCCGGCCAGCATGGCGATCTGTCTGGCCGGGCGGCATCCCAGTTCCGGCAGAAGCCCGATCAGGACGGCCGCCCCGACCTCGCCGATGCCGGGCGTCGAGCGCAGCAACGTCTCGGCCTCGGTGAGTTCGCTCGAGGCTCTGACGAGATCGCGAATGGCGGCCTCGATCTCGCCGACCGCCCGATCGAGCCAGTCGAGATGTGCGTCGAGGCCGGCGCAGACGACCGGGTCGGCCGCCTCCATCCGGCGTAGTCTCTCTTGCTGGCGCATCGCCACCAGCTGATCGCGTCGCTTGTTGAGAAGATTGAGCTTTTCGCGCGTGCCGTCTGGCACCGGATCCGGCGCAAGGCACAGGGCCCGGCCCATTTCGGCCAGCATTGCGGCATCGATGGCGTCGGTCTTGGCGAGCCGGCCCGTCGCCCGGGCAAAGTCGCGAGCACGCTGCGGGTTGACCCGCACACAGGCGACGCCCGCCGCCGCCAATGCATGGCGCAGGCATGTATCATAGACGCCGGTCGCCTCGAACACGACGATGACGTCGCGTCCTGCCAGCGTCGCTGCGAACGCGGCGATCGCCGGCTTGCCATTGGCCACCCGCGCAGCCCGTTCCAGCGCCGGGTCGGCGATGTCGAGCCATGCCTTGGAGATGTCGATTCCAATCCAGGACGGTGTTATGCTCATGGTGCCTGCCCCTGTGATGCGAGGTCCGCGCCAACGGCCTCGTGCAACTGTTCAGGTGTATCAAAGCGGGCGGGGACCAGAGCCGGATATCGGTCTCAAGACCAGGGACCCAACGGTCTCCCGCCCGCAGCCACTATGACATGGACACGATACACAGGGACCCATTCCGTGACCTCTCACCTCTTCCGATCCCCACCCCACCAATTGACCTTTCCCTAAAAAGCGCCAGATGCTCGGCAATCACCGCCGGAGCCCATCATGACCCGATTCCTCACCCTTGCCCTCTTCGCCATTCTCGTTGTCGGCGGCGGCTCGCTGATCGGCATCAACAACGTCCCCGGCGAATGGTATCAGGCGCTGGCAAAGCCCCCCTTCAACCCGCCGAACTGGATTTTCGGCCCGGTCTGGACGATTCTCTACGTCCTGATCGCCGTTGCCGGCTGGCGGGTCTGGAACAGCCAGAGCACCGGCGGCGCGATGTCCGTATGGTGGCTGCAACTCGGCCTCAACTTCCTCTGGTCGCCCGTCTTCTTCACCCTCAACCAGATCGGCCTCGCCTTCCTGATCATCGTCGTGCTGCTGGCTTCCATCCTCGCCTTCATCCGCATCAACTGGCACCGCGACCGGACCTCCGCGGTCCTGTTCCTGCCCTACGCCGCATGGGTCGCCTTCGCGACGCTCCTCAACGGCTCGATCTGGCTCCTGAATTGACGCGGCAAGGCCCGCGCGCGGTTCCTTGGCGTCGCCATCACGCAAGAGGTTCGAAATGCCCATGATCCTGCGCCGTTCCGACCAGAAGCCATCGCCCGGCGGCACGGTGCTCTTCGAAGGCGGCGCGCACGGCGCGCCTGTCTCGCTATTCCTCATCGATACCGCGAAAGGCGAGGGCCCCGGCCTCCACCGCCACCCTTATCCGGAGATGTGGGTCATCCACGAAGGCGCTGCACGCTTCATGATCGGTGACGACGAGCACATCGCGGAACCCGGCGACCTCGTTTTGGTTGAAGCGGGCGTCTGGCACGGTTTCAAGAGCGTCGGTGATGTTCGCCTCAAGGCCACCTGCATCCACGCGAATGGCTGCGTCGTGCAGGAGTTCAAGGCAGATTTGCAGGATTAGTCTTCCATCCGGCCTTCGCCTTCCCGATTGTGCTCGTACCGATGCTTGAGCGGAAAGGGCGGCAGCCACGATTCGCGCCGCACGGTCCATAGCTCGTATGTCGGCGCGAACTGGTCGGGTGCATCGAGCGCCCCGAGGTTGACTTCCACCTCGTCCCCGCTGCGACCGAAGACGGGTGATCCGCATTCGGGACAGAAGCAGCGGCCATTGTAGTCGCGCGCCTCGCCCTCGATCGTCACTGCATCGGCTGGAAAGATCGCCGATGCGTGGAACAGCGTTCCGTGATGCTTGCGGCAGGTCAGGCAATGGCAAAGCCCGACTCGGTATGGCCGCCCGGTCGCGGCGATCCTCAGCCCGCCGCATACGCACCCTCCGGTAACTCGGTCCATGTCTCTGCCTCACCTGTTCGAACTGACGGATGATACCGACGCTTGGCGTTCGAGGAAGCCCGATTGCCAGTCCCATGCTGCTCTGCAATAAGCGCATCACAGCATGAAGGTGGAACATGACCGATCTCCTGAAGCCGGACGGTGATTTCGAGGAACGCGTGCGCGAGAGCTTCGCACGGCAAGAGGTGATGCGCACCATCGGCGCCGAACTGACGAGTGTCACGCCCGGCATCGTCGAGATCGAAATGGGCTACGACAACGCGCTGACCCAGCAGCACGGCTATCTTCACGCCGGCATGATTTCCACGGCGCTCGATTCGGCCTGCGGCTATGCCGCCTATTCGCTGATGCCGGCCGACGCCGCCGTGTTGACGATCGAGTTCAAGGTCAACCTCCTGTCGCCCGGCAAGGGCGACCGCTTCCTCTTTCGCGGTTCCGTCACCAAGCCGGGCCGCACCATCATCGTCGCCGACGGACAGGCTTATGCGATCGATGGTGACCGCAACCCCAAGCTCATCGCCACGATGACCGCGACGATCATGGTCGTGTCGGGTCGCGCCGGCATTCGCGGATGAGCGCGGCGCGGCCGATCCCCGAGACGCTGATCGGCGACACGCGCGTCCTTTTCCTCATGGCGGCATCGGCCGAATACGGCCCGCATCTGAAGCGCCGCTTCACACCGCTGATGACAGGTGTCGGTCCGGTCGAGGCTGCCGTCGCCACCGCCGCCGCGCTCGCGACGCTGAAGGTGCGCGACCGTCTGCCTGCGCTCGTTGTCTCGCTGGGTTCCGCTGGCAGCCGCACGCTGGATCAAGCCGGGATCTACCAGGCGCGTTCCGTCTCCTATCGCGACATGGACGCGTCCGCTCTCGGCTTCGAGAAGGGCCGCACGCCCTTCCTTGATCAGCCGGCCGAGATCACGCTGCCGCTGCGCATCCCCGGCATCGCCGAGGCACGACTGTCGACAGGCGCCAATGTCGTCTCCGGCGCTGCCTACGACCTAATCGACGCCGACGTGGTCGACATGGAGACCTTCGCGATCCTGCGCGCCTGCCAGGCCTTCGACCTGCCGCTGGTCGCACTGCGCGGCATCTCCGACGGCCGCGACGATTTGTCGAAGCTCTCCGACTGGACCGACTATCTCCATCTCGTCGACGAACGGCTCGCCGATGCCGTCGACCGGCTCGAAGCTGCCATCGTTGCAGGAACGCTGGAAAGCCGGTGAACACCATTGCGCCAAAGGGCGCTTTTCTCTAAAGGCCCGTCATGACGAACGAAGCCCATCCCGACACCGTCCTCATCATCGATTTCGGCTCCCAGGTCACGCAGCTCATCGCGCGTCGCGTGCGCGAAGCCGGCGTCTATTCCGAGATCGTCCCCTTCCAGCTCGCTGAAGACGCCTTCCACCGGATTGGCCCCAAGGCCGTCATCCTGTCGGGCGGCCCTGCCTCGACGACGGAGATGGGCAGCCCCCGCGCGCCGCAGATCGTGTTCGACGCCGGCATCCCGGTGCTCGGCATCTGCTATGGCGAGCAGACCATGTGCGCCCAGCTCGGCGGCAAGGTCGAGGGTGGTCACCACCGCGAATTCGGCCGCGCCTTCCTCGACATCGAGGACGAATGCGCGCTCTTCGCCGGCGTCTGGGCCAAGGGAACGCGCCATCAGGTCTGGATGAGCCATGGCGACCGCGTCACCGCCATTCCCGAGGGCTTTCGCGTCGTCGGCACCTCGACCGGCGCGCCCTTTGCGGCCATCGCGGACGAGAAGCGCAAATTCTACGCCGTCCAGTTCCACCCGGAAGTCGTCCACACGCCGGACGGCGCCAAGCTCCTGTCGAACTTCGTTCACAAGATCGCGGGCCTTGCCGGCGACTGGACGATGGCGGCCTATCGCGAGCAGGCCGTGCAGGCGATCCGCGATCAGGTCGGAGACGGCAAGGTCATCTGCGCGCTGTCGGGCGGCGTCGATTCCTCCGTCGCCGCGCTTCTGATCCACGAGGCGGTCGGCGAGCAACTGACCTGCATCCTCGTCGACCACGGCCTGATGCGCAAGAACGAGGCGGCAGACGTCGTCGCCATGTTCCGCGAGCACTACAATCTGCCGCTGATCCTCGTGAACGCCCAGGACCGCTTCATCGGCGCGCTCGAGGGCGAAAGCGATCCGGAAAAGAAGCGCAAGACCATCGGCCGGCTCTTCATCGAGGTCTTCGAGGAAGAGGCGAAGAAGCTCGGCGGCGCTGATTTCCTGGCGCAGGGAACGCTCTATCCCGACGTGATCGAAAGCGTCTCCTTCACCGGCGGCCCCTCGGTCACGATCAAGTCGCACCACAATGTCGGCGGCCTGCCCGAGCGCATGAACATGAAGCTCGTCGAGCCACTGCGCGAACTGTTCAAGGACGAAGTCCGCGTCCTCGGCAAGGAACTCGGCCTGCCCGAACACTTCATCGGCCGCCATCCGTTCCCCGGACCGGGCCTCGCCATCCGCTGCCCCGGCGGCATCACGCGCGACAAGCTCGAGATCCTGCGCGAGGCCGACGCGATCTATCTCGACGAAATCCGCAAGGCCGGCCTCTACGACGCCATCTGGCAGGCGTTCGCTGTGCTGCTTCCAGTCCAGACAGTCGGCGTCATGGGTGACGGTCGCACCTACGAATTCGTCTGCGCGCTGCGCGCCGTCACCTCGGTCGACGGCATGACGGCGGATTTCTACCACTACGACATGGAATTCCTCGGCCGCGCCGCCACACGCATCATCAACGAGGTCAAGGGCGTCAACCGCGTCGTCTACGACGTCACCTCCAAGCCCCCCGGCACGATCGAGTGGGAATGATCAGCGAAACAGCTCGAGTTTCGCCGCAAGCTCGGTCGAGGAGACGGGCTTCGTGATGGTTCCAAGCGAGACGTCGCCATGCTCGGCGGCGACCTGCCTTTGACCAGTCACGAAGATCGCCGGAATGCCGCGTTCCTGGAGCCATGCGGCCGCCTGTGGCCCGGTTGCGCCATCGGCGAGATCGATGTCGACCAGCGCGCCGTCCATTTCAAGTGACGCGAACTCCTTTTGCAACTCGTCGAAGCTGTCCAGCGAGCCGGCGAAGACATGGCCCAAATCCTCGATCATCTGCTCGACATGGAAGGCGATGAGCGGATTGTCCTCGATATAGAGAATGCGCATCGGGGAAGGGGAATTCGTCTCGCTCATTTGGCAGTAACTCAGCCGGCGTTCACAGGTTGCCTGCCACGCGAGAAAAGACGCCGTTCACTTCGCATCGCAGACCATCCGCCTCGAAGGCGATGACAGGCTTCTGGCCGAACATGCCGGCCAGCGCCGAGCGCACATAGCGCGTGCCGTAACCGGCGTGGCTCGGTTCCTCGACGTCCGGACCGCCGCTTTCCTTCCAACTGATGGCAAGCTCGGGCGTCTCGGCCTGCGACAAGTCCCACCCGAACTGCACCCGACCTTCCGGATGCGACAGTGCCCCGTACTTGATCGCGTTGGTCGTCAGTTCGTGCAGGCAAAGCGCCAGCGTGGTGCCGGCCTCGCGGCTCAGCGTGACGGGCGGCCCGTGCGCGACGATCCGGTCCTTGCCGGACAGGCGGTAGGGATCGAAGGTCAGTGCGGCGATCTCGGCGATGGACACCGTGTCCCCCTCGGCGTGGAAAACCGCGGAATGCACCTTGTCCAGCGCGCTGAGACGACCACGGAAATCTTCGGCGAACGCATCGATGGAGGTTGCGCCTCGCCGCGTCATTTCGAAGATCGAGGTGACGCTGGCAAGGATGTTCTTGACGCGGTGGTTGAGTTCGCGGCGAAGTTCGACTTCCTGCGCGATGTGATCGCGCACGTCGCGCTGGCGCAGTCGAACCAGCAAGGCCGACTGAACGCCGCTCACGAGCTCTACCGCCGTGACCGGACGCTGGTAGAACAACAGCCGTGCCCGCGGCCAGACGCGGCCGAGTTCGTTCCGCACCTGATCCGGCCGTGATGCCCGGTCGAGCAAAACCACGATAGGCATCTCGGCCCAGGACGGCTGGGTTTCGAGATGGGTTGCAACGGTCGCCAGCGCATCCGGCGTCAGTGCTTCATGCGTCGCAACCAGGACGCCCGGTGAGGGGTGGAGCAAACCCGGGAGATTGTCAGTCCGGGAACCGGATCTGACATTGATCTCGTGCTCGGCAAGCAGCCGGCCCAGATAGTCGGCGTCCTTGCGGTATGGCGCCAGGATCAGCACCTGATCCAGCGCGGGAAGGCTGCTTTCGTCGATCGTACTCACGCTTCCGGGAGTGGATTGTAGGGAACGACCGTGATGCCCGAGCTTTCGATGAAGAGCTCGTGCACGTCGAGATCGTGCGGCCCATGTCGCTTCTTGACGACCGTGATGTTGCGCCGAAGGCGCCCGTCATGCTCGGTCAGCCTCAGGAGCAGCACCGTGTCGCCAAGGAAGCTGACATCGACGTCGATGCCGACATTCTGTCCCAGAAGTCCGTGCTGCGCGACGATCAGCATCGTCAGCACGCCGGCGCGTGCCAGATATTTCAGCAACGATTGGATGTCGCGAACCGCCTTGTCGCGATGCGGCAGCGAGTTGAGATAGCCGGTGAAGCTGTCGATCACGACGACGCGCGTCGCATCCTCGGTGACGATGGTCTGGACGATCTGAGCGAACTCGCCGGGCGAGATTTCGTTGGGATTGAAATCCCGGATGATCAACTGGCCGGATTCGTAGAACGGCCGCAAATTCATGCCCAGCCCTTCGGAGCGCCGGAAGAAAGTCTCCAGCCGCTCTTCGAACAGAAACAGCGCCACGTTCTCGCCGCGCTCCAGAGCGGCAGTGGAATAGAGCGAGGCCATCGTCGATTTTCCGGTGCCGGATTGGCCTATCACGAGCGTGATAGTTCCCGATTCCTGCCCGCCGCCGAACATCTCGTCGAGCGTGGCGACGCCCGACTTGATCAGTTCGGGTTTGGTTTCCTCCGCCGCCGATCCGGCGACGATGCGCGGGAACACCACGACGCCTTCACCTTCGCGGATGGCCATGTCGTGATAGCCGTCGGCGATCGGCACGCCGCGCATTTTCGACACCTCGATGCGCCGCCGCACGGCGCCATAATCCTGCAGCGACTTGTCGAACCGGATCACGCCATGGGCGATGCCTTCGACCTCCTCGCCATTGTTGCCTTCCCGGTCCTGGGTGTCGAGCAGCAGGGCGACGACGTTGCGCTTGGCTAGGAACGCCTTGAAACCGATCAACTCGCGGCGGAAACGGGGCGTGTCGCCGGTGATGAGGCGGATTTCCAGAAGCGAATCGTAGACGAGCCGGCTCGGTTTGTGTTCCTCTATCGCGCGCTCGATCGCCTGGCGCGTCTCGTCGAGACGCAGTTCCGCCGTCTGGAAGATCGTCTGGTCGGCGCCGCCATTGACGGCGTCGGAAGCCGACAGTTCTTCGACGCGGATGCCGTCCATCGTCCACCCATGCGAAACCGCGATCGACTGCAGTTCGGCAGCGGTCTGCGAAAGGCTCACATAGATGCACCGCTCGCCGGCCTCGACTCCGGCGCGCAGGAACTGCAGCGCTGCGGTGGTCTTTCCGGCGCCCGGAGCGCCCTGAAGCATGTAGAGATTGGACGGCGGGAGACCGCCGCGCAGGATTTCGTCCAGTCCGGTGATGCCGGTCGAAATCGGCTTCGAAGTCTTGCGCTTGGCCATTTCGGCTCCTGCCCTGATGTCCCTGCTTCGTCGCTATCTCATTTGGCAAGGTGGATCGACCAAAAAAGACAATCATCGGGATCTGATGCGTCTTTGGGAAACGCCTCTCGCGAACGCCCTCGACAATTCGCGCCCGTCGGGCCAGAACGCCTCGACCAGCCCGTTACATGGAAAAGACGCTCTTGCCCGTCACGATCTACGGCATCCGCAACTGCGACACGATGAAGAAGGCTTTCGCCTGGCTCGATGCCAACGGCGTCGCCTACGCCTTCCACGACTATCGCGCCGACGGCATCGCCAAGGACGACATCTCCCGCTGGTGCGAGGCGGCCGGCTGGGAGAGAGTGCTGAACAAGGGCAGCCGCACCTTCCGCGCCCTGCCGGCCGAAGCGCGCGAGAATCTCGACGAAGCCAGTGCGATTGCGCTGATGGCCGGCGAGCCGACCATGATCAAGCGGCCGGTCCTCGACACCGGCGATGCGGTCGAGATCGGCTTCAAGCCCGATCGCTACGCCGCGCTTTTCGGTCGCTGACCGGCTCCAGCGACCCAAAGCCGGTTTGTGCGATGATTTGTCATTGCGCCCTTGCCGCCCGCCGCTAATCTCCTTCCAGAATGCACGCACCCGCTATCCCCGTATCCCCCGTCCGTTTGGCCGTCGCCGGTATGCTGTCCATGGCCGTTGCGATGGGCATCGGCCGGTTCGTCTATACGCCAATCCTGCCGGGCATGATGGCCGCGCTCGGCCAGACGACGTCAGAGGCCGGCTTCATCGCCGCATCCAACTACACCGGCTACCTCGTCGGCGCGCTGATCGCCGGCGGCGGCTGGGCGCATGGATGGGAGCGGGCTCTGTCGCTGGCGAGCCTGGCGCTCAGCACCGCGCTGTGCCTCGCCATGGCGCTCACGGACGACTTCGTCGCCTTCCTGGTGATCCGCTTTGCGGCCGGCGTCGCCAGCGCCTTCGTCATGGTGTTCCTGTCGAGCATCATCTTCGCCGGCCTCGCACGGCTCGATCGCAGCGATCTTCAATGGATGCATTTCGGTGGCGTCGGTGTCGGCATCGCGCTGTCTGCGTCGATGGTGGCGCTGCTCGCATTCGGCCAATTCGGCTGGCGGGCGAACTGGATCGGCGCGGCCGGCCTGTCGCTCGCGGCCCTGGCCGCCGTCTGGCTGCTCCTGCCGCGCGCAGGCGGGCAGGGCGGCTCTGCACCCAAGGAGCCAGCGCTCGTCTTCTCGCCCGCCTTGAAGCGTATCGTCTGGGCCTATGGCATCTTCGGCTTCGGCTACGTCGTGACGGCCACCTTCCTGATTGCCATCGTCCGTGACAACGAAAGCGGCGCGGTGCTCGAGGCCGTCGTCTGGCTGGTCACCGGCCTGGCCGTCATCCCGTCTGTCTATCTGTGGGCGCTGGCCGCGCGCCGGTGGGGCTTGCGGCCGGTCTTCGCGGTAGGCTGCGGCGTGGAAGCGGCAGGCGTCATGGCGAGCGTCGCGCTCGGCGGCATGACCGGCCCGCTTCTCGGCGGCATCCTCCTCGGCAACACCTTCGTCGCGATCACCGCGCTCGGCATCCAGATCGGCCGCAACCTCGCCGGCCCGTCGCCGCGCAAGGTGCTCTCGGTCATGACCGCGGCCTTCGGCCTCGGCCAGATCGTCGGCCCGGTCGTTGCCGGCATGGTCGCCGACTGGACCGGCGGCTTCTTCTGGCCGTCCGTCCTCGCCGCGCTGGCGCTCGCCGTTTCCGCGTGGCTGGCCCTGTCATCGAAGACGGCGGCGCGCTCCTGACCCTGTCGCCGGCGCGAACGACACTCTAGAATGGTCAGGCAAAGGGGCGCGCGATGCTGATTCTCATTCTCGGATTGATCCTCTTTCTTGGCATCCACTCGGTGCGAATATTCGTGCCTCGCCTTCGTGATACGCAGATCGCCGCCCGCGGCCTCGGCCCTTGGAAGGGGCTCTATTCGCTGGTCGCCCTTGCCGGCCTCGTCCTCATAATCTGGGGTTACGGCATCGCCCGGCAGACGGCACCGATCCTCTACGAGCCGCCGGTCTGGACGCGCCATCTCAACCTTCTCCTGATGGTCTTCGTCTTCATCGCGCTCGCCGCCTCGCAATTGCCGGCCGGCCGCATCAAGGCCGCGCTCAGGCATCCAATGCTGGTCGCCGTCAAGATCTGGGCGCTCGGCCATCTTCTCGCCAACGGCGATCTGGCGGCGCTGCTGCTGTTCGGCACGTTCCTCGCATGGGCGGTCCTCGACCGTATTTCGGTCAAGCAGCGCGGCGACGCCGGTCCCTTGCCCGGACCGGTCAAATGGGACGTCGCCGCGATCGTCGTCGGCCTCGTCGCCTATGCACTCTTCGCATTCGTGCTGCACGAATGGCTGATCGGCGTTCCCGTCATCGCGTGATTTTGCCGCCCCGCTGCGCCGTGCGGGGATTTTCCCTTCCATGATGCCGATTTTCGGCTAAAACGCTCGCCAATGTGGGCGCCGCCGTCGCGCCCTGTCTCTGGGAATGGTTGTGCTTGATGTCCGACGACAGTTTCATCCGCGAGGTTAACGAGGAGCTTCGACAGGATCGCGCGCGCCAGATCTGGGATCGCTACGGCCTCGCCGCGCTTGGTGTCGCCGCAGTCGTCATTACCGCCACGGTGCTCTATGTCGCGTGGGACTGGTGGACGACACGTCAGGCCAATGCGTCCGGTGACCGCTTCTCTCAGGCGCTGAACCTCGCCAATAGCGGCCAGAACGAGCAGGCCCTTGCCGAACTTTCCGCCCTTCAGGAAGATGGCTTCGGCGCCTATCCGGTGCTCGCCCGCTTCCGCACGGCCACCGTCCAGGCCGACGCCGGTGACCATGCCGCCGCCATCGCCTCGTTCGACGCCGTGGCCAGCGACAATGCGATCCCGCAGGCGATCCGCGATACGGCGCGGTTGCGTGCCGGCTATCTTCTTATCGATCACGGCTCCTATGACGACGTCGCCGCCCGCGTCGAGGCGATGACCGCCAATGACAACGCAATGCGCCATTCCGCGCGCGAGGCGCTTGCGCTCGCGGCGTGGAAGGACGGCCAGTCGGAAGAGGCGCTGCGTCTTTTCGATCTCATCGTCGGCGACGAGCGCGTTTCGGGCAATATGCGCCAGCGCGCCCAGATGATGGCCGAACTCATCCGCGGCACGCAGGAACCTTCGTGAGCTTCAAACTCGCCATCATCGGCCGGCCGAATGTCGGCAAGTCGACGCTTTTCAACCGGCTGGCCGGGCGCAAGCTCGCGCTCGTCGACGACACGCCTGGCGTGACGCGCGACCGCCGCTCGCACACCGCCAAGCTGTACGATCTCGAATTCGAGGTGATCGACACGGCCGGCCTCGAGACGGCCGAGGCGGCGAGCCTTGCCGGCCGCATGCGCCAGCAGACGGAAACGGCCATCGAAGAGGCGGACCTCATCTGCTTCGTGGTCGATGCCAAAACCGGCTTGATGCCCGACGATCGCGCCTTCGCCGATATCGTTCGCCGTTTCGGCAAGCCGGTCGTGCTGGTCGCCAACAAGGCTGAAGCAAAGGGCGCGCAATCCGGCTTTCTCGAAGCCTGGGAACTGGGTCTGGGCGAGCCCATCGGCGTCTCGGCCGAGCACGGAGTCGGCATGGTCGATCTGCGCGATGCGATCGTCGCGGCGATCGGCGAGGAGCGGGCGTTCGGCGAGGACGAGGATGAAGGCGAGGCTTTCGCGGCCGAGCCTCTGATCGGCGAGGATGTGTCCGACGAGGACGAGGAAGCGATCCCTGCCTATGATTCGACGAAGCCGCTGCGCATCGCCGTCGTGGGACGGCCGAATGCTGGCAAGTCGACCCTGATCAATTCGCTCGTCGGCGAAGACCGTCTCCTGACCGGCCCCGAAGCCGGCATTACCCGCGATTCCATTTCCGTCGACTGGGATTGGAACGGCCGCAAGATCAAGCTGTTCGACACGGCCGGTCTGCGGCGCAAGTCGCGCGTTCAGGAAAAGCTGGAAAAGCTGTCCGTCGCCGATGGCCTGCGCGCGATCCGCTTCGCCGAAGTCGTCGTCATCGTGTTCGATGCGACGATCCCGTTCGAAAAGCAGGATCTGACCATTGCCGATTTGATCATCCGCGAGGGCAGGGCGCCCGTGCTGGCGTTCAACAAGTGGGACCTGATCGAGAACCGGCAGGAATTGCTGGCCGAGCTGCGCGAGAAGACGACGCGGCTCCTGCCACAGGTTCGCGGACTGCAGGCCGTGACGATTTCTGCCGAGACCGAACGCGGTCTAGACAAGCTCATGGACGCGATCGAGAAGACGCATCGTGTCTGGAACACGCGCATCTCGACCGGCCGCCTCAATCGCTGGCTGGAAGGCGTCATTGCGCATCATCCGCCACCGGCCGTCGCCGGCCGCCGGCTGAAGATCAAGTACATCACCCAGATCAAGACGCGCCCGCCCGGGTTCGTTTTGTCCTGCACGCGCCCCGAAGCGGTGCCGCAAAGCTATATCCGTTACCTGACGAACGAGCTGCGCCAGGCATTCGACATGCCCGGCGTTCCGATTCGCATGGTGCTGCGCGCTTCGGAAAATCCCTTCGCGGGCCGGGCCAAAAAGAGAACATGACGGGCCGCTCGACCTTTCATGGCCTCTACTGCCTCTAAGTCACATTCACGCCTTACTCCTTGGCGACACGCCATCCATCGGGTGATTTGAGGGGACGGGCGACCGTCGATGATCACCGGGGACATGATCTGGACGCCGGGCGCTGACCCTGCGGCATTAACCGCCCATAAAGGTTAATCGATCATTTTTGGCCGGTCTTGGTATTTGCCGGTTTCGGTTTTTTTGAATGCGTATGGAGCGGGTCCATTGCAGGTAGGGCGTTTGTCGCGTCGCTTGAAGCGTATGTTGGAGGGCAGGTCGGTTCTGACGCCTGCGCTGTTCGGCATCGGCATCTGGCTGGCCTTTCCCACCGCATCCGCCTTCCAGGACATGACGAGCTTCGTTTCCGGACTTGAGACCGGCTCCGGTCGGTGGGGTGCGGTGGTCGAGCAGGCACAGGCCGGCTCGGTCCAACAGGCGGAACTTCCTTTCGTCGATGCGACCGTGACCGGCGCGATTGCCGGCGCTGGTTTCAAGGTTCCCGGCCTCGGCACGGTCGCGCTGCGCTCGCAGGATGGCGAAAAGAACAGCCGGCCCGACGAGGACCGCGTCAATCGCACCGGCAAGCAGGGTCGTCTGTTGAAAATCGCCCCCGTATCGCCCCCGAAATTTTTCAATGCCGGCTCCATCCTCGAGCGAACCTCGTCGCTGCACGACGTCGAGCCCGAATTCGCGATGGCGTTCGTGAAGCCCGAGATCGAGGGCAAGGAACTCGACATCGCGTTCGCCTTCCACCCGACGCACCGGCCCATCGACAATGACATGCCGGTGATGCTAGCCTCGCTGGTCACCAATGAGAAAGCCGACATTCTGGCGACGGCCTATGCGCCGGCCGAGCCCAACTACGCGACGGCGTCGCCCTTCGCGAGCCTCCTCAAGGGCGAGGACCCGTCCGATGGCCGCTTTATTCCGCCGATGGCGCCGGGCGATCACGCCTGGATGAAGATGCCGCTTCCCGCCCATGTCTTTTCCGACAAGGAACAGAAATGCCTCGCCGAGGGCATCTATTTCGAGGCGCGCGGCGAGGAAGTGAAAGGACAGGCGGCCGTTGCGCAAGTGATTCTGAATCGCGTTCGCGCGCCGGCCTATCCGAACACGATTTGCGGCGTGGTTTATCAGAACCGTTCGTGGCGCAACCGCTGCCAGTTCTCCTTCGCCTGCGACGGCACCAAGCCGCGCGTGACGAGCCAGCGCCACTACAAGCTTGCCTCGGACGTCGCGATGGCGGTCACGGCCGGCAAGATCTTCCTGCCCGAGGTCGGCTCCTCTACGCACTATCATGCTACCTATGTCAGCCCCCGCTGGGCGCGTACCATGGACAAGGTGAAGAAGATCGGCCTCCACATCTTCTACCGCACCAAGGGCGGCGGCTGGAGCTGATTGCGGGCAGGCTCGTGCGGTCCGGCGGGGCGATTCTCTCCACCGTCGCCTGCGCGCATTGTCGCAGCCTGCTAATCTCATGATTTTCCTACCAAAATCGCGCCCGATTCAATCCCCGTCCGTGGCTTGACTGGCGCGGGTGCCCTGAATATGTTGCGCGCGACTTTGAAGCGGTAAGCCAATATGGATGCCAGGCGGGTCAGGAGGTTGCGATGGCCGACATGAACGGGCCAGGCGGAACCGGCCGGACCGGCCCGGAGCCGGATGGCAGCGGAGACGATCTCGAACGTCGCCGCCGCGAGCTCGACGCCAAGCTGGCGGTGAAGCGACCGGCGAAGGGCGTCGAGGCGAGCGGTCCGAGGACCGGCGGAATGGCCGGGATGGGCAAGGCCCTGCGACTGTCGAGCGAGTTCATCGCCGGCATCGTGGTCGGGGCGGCCATCGGATGGTTCATCGACACGGCGGCGGGTACGACCCCTTGGGGTCTCGTCGTCTTTCTGCTGCTCGGATTTGCCGCCGGGGTCCTGAACGTCCTTCGTTCCGCCGGTGTCGTGGCAGAACGCGGGGTCGAACCGCCGGACAGCGGCCGGGACCGACACGAAACGTAGCTTTATCCGGCGCGCTGGCGCCGACATCTATATCGAGGGGCGCCTGATGGCCGAAGATCCGATCCACCAGTTTCAGATCTCCAGATTGATTCCGATCGAGATCGGTGGGCTCGACTTCTCCTTCACCAATTCCTCGCTGTTCATGGTCGCCACCGTCGTGACCACGGGCGCGTTCCTGTACCTGACGACGTCGAGCCGCGGCCTGGTGCCGAGTCGCACGCAGTCCGTGTCGGAAATGTCCTACGAATTCGTCGCCAACATGCTGCGCGACGCGACCGGCCCGCAGGGCATGCGCTTCTTCCCGCTCGTCTTCTCGCTCTTCATGTTCATCCTCGTGGCGAACATGTTCGGAATGGTGCCGTATTTCTTCACGGTGACGAGCCATCTCATCGTCACCTTCGCACTTGCCATGATCGTCATGCTGACGCTCGTCGGCTACGGCCTCAAGACCCATGGCGCACGCTTCTTCAAGCTGTTCGTGCCACACGGCGTGCCGGGAGTGCTGGTGCCGCTGGTCGCCTCGATCGAGGTCATCTCGTTCCTGTCGCGCCCGATCAGCCTTTCGGTTCGTTTGTTCGCCAACATGCTCGCCGGTCACATCACGCTGAAGGTCTTCGCGGGTTTCGTCACCACCTTGAGCGGCCTTGGCGCGTTCGGCGTCATCGGCGCGGTGCTGCCGCTGCTCCTGACCATCGCGATCACCGGTCTCGAATTCCTCGTCTCGTTCCTGCAGGCCTACGTCTTCGCGGTGCTGACCTGCATGTACCTGAACGACGCCGTCCATCCCGAGCATTGATCGGACGGGGTTAGCCATCACCGGCCCCCGGGCCGACCATCTTCCAACCGGCATGAATGATGCCAAAGCGAATCCAAAAAGGAGTTTCAAAATGGAAGTAGAAGCAGCACGCGCTCTCGGCGCAGGCATCGCCTGCCTCGGCATGGCCGGCACCGCCCTCGGTCTCGGCAACATCTTCGGCAGCTACCTCTCGGGCGCACTGCGCAACCCGTCGGCAGCCGACGGCCAGTTCGGCCGCCTGATCTTCGGCTTCGCCGTGACGGAAGCTCTGGGCATCTTCTCGCTCCTCATCGCTCTCCTCCTCCTCTTCACGTAAGATGAGGTCCGGCCGGCGGGCGCATCCGCGCCCGCTCGCGCCGTCATTTGCGAGTGCTGAGACCCGCCGGTCGATTTTGTTGGCCGGCAACATGAGCAGGGGATGCACATGTTCGTAACGCCTGGATACGCGCAGGAGACCGCTCCCGCCGAAGGCGAATTGCAGACCGAGATCGTCCACGAGGAAGGCCACGGCGAAGCGGGTTTCCCCCCCTTCGACACGTCGACCTACCCGTCCCAGCTTCTGTGGCTGGCGATCACCTTCGGCCTGTTCTACCTCTTCTTGCAGAAGGTCGTCCTCCCGAGGATCGGAAACATCCTCGAGGTGCGTCGCGACCGCATTGCTCATGATCTCGATCAGGCAGCGCGCAACAAGGAAGAAGCCGACGCCGCGGTTGCTGCCTACGAGCAGGAACTGGCTGATGCCCGCGCCAAGGCGCACGGTATCGCGCAGACGGCGCAGGACGCTGCCAAGGCCGACGCCGAGGCCGAGCGCAAGTCGGTCGAGGCCGATCTCGAGCGCAAGCTCGTCGAAGCCGAGCGTCGCATCGCCACTGTCCGCGAAGCGGCCATGAAGGATGTCGGCACGATCGCCGAGGAAACAGCCGGCGCCATCGTCGAGGCGCTCATCGATCGCAAGCCCGATGACGCGGCCGTTGCCGCAGCCGTCGGCCAGGTTCGATAGGAGCCCGCCATGGACGCCACTTTCTGGGCAACAGTCGCCCTCGTCATCTTCATAGGACTGATCGTCTTCCTGAAGGTGCCGGGCAAGATCGGCGGAACGCTCGACCAGCGCGCCGAGCGCATCCGCAACGAACTCGAAGAGGCACGCCGCCTGCGTGAAGAAGCGCAGCAGCTCCTCGCCGAGTATCAGCGCAAGCGCAAGGAAGCCGAGCAGGAAGCGGGCGACATCGTCGCCGCCGCCAAGCGCGAAGCCAACCATCTGGTCGAGGAAGCCAAGGCACGGACGCAGGAATACGTCGCCCGTCGCACTACGCTCGCCGAGCAGAAGATCGCCCAGGCCGAGCGCGACGCCGTCAACGCCGTCCGCTCCAACGCCGTCGACATCGCGGTCGCCGCTGCGGCCAAGCTGCTCGACGAACGCGCCGATGCCGATGTCAAGGCGCAGCTCTTCAAGTCGTCCCTCGACGACGTGAAGGCTCGCATGAACTGACCCCGGTCAGGGCAGAACTTTGAAAGACCCCGCTCCGGCGGGGTTTTTTGTTGCCAAGTCGGCTGCGCGATTCGATGAAGGCGTTTCCTCGCCCCCATGAAATGGGGGAGAGGTGGCTCGGGCAAAGCCCGAGACGGTGAGGGGGCCTGTGACCTCCGCCGAAAAGCGACGCTACTCCGCAGCGTCCAATCTGAACGGCGCAAACGACAGCCGATGCAGCCGCGCTGCCGGTCCGTGCACCTCAATGGCCGTCCGATGACGCACGGTCGCATAGCCCATATGCACCTCGAACCCGTACGACACATGGATCGTCGCCGTTCGCGACATCATCCGGTCGCGCGTCACCTTGGCGATGATCGACGCCGCAGCGATCGACTGCGAGCGCTGGTCGCCCTTGACCACGGCCTTGCCGTCGCACTTGAGGCCCGGCGGGATGTCGCGTCCGTCGGCGAGCACCAGCTTCGGCTCGACCGCCAGAAGCGTCACCGCCCGGCACATGGCTTCGAGGCTCGCCTTGCGGATATCCGAACAATCGATCGAATCGGCCGAAACCGAGGCCACCGAAACCGCCAGCGCCTTCTTCAGGATTTCGTCGAAGAGCGTCTCGCGTTCGCCATGCGTCATCCGCTTGGAATCGTCGAGCCCCTTCGGGATGCGCTTGGGATCGAGGATCACGGCCGCCGCGACCACCGGTCCTGCAAGCGGCCCACGTCCGGCCTCGTCGGTCCCGCAGACGGGCCACAGGCCCTCGCGCTCGGCAGCGAGCTCCATCCGGAAATCCGGGCGGACGGGCAGGTCGAAGAGAAGCGGAGAATCGGAGCGCGGGCGAGCCATGTTGCGGCAATGCTCGCATTGCGTCCGATTCTCCGCAAGTCCTTCCCGGCCGTGGGGCGGAGCGGGAAGGACACCGTCGGGCAATGATTGGGGACAAGCCGGACGGAACAGAAAACGACGGTAGGAGTGCAATCTTCAGAGGAGCGTCAACTGCTCCCCTTGCTTCAAAGGTGGCACGAACAGGTCGGTGCGCAGCTTCAGCCTTTGCGTGTTGAGCCCGAGCCGCTTGGCGGCAAGTTCGAACCGCCGCCCGATCTGCCAGGCATAGGGCCCCGCGCCCTTCATCCGCTTGCCGAATTCGGCATCGTAGTCCTTGCCGCCTCGCATTGAGCGCACCAGCGACATCACGTGCCGATAGCGGTCGGGATAGTGCTGCAACAGCCAGTCCTTGAAGATCGAGCTCACCTCCAGCGGCAGGCGCAGGATGACGTAGCCCGCTTCCCTCGCGCCGGCCGCCGCGGCCGAATCGAGGATGCGCTCGATCTCCGCATCGTTGAGGCCGGGAATGACCGGGCCGATCATGACCGAAGTCGGGATGCCGGCTTCCGACAGCGCCCGCACGGCCTCCAGCCTGCGCGGCGGCGTCGCTGCTCGCGGCTCCATGGCCCGCGCCAATTTGCGGTCGAGCGTCGTCACCGACAGCGCCACCTTGGCGAGACCCTTCTCCGCCATCCGCGACAGGATGTCGATGTCGCGCATGACCAGCGCCGATTTGGTCACGATGCCGACCGGATGGTTGTGCCGCTCGAGCACTTCCAGCAACTCGCGCATGATGCGCCATTCCTTCTCGATCGGCTGGTAGGGGTCCGTGTTGGTGCCGATCGCGATGGTCTTCGGCTGGTAGCCGTCCTTCGCCAGCTCCCTCTCCAGAAGGCGCGGCGCATCAGGTTTGGCGAAGAGCTTCGATTCGAAATCCAGCCCCGCCGAAAGCCCCATATAGCTGTGCGTCGGCCGCGCGAAGCAGTAGACGCAGCCGTGCTCGCAACCGCGGTAAGGATTGATGGAGCGGTCGAAGGAAATGTCGGGCGAATCGTTGCGGGTGATGATCGTGCGCGGCTTTTCGATCTGCACGTCCGTCTTGAACGGCGGCAGTTCCTCGAAAGAGTTCCAGCCATCGTCGAAGACGTGCCGCTCGAACTTCTCGAAGCGCCCACTTGGATTGACGCCCGCGCCACGCCCACGCCGCCTGTCCGGCACCACGCGCAGGCCGCTTTCCTCGATCATCGCATTGGCCATATGCGCATCTCCGCTTGTGAAAGCGGCAACGTCGGCTCGTCTGATCTGTTCCATGTCGTTCTCCTGGCGCCGCGTCGGGGGCGCTCTGGGAATCGGCGTTTCGATGAAACAATTCCTATCTATTGAAAAAGAACAAAGAAAGAACTTTCTTCGCGTTCGCGCATCTGGCCACCTCATTCAGACTGCGCTAATGAAGGGCATGATCTCCGTATTGATCGAGACGAAAAACGACGAGGAGCGCCTGGCGAAGACGCTCGCCTCGCTCGTGACCGGCGCCGTCGAGGGTCTGGTGCGCGAGGTCATCGTCTGCGATCTAGGCTCGTCCGATGGCACCGAAACGGTGGCCGAACACGCGGGCTGCGTCTTCCTTGCGGAAACTCGCGGCGAAGACGCCTTGGCCAAGGCGCGCAGCGACTGGGTCCTGCTGCTGAAGCCCGGCGCGCGCCTCGTTCCCGGCTGGGTCGAGGCGGCGCGCGAGCATGTCGCGGTTGCCAACGGTCCGGCGACCTTCTCGCGCTCGCGTCAGACGGAATTGCCGTTCTGGTCGAATTGGCTGACGCGGCGCGAACGCATCGCCGAGGGCCTTCTCATGCGAAAGAGCATGCCGACGAAGGGCAGGCCGCTTCGCCTGCGCGCCGAAATCCACGCCGTCTGATCAGACGATCTGGCCTGCGCCGCGCTTCAGGTGCTCGTTCAGCCGCGGCATGATCTCCACGAAATTGCACGGCATGTGGCGATAGTCGAACTGGTCCTTCAGTATGCCGTCCCAGGCGTCGCGGCAGGCGCCTGGCGAGCCTGGCAGCACGAAGACGAAGGTTTGGTTCAACAGCCCCGCCGTCGCGCGGCTCTGGATCGTCGAAGTGCCGATCTTGTCGGCCGAGATCTTGTGGAACAGCGCCGCAAACCCCTCCATGCGCTTTTCGAACAGCGGCTCCAGCGCTTCGGGTGTCACGTCGCGCCCTGTGAAGCCAGTCCCGCCCGTGGTGATGATCGCGTCGATCGCCTCGTCCCGAGCCCACGAATTCACCTTGGCGCGAATCGCCGCGATGTCGTCCTTGACGATGTCGCGCTGCGCAACTTCGTGGCCCGCCGCCTTGATCCGCTCGACGAGCGTCGCGCCGGACTTGTCCTCGTCGAGGCTGCGCGTGTCCGAAACCGTGAGCACGGCGAAGGTGACGGTGATGAAGGGGCGTTCGCTCATGGTTCGATCCGTCTTTTGAAGCTTCCAGAGGCGTGGCTTTGCGTGGCGACCACGAACCACGAACCCTTCGCGGCCCGCATTCGTTCCGCCGTCCGTTCGGCCCGGTCGCTATCTGCAAATATGCCGAAACAAGTCGCGCCTGATCCCGACATCCGCGCGAAGTCGGCGCCGGACCGTTCGAGCAGTTCCAGGCACTCCCCGATCTGCGGCGCATAGGCGATAGCCGGCGCCTGCAGATCGTTTCGCGTTCCACGCAGCCATTCGACCACGTCGCCTTCGGGCAGGCCCGGCAGAGGCGCATTGTCGGGCGAGGGGAGGCGGCGGAAGATTTCCGAAGTCGGCACCTCGACGCCCGGATTGACAAGCACCAGCGACAGGGCGGGAAATTTCTGCACAAGATCGATCCGCTCGCCGATCCCACGCGCGCGCAGCGGCTCGGCAGCAAGGCACATCGGCAGATCAGCGCCCAGCCTCAGCCCGATAGCGGCCCGATCGCCCTTCGCCATCCCGGCAAGACAAGCCGCCGCATCGCTCGACCCGCCGCCGATGCCCGAAGCCGGCGGTAAATTCTTCGTCAGCCGCAACGCCAGCGGCCCGCGCACGCCTTGTGCTTGGCGAATTGCATCGCGCGCCTTGATGACGAGATTGCTTGCGTCCGTCGGAACGCCTGTCGCAAACGGCCCCTCGACCTGAAAACTGTCCGCAGCGGCCGGCCCGATCTCCAATTCGTCGCCAAACCGCGTGAACACGACGAGCGTATCGAGCAGATGATACCCATCCGCTCGCCTGCCGGTCACATGCAGCGCAAGGTTGATCTTCGCCGGGGCGCAGAGGCGCAGCCGCTCGATCACGCCGGCCGTGTCAGGCTCAGTCCTTGGCAACCCGGTACTCGCCGGTCGCCGGGTCCTTCACAAGCGTCCCGATCGCGCCGGTACGCGCTTCGCTCTCGTTGCGTCGCGCGCGCGCCGTGATCTTCTCGGCTTCGCGAATGAAGCGCCGGTAGCCGAGCACCGCTGCGGCTCCGACGGCCGCGAAGAAGAGTAGCTGGGGCATCGCGTTCATCCGCTCCGATCATCACGCAGTGGGCATGACAGAACACATACTAGGCATTTTCGTGATCGCGATCAAAGCCCGTAGCGGCTCCAAAGAGCCCGTTCGCTCGCCGTATCGGCAATGCCCTGTGCTGCCGAATGCGCGATCTCCTGGCTAAGCCCGCCAATGCCGAGCTTACGGCCGAAAAGCCCGCGCGGCATGGTGATGAGCTGCATCCGCGTCTTGTCGCCGTAGCGGTCCTTCAGCACCTGTCGCATATCGCCCAGATGGTCGACGAGGCCGAGCTCCATCCCCTTGCGCCCGGTCCAGAACAGCCCGGTGAAGAGGTCGGGATGGTCGGCCAGTTTCGCCCCGCGCCGCTCGCGCACCAGGTCGATAAACGTCTCGTGAACCTCGAGCTGCAACGCCTTCAGCTTCTCGATGTCCTCGGGCCGCTCCGGCTTGAACGGGTCGAGCACCGACTTGTTCTGCCCGGCCGTATGCACCCGCCGTTCGACGCCGATCTTCTTGATCAGGTCCTGGAAGCCGAACGAGGCGGAGACGACGCCGATCGAGCCGACGATGGAGGAGGGGTCGGCGAAAATCTCGTCGCCGGCGCAGGCGATCATGTAGCCGCCCGATGCCGCGACATCCTCGACGAAGATGAGAACGGTCTTGTTCTTCTCGACCGCCAGGTCACGGATGCGCTTGTAGATCAGCCGCGACTGCACGGGAGAGCCGCCCGGCGAATTGATGGAGATCGCAACGGCCGGCGCGTCCTGCACGGCGAATGCCTTTTCGATCAGCCCAGCCGTCGTCGCCAGAGAAAGGTTCTGCCTGAGCGGGCTCGCGCCTGACATGATCGCGCCATGCAGCCGGATCACCGGGATGGTGACGGCGGTCGAGCGAAGGGATTTCGGAAGGATCTTGTTGACGAGGCGTCGCACGTTCGGTCGGTCTCCTGTTGCCCTCTCCATGTAGGGCTGGCGCACGGCTGCGCAATGCACGCATGGGGAGCCGTCGGGATGCGCCGGTCAGGCGAACAGCGCACGCTCGCCGTTGATCGCCGCCTCCGCCTCGGGCGTGAACCCGTTGCCCGTCTCGCCGTGCAGCGTCAGCGGCGGTAGCATCGAGAGCGTGCCGCGCTGGCCCCGCCAGGCGCGCATCACGATGCGGATCGCCGCCTTGCCCGGCCGCGGGTGGATGGCCATCAGTTCCGCGCTGCCGAACCGGCCGTCGATCGCCGCCAGCATCGCAGCGAGCGACGCCGGGCGCGCAATGATCGCAAGCCCCCCGCGCGGCCGCACGATGGCCGCTGCCGTGCGAACCCATTCCTCGAACAGCCCGTCCGTCATCACATGCGCCGCCTGGCGCAGCGCGTCCGGCGAAGCCCGGTCGGCGGCGTCGTTATAGGGCGGGTTCATGATGGCGAAGTCGCAGCAATTGTCGCCGAGCCCGGCCGCGATCCGCGCTTTGCCGCGCAAGCTCACGTCGGCCTCGATCACGGTTGTCCGGCTTTCAAATGCCGCATTCTCCGACAGTTCCAGCGTCGCGCGCGCAAATGCCGCCATCTCGCCTTCGCGTTCGACAAGCATCGCCGCAGCATCGGAAGAACGCGCCAATACCGCCAGCCCGGCCGCCCCGGCGCCAGCGCCTAGGTCGGCGACGCGCCCCGCAAACCCGTCCGGCACTGCCGCCGCCAGCAGCATGGCATCGAGCCCGGCGCGATGCCCGCGACCGGCCGGCTGCACCAGATGAAAGCGCCCGCGATGAAAGGCGTCAACCGTCTTAGATGTCACGGCTTCAATTCGTCGACGATGCCGGCATCGGTCAGCACGCGCCGTGCCTGTGCGTGGTCGTCATCCGTCACCATCACCCTGCGCGGCAGGATGCCGATCGAGCCTTCCAGGATGCTCATGTTCTGGTCGGCGACGAAGAAATCGATGTCGGCGTCGCGCAGGAGACTCTCCACGAACGAGATCAGGACGATATCGTTGGTGCGCATCAGTTCCTTCATGGCTTCCCTCGGCTCGTTTCCACTCTATGTAGCGGGCGTCCGGGTGGCCCGAAACCCCAGCCTTGCGCCAATTCGCCTCTTGCCCGCAATAAGGCGCCGCCATAAGGTCCGCGCCGACCCCGGCAGGCCGTCCGGCAGATCCCTTGGGAGACGATTTTGAGCGTAGTAGTGAATATCGGCAGCACGCGCGGGCACACGGCATCGATCGATGCGCTGCTGGAACTCACGCGCGCCGATATGGCCAAGGTGAACGAGCTGATCCTCGCCAAGGCCGGCTCCAATGTCGAGATGATCCCGCAGATCGCCAATCACCTCATCTCGTCAGGCGGCAAGCGCCTGCGGCCGATGATGACGCTCGCCGCCGCCCAGATGTTCGGCTACGCCGGAGACGGACACGTCAAGCTGGCCATGGCGGTCGAGTTCATGCACACCGCGACGCTTCTTCACGACGACGTCGTGGACGAAAGCGCGCTGCGCCGCGGCCGCAGCACGGCGCGCATGATCTGGGGCAACCAGGCAAGTGTCCTCGTCGGCGACTACCTGCTCGGTCAGGCCTTCCGCGTCATGGTCGATGTCGGCTCGCTCGACGCGCTCGACGTCCTGTCATCGGCCGCCTCGGTCATCGCCGAGGGCGAGGTCATGCAGCTCGGCGTCGCCAAGAATCTCGAGACCACCGAAGACGACTATCTCGCCGTCATCAAGGCGAAGACCGCCGCGCTCTTCTCGGCAGCCGCCGAAGTCGGCCCGATCATCGCCGTCGCCTCGAAAGCGGACCGCGCGGCCCTGCGCTCATACGGCGTCAATCTCGGCCTTGCCTTCCAGCTCGTCGACGACGCGCTCGATTATGGCGGCAACGCCAAGGACCTCGGCAAGAATGTCGGCGACGATTTCCGCGAGGGCAAGGTCACGTTGCCGGTGATCCTGAGCTTCCGCCGCGGCACGCCCGAAGAGCGCGCCTTCTGGAAGAGCGCCATCGAGGACGCGCAAAGCGACGATACCGCGCTCGAAAAGGCGCGCGGCCTGATGGTGAAGTACGGTGCGATCAACGACACCATTGCCCGCGCCCGCCATTTCGGCGCCATCGCGCATGACGCGCTCGCCCCGCTTCCCGACGGTGCGCAAAAGCGCGCGCTGGTTGATGTCATCGATTTCTGTATCAGCCGCGTTTCCTGAGCTCGTTTCGCGCCCGGGTGACCGGAACGTGAAAGCGGGGCGATTGAAGCGTGACCCCAAAAAGGCCATGCTTTGCATGAACGCCTAGCCCTCGGACTGGGTAACTCGATCAGGAAGGGAAGCGATGCCGCGCTCCACCGATAAAGTCCTTGCAGCCCTTGCACTTGCATTCGGGCTGACGACTGCGATCCCTGCATTCGCGCAGGACGGCGCCGCCGGGCAGGACCGAATCAGCGTCAATTCCTTTGCCGGAGCCTACCTCGCCGCGCGTGCGGCCGAGGTCGACAATGACGTGAACCGCGCGATCGCCTATTATCAGCGCGCGCTGGCCTTCAATCCGACCGACGAGGCGATCCAGCAAAGCCTCATGGTGCTCCTGATTTCGCGCGGCGATTTCGAGGACGCGCTGACGCTTGCCGAAGATCTGCGCGATACCCCGGAGATCGAACGCTTCTCGAAACTCGCGCTGGCCGTCGATGCGATCCGTACGGACCGGCCCGACGACGCCCTTGAACTGCTCGAGTTCGCGCAGGAATCCGATCTCGACCGGCTGATCACCTCGATCATGCGCGCCTGGGTCGAAGCGGGCTCGGGCGATGTCGATGCGGCGCTGGCCCGGCTCGACGGCGTCGAAGGCCCGCCCTGGTATGCGCTTTTCGTGAACTATCACCGCGCGTTGATCGCTGCCGAGGCCGGTCGCGACGACGTGGCCGAGCAGGCCTTTTCCGCGACCACGATCAGCCTCGAGGCAGGCGGCGCTGCGCCCGAAGTGTTCCTGCGCGCCCACGAGGCCTACGCCCGCTTCCGTGCCGCGAACGGCGACGACGACACCGCGCTGAACATCCTTGCTAAGGCCGACGAACTCGCGCCCGACCGGGTGACGGTCGTCGCCTTGCGGGAAGAGATCGAGGCCGGCGAGGAAATCGCTCCGCTGGTCGCCGGCACCGAAGCTGGCGCAGCCGAAATCCTGCTCAACCTGTCGACCGCGCTCAACCGCGGCGGCGGCGAGGCATTCGTGCGCCTTTATTTGCACTATGCGCTGGCGCTTCAGCCCTCGAGCGACGCGGTTCTCCTCCAACTCGGTGGCATCGCCGAAATGCAGCGCAATTCCGAGGAGGCGATCGAAATTTACGGTCGTATCGCGCAGGATTCGCCGATCCGGCAGATCTCAGAATTGCAGGTGGGCCTGAACCTCGCGGATCTCGACCGGCATGACGAGGCGGTCGAACATCTGGAACCGCTTCTGGAGGCGGCGCCCGACGACCGCCGCGCCTATCTTGCGCTTGGCGGCGTTTACGCCTCGCAGCAGAAATTCGCGGAAGCCGCCGAAGTCTATGACCGTGCGGTCGCCCGCATCGATACACCCGAGGAGGCCGATTGGAACCTCTATTACCAGCGCGGCATCGCCTATGAGCGCATCAAGCAGTGGGACAAGGCGGAGCCGAACTTCAACCAGGCGCTCGAACTCTACCCCGACCATCCGCAAGTGCTGAACTATCTCGGCTATTCCTGGGTCGACATGAACATGAACCTGGAGGAGGGGCTCGCCCTCATCCAAAAGGCTGTCGACCTTCGCCCGAGTGACGGCCACATCGTCGATTCTCTCGGCTGGGCCTATTACCGTCTCGGCCGCTACGAAGAGGCGGTGACGGAACTCGAGCGCGCGGTCAGCCTGATGCCGAGCGACGCGATCCTGAATGACCATCTGGGTGACGCCTACTGGCAGGTCGGACGTCGCCTCGAAGCGACGTTCCAATGGAGCCACGCACGCGACCTGGAGCCTGAGGAAGACCTGCTCGAGGACATCAATCGCAAGCTGCGCGAAGGGCTCGTCGAAGCCGCCGCCGAGCCGGAAGAAGAGCAGGACTTCGCCAGCCTCGCGCCCGAACCCGAAGCCCCGGCCGAGCCCGAAGCACCCGCCGAGCAGGTCGCGACCACCGCCCCCGTCGCGCCGGCTCCCAACGAGGTCACCCATGCCGTCGGCCCCGGCCAGTCGCTCTGGGACATCGCCCGCGAACGCCTCGGCGACGGCAACCGCTACGGCGAAATCCTCGACCTGAACCCGGACCTACGCGGCAACCCCAACCTGCTCCGGCCCGGCCAGACGTTGATGCTTCCGCAGAATTGAAGGTGGCGCTTGGGTCGGAAACGCAGTGGGGTTGATGATTCGAGGCATGGATTCCTGTGACGAGCACAGGAATGACGTGCTTGAATTTGCGCTGGCAATTTTAAACTTGACGTTTCAACCAACCGTCGACGTCCGAGATTGTAGAATCCCTTGATGCCGTCATTCCTGTGCTCGTCACAGGAATCCATGCGATACGCTCTCCGCCCACTCGGCGGCTCCGAACTCGCGCCAGCTCCAACCTCGCGCCGAGCCTACCCACCATACCGCGGCGGAACCGGGCACTGCACCCACTGCCCATTTTCGCGGATCGAGCACTGAAGCCGTGTCTCGGAAAGATTGCGCGCCGCCGGATTCGTCTTCGAGCAAACGCAATTCGTCTCGGGCAGGCGCACCACGTCGCAAGCTGGCGTCACGCATAGATAACCGGTGACCGGATCGTTCTGGTAGCCATCGGTGCCGCCCGACGGAAAGTTCTGAGCCAGCGCTGCGCTACCGATCAGGATTCCGGCCGCAAGGGTCGCGAGAAATGTCGTTTTCATTGGATTCCTCCTGTCTGTCCCGCCAGAATTGGCGCGGTCGGCTCAACTTGCAAGCGCCGTCGCGATCAACTGGACGTGCGCCGCCTCGATGCTGTAGACCTCACCGCAATCACGCTGGCGAATACGAAGAGTTTCATGACCGCCCCCCACATGCACCCCTCGCGCTCCTTCCAGGGGCTCATCCTGGCTTTGCACAATTACTGGGCCGAGTATGGCTGCGTCGTGCTGCAGCCCTACGACATGGAGGTCGGCGCGGGCACCTTCCACCCGGCCACCACGCTGCGCTCGCTGGGTCCGAAGCCGTGGAACGCGGCCTATGTCCAGCCCTCGCGCCGGCCGAAGGACGGGCGCTACGGCGAAAACCCGAACCGGCTGCAGCATTATTACCAGTATCAGGTGATCCTGAAGCCGAACCCGTCGAACCTGCAGGAGCTCTATCTCGGCTCGCTGAAGGCCATCGGCCTCGACCCGCTCGTCCACGACATCCGCTTCGTCGAGGACGATTGGGAAAGCCCGACGCTTGGCGCCTGGGGCCTCGGCTGGGAATGCTGGTGCGACGGCATGGAAGTCTCGCAGTTCACCTATTTCCAGCAGGTTTGCGGCATCGAATGCGCGCCCGTCTCCGGCGAACTGACCTACGGCCTCGAACGCCTCGCCATGTACGTGCAGGGCGTCGACAACGTCTACGACCTTAATTTCAACGGCCGCGAGGGCGCGGAGAAGGTCACCTATGGCGACGTCTTCCTGCAGGCCGAGCAGGAATATTCACGCCACAACTTCGAGCACGCCAACACCGCGATGCTGTTCAAGCATTTCGAGGATGCGGAAGGCGAATGCCGGGCTCTGCTCGAAGCCGGCGCACCGAAGGCAGGCGACGATACGACCCTCCACAAGATGGTCCTGCCGGCCTACGATCAGGCCATCAAGGCCTCCCACGTCTTCAACCTTCTCGATGCGCGCGGCGTGATTTCGGTCACCGAGCGCCAGAGCTATATCCTGCGCGTGCGCAATCTGGCTAAGGCCTGCGGCGAGGCGTTTCTCCTGACCGACGCCGGCGGCGCCAATCTCAAACTGGAAATTGCATAAGATGGCAAAGACCCTGCTCGAACTCGCCGGCGCCAACCTAACGCCGCCCGCTCTGTCCGAAACTGCGCTCGTCGTCATCGACGCGCAGCGCGAATATGTCGACGGCAAGCTGCCTTTGCCGGGCGCGGCGCCCGCGCTGTCGAACATCGCCCGCCTCCTGGACAAGGCCCGCGCGGCCGGTGCGCCGGTGATCCACGTCCAGCACAAGGGCAAGGCCGGCGGTCTGTTCGATCCCGCGACGACTTCCTTCGCTCTCGCCGATCAGGCGGCGGCGAATGATGGCGAAACGGTCGTCGAAAAGGGCCTGCCCAACGCCTTCGCCGGCACCAATCTGAAGGACGTGCTCGACGCGACGGGCCGCAAGCGCCTCGTCCTCGCCGGCTTCATGACGCATATGTGCGTCTCGTCGACGGCCCGCGCGGCGCTCGACCTCGGCTTCCAGACAGTCGTCGTCTCCGACGCCTCCGCCACCCGCGACCTGCCGGTTCCCGGCGCCGAAGGCGAGGTGCTGACGGCGGACGACCTCCACCGCGCCGAACTCGCCATGCTCGCCGACCGCTTCGCCATCGTCTGCACCACGGACGATCTGGCGGGCTGAGAGCGCCGCTTTCCAAGCCCTTGCCGATGATCTAGCCTGCGCCCCTCGCCAACGGGGACGCGCAGCATGGATTTCGGCATCGGCACGATACTTCTCATTCTTCTGGTGTTGGTCGCAGGCTACGCGATCGTCACCTATAACGGCCTCGTGCGCGCCCGCCAGCTCGTGCGCGAGGCGTGGAGCGGCATCGACGTCCAGTTGAAACGCCGCGCGGACCTGATCCCGAACCTGATCGAAACCGTGAAGGGCTACGCCGCCCACGAGCGCGGCACCTTCGAGGAAGTGACCGAACTGCGCGCCCGTGCCCAGAGCCTTCCCGCCGGCGACGTTGCCGGGCGCGCCCAGGTCGAAGGCATGCTCTCCCAGGCGCTCGGCCGCCTGCTCGCCGTCGCCGAGGCCTATCCGGACCTGAAGGCCAACCAGAACTTCATGCAACTCCAGACGACGCTGGAAACGCTCGAAGGCGAAATCCAGATGTCCCGCCGCTACTACAACGGCGCCGCCCGCGACCTAAACATCAAGGTCGAGAGCTTCCCCTCCAACCTCGTCGCCGGCGCCTTCGGCTTCGAAAGGGCCGAATATTTCGAGATCGAGAACCCTGAAGATCGCGTCGTCCCCAAGGTCTCCTTCTCCTGAGCCCTCGCATGACGCGCATCCTCGCCTCGCTCCTCGTCCTGCTGGCGCTCGCCTCCGGCGCGCTGGCGCAAGAAGAAATCACCACCTTCCGCGCCGACATCGACCTCGCCGCCGACGGCACGATCGAAGTCACCGAGACGATCACGGTCAACGCAGAAGGCAACCAGATCCGCCGCGGCATCTTCCGCGACTTCCCGCTCCGTTTCGAGGATGCGGACGGCAACGAGCGCGAGGTCGATTTCGACATCCTCTCCGTCACCCGCGACGGCGACGCCGAGCCCTACGCCACCGAGCGCGGCTCTGGCATCGTGCGCATCCGCATCGGCGATGCCGACACGCTCCTCGCCCCCGGCCTCCACACCTACGAGATCACCTACGAGACCAGCCGCCAGATCCGCTTCTTCGACAACCATGACGAATTCTACTGGAACGTCACCGGCAATGGCTGGGATTTCCCGATCCGCGCCGCCGTCGCCGACATCCGCCTGCCGCAAGGCGTCTCGGCCGACGATGTCACCTTCTACACCGGCGCATTCGGCTCGACGGCACAGGACGCCTCCGCACAAACGCTCGATGACGGCAACCGCATCGTCGTCGAGGCAGATCAGACCTTGGCCCCGCGCGAAGGCCTGACCGTCGCCATCGCCATGCCAAAGGGCTCCATTGCGCCGCCCACCGCCGCGCAGGAGCGCGAATGGTGGCTGCGCGACAACCGCGCGCTTCTCATCGGCGCGATCGGCCTCGCCGTGGTCCTCGCCTACTACCTCTGGGCCTGGACGCGCGTCGGCCGCGATCCGCCGGCTGGGGTCCTTGTGCCGCGCTGGGAGCCGCCGCAGGGCATCTCGCCGGCGCTGACCAACTACATCGACAAACGCGGCTTTCGCGGGCAGGGCTGGGACGCGCTCTCCGCCGCGACGATCAACCTCGCGGTCAAGGGCCATGTCGAGCTCGACGACCTCGACGGCGACCTCACCATCCGCCGCACCGCAAAGCCCGCCGCGAACCTTCCGGTCGGCGAAGCGGCGATCCTCGGTCACCTGCCGCAGGAGGGCGACACGCTCACCGTCGACAAGGCGAACGGCACGCGCGTCATCGCCGTCGGCTCTTCCTTCCGCTCCGCGATGGAAAAGGAACATCGCAACCGCTTCTACCGTCACAACCGTGCCTATGTCTTTGCCGGAATTGCGCTTTCGGTCCTGACGCTCGTCGCCTTCATCGCCTTCGGCGGGCTCAGCGAGGGTCTTCTCGGCCTGATGTTCGCCGGCGCCATCCCGGCCATCGTGCTTTCCGTCTTCGCCGTCAATTTCGGCCGCCGCCTGCGCAGCGCCACCTCGCTCGGCGGGCGTCTGATGGCGGTCGTCATGATGGGCTTTGCCGGCTTCGTCGTCTTTTCCGGCCTCAGCACCACGATCCTGTCGGTCATCCTCGATCCTGGCGACGTCATGCCGATCGCGGCCATCCTCGGCATCGTCATGGTCAACGTCATCTTCCTCTTCCTGATGGGCGCGCCGACCCCGCTCGGCCGCAAGTCGATGGATGAAATCGCCGGCCTCAGGCAATATCTGACGGTCGCCGAGAAAGAGCGGATGAACATGCAGGGCGCGCCGCAGATGTCGCCGCGCCATTTCGAAACGCTGCTTCCCTATGCCGTCGCGCTCGGCGTCGAAAAGCCGTGGTCGCGCGCCTTCGATACGTGGCTGGCGACGGCCGCCGCGACCGGCGCCGCCGCCGGCTATCTCGCGCCGTCCTGGTATCACGGTCGCGGTTTCGACGGCGGCTCCATCGGCTCGACCATGGGCGGCCTTGCCGGCTCGCTCTCCGACAGCTTCACCGCCTCGTTGCCGGCACCCTCCAGTTCGTCGTCCGGCTTCGGTGGCGGGGGAGGTGGCGGCGGCTTTTCCGGCGGCGGTGGCGGCGGGGGCGGCGGCGGCGGCTGGTAATTTCCCTGTCCCGCATGACAAATCGCGGCAAGCTTGGTAGAGCCGCGTGATAATTCGCCTTTCTCAACAGTGTGACCGATTATGCCTGATCTTCTTCTCGAACTCCGCTCCGAGGAAATCCCTGCCCGCATGCAGCGCAAGGCGGCCGGCGATTTGAAGAAGTTGGTCACGGACGGTCTGGTCGAGGCGGGCCTGACCTACGAGGCCGCGACCGAATACTGGACGCCGCGCCGTTTGACGCTCGACATTCGCGGCCTCACCGCAAGGTCGAAGGACGTGCGCGAGGAGATCAAGGGTCCGTCCGTGTCGGCCCCCGAACAGGCGATCCAGGGCTTCCTGCGCAAGGCTGGCCTGTCGGACGTCGCCCAGGCCCACACCCACACCGATCCGAAGAAGGGCGCGTTCTACGTCGCCCATCTGGTCAAGCCCGGCCGCGCTGCGGAAGAGATCATCGCCGAGATCGTGCCCGCAATCGTGCGCGCCTTTCCCTGGCCGAAATCGATGCGCTGGGGCGCGGCTTCCGCCAAGCCCGGCTCCATGCGCTGGGTCCGCCCGCTGCAGTCCATCGTCTGCACCTTCGGCCCCGAAACCGAGGAGCCGGTCGTCGTCGATTTCGAGATCGACGGCATCCGTTCGGGCAACGTCACCTACGGCCACCGCTTCCACGCGCCGGACGCGATCACCGTGCGCCGCTTCGATGATTACGTCGCCAAGCTCGAAGCCGCCAAGGTCGTGCTCGACGCCGAGCGCCGCAAGCGCATCATCCTCGACGACGCCAAAAACCTCGCTTTCGCCTCCGGGCTGGAACTCGTCGAGGACGATGGGCTTCTGGAGGAGGTCTCGGGCCTCGTCGAATGGCCGGTCGTGCTGATGGGCGAATTCGAGGAAGACTATCTCGCCATCCCGCCGGAAGTCATCCGCCTCACCATCCGCGCCAACCAGAAATGCTTCGTCGTCCGCCCGCAGGGCGCCGAAGATGGCCTCGCCAACCGCTTCCTGCTCACCGCCAACATCGAAGCGACCGATGGCGGCAAGGAGATCGTCCACGGCAACGGCAAGGTCGTGCGCGCGCGCCTTTCCGACGCCGTCCACTTCTGGAAGACCGATCAGGCCGACCTGCCGGATTTAAGGCAACTCGGCGCATCGGCCGAACAATTCGGCCTCGACCTCACGAAACCGCTCGACCAGCGCATGGCCCGGCTCGACCATCTCGGCGTCACCTTCCACGCCAAGCTGGGCACGCAGGGCGAACGCGTCGCGCGCATCGCCAAGCTTGCGCGCGAACTCGCCCCCACCGTCGGCGCCGATCCCGACCTCGCCGCCCGCGCTGCCGTCTTGGCCAAGGCCGATCTGACGACCGAGATCGTCGGCGAATTCCCCGAACTTCAGGGCGCCATGGGCCGCAAATATGCGCTCCTCCAGGGCGAAGACGCGTCAGTCGCCGCCGCCCTCGAAGACCACTACAAGCCCCAAGGCCCCTCCGACACCGTCCCCACCGACCCCGTCGCCATCGCCGTAGCCTTGGCCGACAAGCTCGACACGCTGGTCGGCTTTTGGGCCATCGACGAAAAGCCGACGGGCTCCAAGGACCCTTATGCGCTGCGCAGAGCGGCGCTGGGCGTGATCCGGATCGTGGTGGAAAATGGAGTAAGGCTCACGGTGGATTCGTCAAGTCAACGTTCCGCTTTGCTCTATTGGATAGCGCTGCTGACAGCGCGTCATTTCACAGCCATGCAAATGAAAAGCCTAGACACATTCTTTTCTATGGCTCGCTCGCTGGAGGCCAGCGGTCTTGTGGATAAAGGGTTTACGTCAACTCTCGCACGACGTCAGACAGACGTTGAAGCAGCGAAGGCGTTCGCAGAAAGCATTTCCGAGCTTGCTTGGGCGTTGGCAAAAGACCTTCTCTCCTTCTTCCACGACCGCCTGAAGGTCTACATGCGCGACAAGGGCGCGCGTCACGATCTCATCGACGCGGTGCTGTCGCGGGGTACGCGCGAAATCTCCCCCCTTGCGGGGGAGATGTCGGCGCAGCCGACAGAGGGGGGCGCTGTCCCGCAGTCCTCTCCGCGCGTTGAAGGTGGGCGCTCGACGTTGCCCCCCTCTGCCCTGCCGGGCATCTCCCCCGCAGGGGGGGAGATCACGCAGTCGTCGACCAATGACGACCTCCTCCTCATCGTCTCCCGCGTCGCCGCCCTCGGCATCTTCCTCGATTCCGAAGACGGTAAAAACCTCCTCGCCGGCACCAAGCGCGCCGCAAACATCCTTGCCGCCGAGGAAAAGAAGGGCACCGCGATCGCCGCTCACGTCGATCCTTCGCTCTTCCGCCAGCCGGAGGAAAGCGCGCTCTTCGAAGCAGTGAACCAGGCCGAGAAGAACGCGACGCAAGCGATTCAAACGCAGGACTTTTCCGCCGCCATGCTGGCGCTGTCGGTGCTTCGCGCGCCGGTCGACGCCTTCTTCGAAGCGGTGCTGGTCAATGACGAGGATCAGGCCGTGCGCGCCAATCGCCTCGCGCTGCTCGCCCGCATCCGCGCGGCGACAGGCGCGGTTGCTGATTTCTCGAAGATCGCAGGTTGAGCCTTAGTCGAGTTCGCCCCCATCCGTCTCGGCGTCGAACTCGGCCTCCGGCCCCTGCGAAGCGCTGGGTATCAGAACCGGCGAGGCATCCCCGGAAATCCCGCCACGCATGACCATCGGCGTGACCACGCGCATTTTCTCGGCCTTCGTCGGAACCACGGCCTCGACCGTCGGCTCCACCGCCGTTCCACGCTCGATGATCGACGGCGCCGACCCCTTCAGTTCCTGAAGGACGCTGATCGAACCGGCCTCGGCAGCGATCGGCAGGGCGGCGAGTAGGGACGTGGCAAGAAGAACGCGTGACATTGGCTTCCCGGCAATCGGACTGGCTGATGGCCGCATCACGGCATGAACTCCTTAACATTTCGCGTGAGCTTTGCCCTTGCGGCATAGATTCGGGAACGCTAATCCGACCTCCAAAAGGAATCCCGGATCAGTGACTTCGCCGGGAAAGATGAATCGGAAAATTGATTTGGCGGACATCGTGAAAGGCGAGGCGGGGCTGTCCCGCGCCGTGGAGCTTCTGGCGGCGGGCGAGACGGTCGCGCTGCCGACCGAGACCGTCTACGGCCTTGCCGCCGACGCCACCGATGGCGAAGCGGTCGCGAAGATCTTCGAGGCCAAGGGCCGCCCGCGCTTCAATCCGCTCATCGTCCACGTCGCCGACATGAAGATGGCGGCCGACATCGCGATCTTCGACAGCCTGTCGCGCAAGCTCGCCGCCGCCTTCTGGCCGGGTCCGCTCACCATCGTCCTGCCGCTGCGCATCGGCCACAAGCTCCATCCGCTGGTCTCCGCCGGACTCGATACGGTCGGCCTGCGCATGCCCGACGGGCTCGCGCATGAGGTGATCGCCCGGCTCGACCGACCGCTCGCAGCCCCCAGCGCCAATTCCTCCGGCCGCATCAGCGCCACCAGCGCTGCCGCGGTTGAAGCCGATCTCGGCGGGAAAATCCCGCTCATCCTCGATGGCGGCCAGACGCCCGTCGGCGTCGAATCGACCATCGTCAAGATCGAGGACGGAATGGTGCGCCTCCTGCGCCCCGGCGGCGTCTCGGCCGAAGACATAGAGGCCGTCGTCAACACGCCGCTCCTGCGCGGCCCGTCCGAAAAGATCGAGGCGCCCGGCATGCTCGCCTCGCACTATGCGCCCGCCGCATCGGTCCGGCTCGGCGCGACCGCGCTCATGCCGGGCGAAGCGCTGCTCGCCTTCGGCTCCTTCGCCATCTCCGGCAGCCCGCTCGCCACGCGCAACCTCTCGCCCACCGGCGATCTGCGCGAGGCGGCTGCCAACCTCTTTTCCCATCTCGCCGAACTCGACGCCTCCGGCGCGTCCACCATTGCCGTCACGCCGATCCCGAAACACGGCCTCGGCGAGGCGATCAACGACCGGCTCGCCCGCGCTGCCGCCCCGCGTGACAATCCGGCCACCGCCAAATAGGCTCCGGCCATGTTGACCACGCCGCCGATCGATTCCACCCTCCTTTCCCGATTCACCGCCATCGTCGGCGAGAAATACGCGATCACCGCACCCGATTCGCTCGCGCCCTATCTCGTCGAGCCACGCGGACGCTATGCCGGCACGTCGCCGCTAGTCCTGCGCCCCGGCACGGTCGACGAGGTCTCGGCGATCCTCAAGCTCGCCACTGAAACGAAGACGCCGATCGTCCCGCAAGGCGGCAACACCGGCCTCGTCGGCGGCCAGATGCCCGATGGCACCGGCCGCGAGATCATCCTCTCGCTCGGCCGCCTCACCCGCATCCGCGAGATCGACCTTCAGTCGAACACGATGACCGTAGAGGCGGGCGTCATCCTCCAGACCATACAGGAAACGGCCGACGAAAACGGGCGCCTCTTCCCCCTCTCTCTCGGCTCGCAAGGCACCTGCCAGATCGGCGGCAACCTCTCGTCCAATGCCGGCGGCACCGGCGTCCTTGCCTATGGCAACGCGCGCGAACTCTGCCTCGGCGTCGAAGTCGTTCTGCCCACCGGCGAGGTGCTGGACGATCTGCGCAAGCTGAAGAAGGACAACACCGGCTACGATCTGAAGAACCTCTTCGTCGGCGCCGAAGGCACGCTCGGCATCATCACCGCCGCCGTTCTCAAGCTCGTCTCCAAGCCGAAGGGCCGTGAAATTGCATGGATCGGCCTCGAAAGCCCGCAAGCCGCGCTCGACCTCTTCGCCATCGCGTCCGACCACGCCGGCGCAGGCCTCACCGCCTTCGAACTGATCCAGAAGCGCGCGCTCGACTTCACCTTGAAGCACATCCCCGACACGATCGACCCGCTCTCCGGCCCGCAGCCCTGGCACGTCCTGATGGAAACCTCCTCCGGCCGTTCGGCGCAGGACGCCCGCACGCTGATCGAGGAAATCGTCGGCGAAGGTCTCGAATCCGGCCTCGTCGCCGACGCCACGCTCGCCATGAACCTCGCCCAGGGCGAGGCCTTCTGGAAGCTGCGCGAATCCATGTCATGGGCGCAAGCGCCCGAAGGCGGCTCGATCAAGCACGACATCTCCGTCCCCGTCGCCGCGATCCCCGCCTTTATCGAAGAGGGCACTGCGGCCGTCCGCTCCGTCGTGCCCGACGCGCGGCTCGTCTGTTTCGGCCACATGGGCGACGGCAATCTCCACTTCAACGTCACGCAGCCGGAAGGCGGCGACAAGGACGCTTTCCTCGCCCGTTACCGCACGATGAACGACGCCGTCCACGCGGTCGTGCGCGCCATGAACGGATCGATCTCCGCCGAACACGGCATCGGCCGCATGAAGCGCGATGAACTCATCGCGACCGCACCGCCCGTCGCCATCGACCTGATGCGCCGCATCAAGGCCGCCTTCGATCCCGCCGGCATCATGAATCCGGGCAAGATCATCTGATCCTAACGCCTTGGAAAGGGAGCTTTCCCAATCCTTTCATGAGGTTGGAAAGCGATAACCATCCGGCGCATCCAGACAAATTTAACCGAAAATCTAAGGCCGACGGTAACAGCCCGCGCCTAGTCTCCAATCCAACGAGGCGGAAAACCGCCCGCGAGAAACCGCCGAAGGCGGCTCTCAGGAGAGACAGGAAGGCGAAACATGAATACGGGGCTGAAACCAGCCTGGGCGGGCCGCGACATGCGGCTCGATCCCTTCAGGCTGCCGCAAGCGACGACCTACGCAACCCAGGACGCCTTCGGCGACGTCTCCTTCGAGATCGACCGCCGCCGCGTGACGATCCACCGGATTCTGGAAAAGAGCCAGCTTCCCGTTACCGTCGTGCTCCCGGCCAACGCCTTCAAGGGCGTCGCGGCCCGCGCCATCGAGGACGGCGAGGGCCAGGTCACGGTCACGCTGGAACTGATGCACAATGACCCGATGCTCTCCGTCCCGCTGCTCGTCGCCCATGACCTCGACGACGTCGCCGCCGACTGGCGCGCCTGGGCCGAAGCCTACCAGCTTCCCATGCTCCTCTTCGAAGCCGATGGCATCGCCCGTTCGCTGGAAGAATCGCTCGGCGCGGTGAAGACGGCCCCGGCAAAAGAACGGCGCAAGCGCCGCGACTCCATGCACAAACGCCCGCGCTTCCTCGCCCGCCGCAAATTCGGCAATCTCGGCATGCGCCTCGTGGTCAATGGCGACGAAATCATCGCGCGGCGCTAGGCGACGGCCGCCGCCACGCTCCCCAGCACCAGCCCGCCGAAGATCAGCCAGCCGACCGTCGAGTTCGACTTGAACAGCCTGAGACACTGGTCGCCGTCATCGATGTCGGCGACCACGATCTGCCGCGCCATGTGCGCGGCCGCCGCCGCAAGCCCGAGATAGGCCGGCCACGCGACCTGCGCCACGACGAACGCCGCCGCAAACAGCGCCAGCGCGCCCGCATACAGCGCCACCAGCCACGGCTTCGTATTTTCGCCGAACAACCGCGCCGTCGAACGCACCCCGACCAACGCGTCGTCCTCCCGGTCCTGATGCGCATAAAGCGTGTCGTAGCCGATCACCCAAAGGATCGACCCGAGATAGAGCAGCGCCGGCGCCAGCGAGACGGACCCGAAATACGCCGCCCAGCCCATCCACGCACCCCATGAAAACGCAAAGCCGAGAAAGAGTTGCGGCCAGTCCGTATAGCGCTTCATGAACGGATAGATCGCGACCGTGCCGATCGACGCGATGCCCATCCCGACCGCGAACCAGTTGAACTGCAACAGCACGATCAGCCCGACGAGGCACTGCCCGAACAGGAACGCCCAGGCCTGCCTGCGCGTCACCTGCCCGGACGGCAGTGGCCGCGAGCGCGTCCGCGCCACCATCGCGTCGATGTCCTCGTCGACGATGTCGTTATAGGTGCATCCCGCGCCACGCATCGCGATCGCGCCGATCATGAACAGCGCCAGATGCCAGATCGACGGCAACTGAGCCGCCACCCCGTCGCCCGCGTCGAAAAACGCCGCGCCCGCCAGCGCCGCCGACCACCAGCATGGCCACAGCAGCAGCCACCATCCGATCGGTCGGTCCCATCGCGCCAACTGCGCATAGGGCCAGAGCCCCTGCGGCAGCGCGCGATAGACCCAGTGGCCCGACGGCGCATCGGCCACGCGCCCGCGCGCGCCTTTAGATTGGATCGTTTCCATCGCCTTCGATTGGCAGGGCAGGCCGGCACCGTCAAGCAATCCGTTTGCGCGATTTCCAGTGTACGACTATATGTACATCTAATCGGAGACCACCGCCATGATCGTCGCCAATCTCACCGAGTTCCGCGCCAACATCGCTCGCTACATCGAGAAGGTGCTCGACGATCGCGACAAGCTCATCGTCACCCGCCGCAATCGCGAGCCGGTCGTCGTCATGCCCTTGTCCGAATGGGAGGGAATGCAGGAGACGCTGCATCTCCTGTCCTCGCCCGCCAACGCCGAGCGCCTGCGCGCCTCCATGGCAGAGGCTGATGCAGGCCGTCTGATTGAACGCGAACTGATCGAGCCGTGAAGCTTCAATGGACTGAGCAGGGTTGGGATGACTATCTCTATTGGCAATCCAACGACGTCGATATGGTCGCCAAGATCAATGTGATGATCAAGGACGCGCGCCGCAGCCCTTTTCGCGGATTAGGCAAGCCGGAACCCCTGCGCAACGACATGGCAGGCTGGTGGTCGCGCCGTCTCACCCAGGAGCATCGCCTCGTCTACCGCGTCACCGGAAAGGGCGATGCGCAGGCGTTGGAAATCGCGGCCTGCCGCTTCCATTACGGCCGCTGACTTGACCTCGCTTCCGCCACCCCCTATCGCCGCCTCTTGAAGCTTCAACGAGGGCGGTCATGAACATTCTTCTCATCGGTTCGGGCGGACGCGAGCACGCGCTGGCCTGGAAGATCGCCGCCTCGCCGATGCTGACCAAGCTCTATGCCGCGCCCGGCAATCCCGGCATCGCCGAACATGCCGAATGCGTAACGCTCGACCTGGACGACCACGAAAGCATCGCTACCTTTGCCAAGCTGATGGCGATCGATCTCGTCGTCGTCGGCCCGGAAGCGCCGCTCGTCGCCGGTCTCGCCGACGTGCTCGCAGCACACGGCATCCGCGTCTTCGGCCCCTCCGCCGCTGCGGCGCGCCTCGAAGGATCGAAGGGCTTCACCAAGGACCTCTGCGCCCGCTACGACATCCCCACCGCCGCCTACCAGCGTTTCAACAACGCCCCGAAGGCGAAAGCCTACATCCGCGAGCTCGGCGCGCCCATCGTCATCAAGGCGGATGGCCTCGCCGCCGGCAAGGGCGTCACGGTGGCAATGACGCTCGAAGAGGCGCTCGCCGCCATCGACGATTGCTTTGAGGGCGGGTTCGGGGAGGCGGGCGCGGAAGTCGTCGTCGAGGAATTCCTCGAAGGCGAGGAGGCCTCGTTCTTTTGCCTGTGCGACGGCAAGACCGCGCTGCCCTTCGGCACCGCGCAGGATCACAAGCGCGTCGGCGATGGCGACACCGGGCCGAACACCGGCGGCATGGGCGCCTATTCGCCCGCGCCAATCCTCACGCCCGCCATCATCAACGAGGTGATGCGAACGATCATCGAGCCGACCATGAAGGGCATGGCCGAGATGGGCGCGCCGTTCTCGGGCGTGCTCTACGCAGGGCTGATGCTGACGAAGGACGGCCCGAAGCTCATCGAATACAACACTCGCTTCGGCGATCCCGAATGCCAGGTGCTGATGATGCGGCTGAAGGAGGATCTCCTGATTCTGCTCAACGCCGCCGCCGACGGCCAGTTGGCGCACATGTCCGCGCGCTGGCGCGACGAGGTCGCGCTCACGGTCGTGCTCGCCGCCGAAGGCTATCCGGCGACGCCGAAGAAGGGCAGCGTCATTCGCGGCCTCGACAAGGTCGGCGACAGCGTCGAAATCTTCCACGCCGGCACCGCCAGGAAGGGCGAGGACATCGTCGCCAATGGCGGCCGCGTCCTCAACGTCACCGCGATGGCCAGGACCGTCCGCGAAGCGCGCGAAAAGGCCTATGCCGCCATCGACCGGATCGACTGGCCCGAAGGCTTTTGCCGCCGCGACATCGGCTGGCGTGAGGTCGAGCGGGAGACACGCTGACGTCGATTTTTCATCGCGTCGCCACATGCTCATCCCATGTCGCATTCCAGCTTCCTAAGCCGCCGCGCAAATGCTTCAATGCAGCAAGTTCAGGTGCCGCCTCCTCGTCGAGGCGGAGAATTGGGAAGCCGGTGAAAAGCCGGCGCTGCCCCCGCAACGGTAAATGGAGTGACGTCGCAACGGGAGCCACTGGGCATTTCTGCCTGGGAAGGTGTTGCGGCAGGTCGATGGAGCGATCCATAGACCGGCTCTTGAGCCCGGAAACCAGCCTGAACCTGTATAAAACCGACTGATCGCGGTGGGCGGTCAAGGGGCGGATGCGCGCGCGGATCGCTCCGTTGCGCCTTTCTCCTTCGAAATCTCCACCAGTTCAGTCCTTGCATGAAGGCAGGACAGGACATGGATGCGCGCAACGAAATGCTGGACCGGCTCCAGCGCCGTAAACCCGGCTACAGCCTCGAGCAGGCGTTCTACACCGATCCGGATTTCTACCGGCTCGATCTCGATCTGATCTGGTATCGCGACTGGCTCTTCATCGGTCATGATTGCGAGTTGCCGAAGCCCGGCAGCTATTTCACCGTGCAGATCGGCGATTATCCCGTCGTTGTGGTACGCGACGCCAAGGGCGCGATCCGCGCCTTCCACAACACCTGCCGCCATCGCGGCTCGCGCGTTTGCACGGCAGCCAAGGGCACGGCGGCCAAGCTCGTCTGCCCCTACCATCAGTGGACCTACGATCTCGATGGCCGCCTCGTCTTTGCCCGTCAAATGGGCGCCGGGTTCGACGCTTCGAAATTCGGCCTGAAGCCGGTCGCCTGCGAAAGCGTTGCCGGATATCTCTTCATCTGCCTTGCCGATGAGCCTGCCTACTTCGCGCCCGTCCGCGCGCAGGTCGAACCCTATCTCGCGCCGCACCGGCTGACGGAAACGAAGATCGCCTTCGAATCGACCATCATCGAAAAGGGCAACTGGAAGCTCGTCTGGGAAAACAACCGCGAATGCTATCACTGCGCCGGCAACCACCCAGAGCTATGCAAGACCTTCCCCGAAGCGCCGACCGTCACCGGCGTACAGGCCGCCGAAAGCGACCCGGATATCGTCGCGCATTGGCAAAAATGTGAGGCAGCGGGCCTGCCGAGCCGGTTCGAGATCGCCTCCACCGGCCAGCACCGCGTCACCCGCGTGCCGCTCCTGCGTGATGCCGTCAGCTACACGATGACCGGCAAGCGCGCGGTGAAGAAGAACCTCTCCGACACCGTCACGACCGACCGCATCGGCTCGCTCCTGCTTTTCCACTATCCGACGACCTGGAACCACGTTCTCGGCGATCACGCCGTCACCTTCCGCGTCCTGCCGATCAGCGCGACGGAGACCGCGGTCACGACCAAATGGCTCGTCCACAAGGACGCCGTCGAGGGCGTCGACTACGACCTTGCCGAACTCACCCATGTCTGGACCGAAACCAACGACCAGGACCGCCGCATCGTCGAGGAAAACGCCTTCGGCATCGCCTCGCCGGCCTACCAGCCGGGGCCGTATTCGGAAGAGCACGAGGGCGGCGTCATGCAGTTCGTGGATTGGTACTGCAGGTTTGCCGAGGAACGCTTGACGGGCGACCGGCTCGCCGGGGACGCCAAGCCCGCGCTGCGGTCGGTGGCTTGAGGGAAACGATTATGCTCGACGTTGCCCCCCTCTGGGCTGCCGCCCATCTCCCCCGCAAGTGGGGAGATTATTCTCGTCATCGACACCGCGTGATCTCCCCCCTCGCGGGGGAGATGTCCGGCAGGACAGAGGGGGGCGCGACAGGGCTCCACCTTCGAGGTGAACAGAAATGACCGCCCACCTCTACAAATACCTCGACGAAATGACCCCCTGGGACGACCGGCTCCAGGTGCTCGAATGCCTGCGCGTCGTCGACGAAGCGCCCGACGTCAAGACCTTCACCTTCCGCTCAGACAGCCAGACCTGGTTCCGCTACCAGCCCGGCCAGTTCATCACGCTCGAACTCCCGGCTGCGCCAGATCCGCTGATGCGGACCTACACGCTCTCGTCCAGCCCTTCGCGGCCCTTCTCCATCGCCGTCACGGTCAAGGCGCAAAAGGATTCGCTCGGCACCCGCTGGATGTTCGATCACCTGCGGCCCGGCGACCACATTCGCGCCTTCGGCCCTTCCGGCACTTTCTCTCTGCACAACCACCCGGCGGCGAAATACCTCTTCATCTCGGCCGGTTCAGGCATCACGCCCATGATGTCCATGCTGCGCTGGCTGAACGATTTCACCCCACAGACCGATGTCGCCTTCGTCAACTGCGCACGCCGGCCGGAAGAGATCATCTTTCGCAAGGAACTCGAGCTTTTGGGTGCGCAAATGCCCGGCCTGTCGCTGGGCTTCCTGATCGAGGAGCGGTCGAGCCGCGAAAGCTGGTTCGGCCATATGGGCCGCATCGACGCGGTGCGTTTGCCCCTGCTGGCGCCGGATTTCCGCGAGCGTGAGATCTTCTGCTGCGGCCCCGATCCTTTCATGCGCGCGGTGCGCGAGATGCTGGAATTGGCCGGTTTCGACATGGCGCACTATCACCAGGAAAGCTTCGGCGCGCCGGCGATCGAGCGTATCCAGGCGCCGTTCGAGGAGGAGATCGCCGCCGAACCGCCGGCCGATGCCCAGCCGGTGCGCTTCACGCTCTCCGATGTCGAGGCGCCGTGCCTGCCCGGCCAGACCGTCCTCCAAACAGCCCGCGCAGCCGGCATCCGCATCCCGGCAGCCTGCGAGTTCGGCCTTTGCGGCACCTGCAAGACGATGAAGATTTCCGGCGAGGTGGAGATGAGCCACAATGGCGGCATTCTCGATCACGAGATCGAGGAAGGCTACATCCTCGCTTGCTGCTCGCGCCCGCTCGGCCCCGTCACGGTGGAGGCGTAGGATGGGTCAGGCACGCCAGTTCGGCCTGACGCCGTCACCCGCGCGTCCCGCACTCGTCCCGCGCCGGCAACCGGAGCCTGAAGAAGTCTTTCTCGCCTGGCTGATGTGGCTCCCCGCCGACGCCGACCGGCAGCAGGCCGCCGCCCGGGAGGTCAGCCGCATCGATGCGAGCGACGCGACAGGCGAGGGGCCGACGAAGCTGCGCGCCCTCTTCGCCGACCTCGCCGCCGGCTGATCAGCCCCGCGCCTCGGCCAGCGCAGCGAGCAGTTCGCGCTCGAAGATGTCGATCTCGGCTTCCGGCCCGACGGAAACGCGGATGCAGCGGTCGAGCCCCGGCGCCATCGGCTTGCGCACGAATACGTCGCGCGAAATCAGCGCCTGCATGACCTTCAGCGCGAAGGGACCGTCGCCGCCGCAGTCGATGGCGACGAAATTCGTGGCGGATGGGATCGACGCGAGGCCGTTATCGGCGGCGATCTTCGTCAGGCGATCCCGGCACGCGGCAACCTGCGCGATGACGCTTTGCAGGTAGTTTTCATCATCCAGCGCCGCCGAGGCGGCCACCTGCGCCATGCGCGTCATGCCGAAATGGTTGCGCACCTTCTCGAAGGCGTTGATGGTCGTCGCCTCGCCGATCGCATAGCCGCAGCGCAGGCCGGCGAGCCCGTAAGCCTTTGAAAAGGTGCGCATCCGCAATACGTTCGGCCGCGTCACGTCGAGCGCCGGCAAGGTGCCCGCAGGCGCCGTCTCGCCATAGGCTTCGTCCAGCACCAGCATCGTCGTTTCCGGCAGCTCGTCGATGAAACGCTGGATGTCAGCCGCGGGCCACCAAGTGCCCATCGGATTGTCGGGATTGGCCAGATAGACCAGCGGGGCGTTTTCGTGTTGCACGGCGTCGAGGAGCGCCGAAAGGCTCTCGCGGTCGTCCTCGTAAGGCACGGTGACGAGGCGCGCGCCGAACCCGGCGACATGGTAGTTGAAGGTCGGATAGGCGCCGAGCGAGGTGACGACGGAGGCGTTTTTATCGGCCCAAAGTCGCACGATCAGCCCCAAAAGCCCGTCAATACCTTCGCCAATGACGATGTTTTGGGCTGAAACTTCGTGCTTTTCAGCCAGCTTGTTGCGCAATTCGGCACTTTCCGGGTCGCCATACATCCACATTTCGCCGGCCGCATCCGCGATGGCAGCCTGCACTTTCGGCGACGGACCGAACCCGCTTTCATTGGCCCCGATTCGTGCCTTGAAGGCCTTTCCGCGCGCCCGTTCCTGCGCTTCGGGCCCCACGAACGGAACGGTGGCGGGCAGCGTTTCGGCGAGCGGCGTGAGGTGAGGGCGGATCATGTGGCGGGCTCCTGAATCTGTGCCGTCGCACTACTCCCCAACATGTTGAATGACAACAAAAAAGGCCCGCCGAGATGTCTCGGCGGGCCAGGTCTGGGAGGTGCAGGCTAAGAAATCAGCGACCGCCGCCGAACTGTCCACCGGCGAACATCTCGCGAACCGAGTTGAACGAGGTGTCGAAGGACACCGATGCCACGAAGTATTCGCGGTTGAAATCGGAGTCGTGGTAGCGGACGTCGAAGGTGACCAGGTCAGCGTAAGTGTAGGAGAGGCCGACGTTCCAGTCGACTTCTTCACCACCCTGAAACTGCCGGCCGATGCCGCCCGACAAGGTGAAGTCGTAGGGCAGTTCGACAGCCGCGGTGGCAACGCCGTACGTCGCGTCGCTCTCGAAGTCATGGTAGAGTTCGAGACCTGCCGAGAACTCGTCGGTGAACTGGTAGCTCGGCTTGATATAGGCTTCGCCGCAGCACTCGCCGGTCTCGTCGTAGAAGTAGTGGACGTAGCCGATGTCGACCGTCAGATTGCCGAAGGTCGGGCGGATACCGCCGTAAACGTCGATCTCGACGTTGTCCGGATCGGCATTGATGCCGGAAACGCCCGATGCCCAGACGCCGACATACGCCCAATCGTAGGAAGCCTCGACATAGCCCTGCAATGTCGGGCCGTCGGTGTAGGCGACGCCGCGCGAGACATAGCGCGAGGTGAAGGTCGCGCCGAAGGCGATGTCGATCGCGGAAGCGACTTCTTCCTCGAGAACGACCGGCGCCTCATAGACGACGGCATCGGCTGCGAATGCGGGCAGGGCGGAGACGGCGGCGATTGCGATGGCTGCCGCCGAAGTACGGATCAGGTTCATTGGACCCCCAGAGAGCTGTCATGATGACATCACGCTCGCCAACCCCTCCGGTCTTCTGCGCCATGTCGCTGAGCCAACTGTGGCGCAAAACTTCGTCGGCGCAATTGCGAACAGGTGTAGGATATTGCGTTGCAGTGCCGTGTTGCGTTGCTGCAACGAAATCTGCGCACCCAGTAGGCAGAGGGGCCCTGCGTTAAGAAAACGCTAACCGATCTGCCGATCGCTTAGGCAATGTCCAGGCTGCGCGCGACCTGCCGCAACGCCGCAATTTCCCGCGCGGTCCCGGAATCATCGCTGGCATCAGGTCTCGATGATGTCTTTGCGATGGTGATTCGGCTGACTGGATCGACCAAAACCCACTGACCGTGAATGCCAACGCCGCAGAAAGAGCCGCGATCGTCGCCCACCTGATACCAGCAGGAGCGGTAGCGGCCATCGGCGAACATGTCCGCGAAATTGCCGTCGACCCATGCCTGACGATTGCCGTTGGCGAGCATGTCGTCGATCCAGCCGGCCGGTATGATCTGCTGCTCTGCCGCATTGCGCCCGCCCATGCGCACGAGATCGCCCAGCCGCGCCAGATCCTCGACGGTGATGCAGATGCCGCCTGCCGCTCGCGCCGTGCCGACCCGGTCGACGGTGACATAGGAGGCGCCGGTCATCCCCATCGGCTTCAACAGGCGCTCGGCGAGATAGTCGTGGTAGCGCCGCCCGACCGCCCATTCGATGACGAGGCCAAGAAGATCGGTGTTGGGCGAGGCGTAGTAGAAGCGCTTGCCGTGATCGCCGCTATTGCGCGCGGGCAGGGTGGCGAGGAATTCCTCCATCGTCTGAGCGACGGTATCCGCCCGCTCCGGGTTCCAGAGCATCGCGCGGCGGTAGCGATCGAAGGCGCTGTCCTTGTCCGTGTATTCCTCGTCGAAATCGAGATCGACCGTCATGTCGAGAAGATCCCGCACTCGGGCGCTGCCATAGGCGCTTGAGGCGGGCATGGGAACGTAGTCGGTGATCGGCGCGTCGGCGTCGAGCAGCCCGTCATCGACGGCGATGCCCGCGAGCATGCCCGTTACGGATTTCGAGATCGAGAAGATGACGTGCGGCCGGTTGAGGTCGGCATGGGGCGCATGCCAGTCGGCGATGACCTTGCCGTCGCGCAGCACCACGAGCGCATCGGTCCAGGAGGCACGCAGATAGTCGGGCAGATTTGTGGCGTTGCCGTCGATCTGCAAGGTGATGCCGTCGATCGCGGCGCTGCCGACCGGATCGCGCGGCCGCTCGTGCGCGGAGGTCATCATGGCAGTGGGGACGAATTCGCTGACCGACTGGAAACTCAACGTGCTGAACGGATGTTCGCGCCAATTGGCGAGCGTCACTTCGTTGCGCGAAACCTGATCGATCGTCATCTGCTTCTCCGTCCTGTGTCGCTCCGTCAAAACGCGCAACAGCCCGCCCCAGTCAAGTCGTCCGGCATTGGTCCAGGCGATCGGGCAAGTTTGCCGCGTCGCGATAAGGCGACCTTTACCTCCGGATGATAGTCACGGCGACGCGAAGTTCCGGCGCATTCGCGCGGCCGGACGGATGACGGTGTTCGGGCGGGGTGATGCGATGAGAATTTCGGTATTCGGACTTGGCTATGTCGGCACCGTCTGCGCGGCATGCCTGGCGGAGCGCGGCCACGAGGTGATCGGCTGCGACGTCAGCGAGACGAAGGTTGATCTGGTCAATGCAGGCCAGAGTCCGATCATCGAAAAGGATGTCGGCGAACTGGTCGCCTCCAACGTTGCCTCCGGCCGGTTGCGGGCAACGATGTCGACCGACGAGGCGATCGCAAATTCCGACATTTCGCTGCTGTGCGTCGGCACCCCGTCCAAGCAGAACGGTTCGCTCGATCTCGGCCATGTCGAAGCGGTCTGCGAGCAGATTGGCGCGGCTTTGAAGGCCAAAGCCGGATTTCACTCGGTCGTCATGCGCTCGACCGTCTTGCCCGGCACGCTGGAAACGCTGGCCGTGCCAGCTCTCGAGCGGAGTTCGGGCAAAAAGAACGGCGAGGGTTTCGGCGTCGCCTCAAACCCGGAATTCATGCGCGAGGGCTCGGCCGTCGCCGACTTCGACAATCCAGCCAAGACCGTGATTGGAGCCAGCGACGACGAGACCCGCGACCGGCTGAAGGCGCTCTACGAGGGCCTGCCGGGCAAACTGATTCTGACCGACCCGCGCGTCGCCGAGTTGGTGAAGTACACGGACAACACCTGGCATGCGCTGAAGGTCGCGTTCGGCAACGAAATCGGCAATGTGTGCAAGGCGGCCGGCGTCGACAGCCACGAACTGATGCAGATCTTCTTCGCCGACGACAAACTCAACATTTCCAACGCATATCTTCTGCCCGGCTTCGCCTTCGGCGGCTCGTGCCTGCCGAAAGACGTGCGCGCGATCAATGCTTTCGCGGTGGAAAAGGATGTCGAAGCGCCGCTTCTGCGTTCGCTGATCCCGTCCAACAAACAGCAGGTGGAGCGCGCGCTCGACTGGGTGCTGCGGCAGGGCAAAAAGAAGGTCGGCTTCCTGGGGTTCTCGTTCAAGGCCGGCACCGACGATTTGCGCGAAAGCCCGTATCTCGAACTGATCGAGCGCCTGATCGGCAAGGGCTGCGACGTGCGCGTCTTCGACAAGAACGTGTCGGTCGCCCGCCTCGTTGGCGCCAACAAGGCCTATTTGATGAACGCCATCCCGCATGTCACGCAATTGATGGTGGCCTCGCTGGACGAGATCGTCGACCATTCGGAGATCATCGTCGCCACCAACCGCGCACCCGAATACGAGTCGATCGTCACCGCGATGCGCCCCGAGCAGGTGCTGCTCGACATGGCGCGCCTGCCGAATGTCGCCGCCGCGACGGGTCGTGTGGACGGGATCAACTGGTAGCGCAACGACGCTGAGGTCGCTCCCCCTCTCCGTCTCGGGCTGTGCTCGAGCCACCTCTCCCCCAAAGGGGGCGAGGAAACGCAGCTACAGCGGCGGCGCTATTCCAGCTTGGGTTCCTCTCCCCCGCATTGCGGGGGAGAGGTGGCTCGGGCGAAGCCCGAGACGGAGAGGGGGTCCTTAGTACCGCGCCAGATCAAGCCGCTGGTCGATGAAGGCGCGCTTGCCTTGGCTGCCGCAGGCGAGGCAGTCCACGCGCTCCAGCTTGAACGTTAAATGACCGTCGGCCTTCGCCTCGAGCGCCGCGCGGATACGTTCGGCATCTGCCTGGGCGCCATCCTTCGCCGCCACATAGCGGATCACGGCCTTGCCCGGCTCCGACTGGACGAACTGGAATTCGCTCATGCCGCGGAAGAAGGCCGGGTCCTGCGGCGGGAAGTTCGTCGCGACGATGCGGTTGCCCGTCCTGCCAATGAAGAAACCCGGCTTGCGGCGCGGGGAGATGGCCTCGACCTTCATGCGCCAGCCATTGGCGCGCGTGCCCGGCTCGACGAGGCGCGCTCGGTCCTCGGTGTCGTAGCGGATGAACGGCATGCCGTGGGTGATGAAGCCGGTGCCGACGAGGCGGCCCTCTGCGCCAGGCTCCGTGACCGGCGCGCCATCGTCGTCGACGAGTTCGGCGAGGCCGTAGAGCGGTTCGAACTCGTAGATGTCGTCCGCGACTTCGCGGGCGAAAAGCGCTTTCTCGCTGAGGCCGTAGAACGGAGCGAAGGCGACGTCGCCGAGCGCCTTGCGGATCGTGGCGCGCTGGTGCTCGTAAAGCGGTTCGGAGATCGGCAGGATGCCTCTGATCGGCGTGCGGAATCTGCGGCCGAGCGTCAGCATGTGGCGGCAGAAGAGTTCGATCGCCGACGGATAGCCATGCAGGAAGCGGATCTGGCGCGCATCGATCAGGTCGATGTAGAGCGCGACGTCGGCCTCGCTCATCGGGAAGACGCAAAGGCGCAGTTCGTTCAGCGCCGGCTCCCATTCGAACAGGCGATCCTCTGCGCCCTTCATGCGAAAGCCCTTGAGGACACAGCGCGTCTCATCGCGCGTGTAGCCGGCACGTGTCCAGGCATCGTTGACGAAGGCGAATTCGCGCACCGAGCGATCGCGGTCGACATAGAAGGCGAAGGGCTCTTCGCCATTGGAGCCGCTGGTGCAGTTGCGCACGAGGCTTTTCGCGGGCCGGGTGAGGGCGGCTTCACCGGCGGCACGCAGGTCGCCTTTCGTCAGGATCGGCAGGCGGGCGAGGTCTTCGACTTCCACCTGCCGTACGTCGAAACTTGAACCCAATGCGACCGCAAAGCGCGCGCGGTGAAAAGGGCTCGCATGGACGGCGGTACGCGCCAGTGCACGCAGGGCCGAAGTCGTCGCCGTGGTGGAAAAGCTGGGATCGATGCGCGCATGTGCAATGTCGCGGCGCCAACGCTCATAGACCGCCCCATAGCGCATCGAGAGCGGCATCATGGAAATCAGCGGCGCGACTGACCGGCGCAGGCCGGGCGGGCTTTTCACATAGGCGCTGCGCGCGATGTCCAGCAGGCGCAAGGCCGTTCCCCCTGAAGAATGCGATCACCAATCTGTCATCGCGCGCTTAAGATTCGGCTAAGCTAGAGGAAGGCGATGCACTCTCCGATGAGCGTGTATTCGCGCGGGCGCAGGCCCCGCTTGAAGGTGGAATAGCCGGTGTTGGGGTCGAGCCCGCCAAGATCGAGCGTCGCGACGCCTTGCGATTTCATGTAGCGGATTGCCTGCCACAAGAGGTAGTTGCCGGCATTGATGGCGCGCCCGTCAGGGCCGAACCAGGCGACGAAATATTCCGCGCCGAGCCCGTAGCGAATGACCGAGATGCCGGCGACGGGCCGGCCGTCGTGGATCGCCTGCAGGATCGTGAAATCGTTGCCCGATGCGTCGCGCAGGACGCGCAGGAACCGGTCGTCGACGGCGGAGAATTCCTTGTCGCGCTTGTTCTCCTCGTGCCGCGCGATCATCCACTCGACGAGTTCGGGTTCGTTGCCGACGCGGAGTGAAATGTCGAGCTTGTCGCATTTGCGCAGCTTGTTGCGGAAGTTCGGCTGGAAGGAGCCGATGATCTCGTCTTCCGGGCGCGTCAGATCGACCTGCGCCGAAACCCAGCCGGCCTCGCCATGGATGCGAAAGCCTGCTGCTCGCATCAGGGCGAGGTTTTCGGGTGTGCTTTCGAGCGACGGCGCAACGACGAGCGCGCCCTTGCCGATGCGGCCCCAGCCGCGCTTGAGTGCCCGGTAGATGGCGAGGATGGTCTCGGACGGCGGCGCGGCGTCGAGGAAGAGCGGCCCGCGGCTGACACGCGAGAGGAGCCGCATGCCGGCGATGCGCTTTTCGAGGATTTGGGCGATCGCGACGGTCCGTCCGCCAGCCTCGAAGGCAACGCGGGTCGGGGTCCAGCCATTGGTGCGCCGCGCCTCGCCATAGGCATGGGCCTGGGTCAGGTGCGGGGCGGGAACGCCTGCCATCAGGCGCTGCCAGTCGGCGAGCGAGGCGATCGGGCGGACCGTGATCGGTTCTGATTGCGATGAAGCGGCGATCCGGGCGGGAGAGACGGTAATGTCGGTCATGCGCGGCTCCCTTGCTGCTCGACAAGACGGATTTCCGTGACGATTGGTTTGTCAGATTTGCCCCGCCAGGACAGGCGCGGGGCGGGAACCTTCGCGCCGAAGGACGGCGAGACCCAGCCGCCATCGAAGCGGTCTTCGCCGATGGCGATGTCGAAGTGTGCGTCCGGCAGTGTGAAGACTACGATCGGTGTGTCGTCCTTCGAGACGGTCGCTGTCGCGCCATCGACAAGAATGTCGAGGCCGGGCGCGAACTGGTAGACGAGTTCGACGGGTTGGGGTTTGCCTGAAACCTCGTCCTCTATGCGCAGGCCGTCTTCGGTGACGCGGACGTGCCGACGATGGGTGGCGCCGAGGCGCTTCGCGTAGCCGTCATGTTCGGCATGGAGCGTCGTATCGGATGCTTCGACCAGCAGCGCGTTGGCCTTGTGCGACCAGTTGAACGCGCCGGACATGATGCTCTGGTCGGCACCGGCGATGGTCAGCGTGTTGTGCGCGCGGGTCGAGCGGAACCAGTCCCGCCACGCGCCGCCCGAATGGTAGAGATAGGTCCCCGGATCGACGAGGACCGGCTCGCCGTCGATCGACAGCAGCACGGAAAGCGCGTCGGCGTGGCCGTGGGCGGCGATGGAGAGATAGCCGAGCGGGCCGTGGTCCATAACCAGCTTGAAGCGGACGGCGTTCACGATGCTATAGCCGCCATTGGGGAATGTAGTCAGGCCGCTCGCAGCGCTTTGCTCTCCCGCTGCCGCTTCGCCGAAGATCGCATCGCGCAGGTGCGGTTCGCTCGCCGCGACGGGCGAGGGGGTGCCGAAGAAGGCCATTGCGGCATTGGCGATGGAAGCGGGGTAGCGCGGTTCCGGTTCGCCCATGGCGATGACGCGGCCTTCGTCGTCGTCGCACAATGGAGGCGCGATCCCGTTGAACGAGGTCGCGGCGAGCCAGTTGGCGAAGGCGATCAGCCGTGCCTCGAAGACCGGGCCGAATGGCTCCCCCAGATTGCGAGCGGCAAGCGCGGCCAGAAGCGCGAACTCGATCGAGAACGCGCCATAGGTAGGCGACTGCTCGGCCGGGACGCCGTCTGGAAAAATCTGCTTTTCGATTTCGGTTTCGAGGGTCTTGCGGGCCTTCGCCGCCATCGTGTCGGCCCCCGCGAGGTCGGGCATGGCGACGCCGAGCAGGTATTCGCCGGCGGCTTCGGCGATGAGGTGATTGTTGGCGGACGAGAAACGCGAGGGAAAGCGCGCCAGCCAGAAGGCGTGCGCGGCGAGGATTTCGCGGATGCGGCGGATCGTGTCGGGCGACAGATGCGAGCCGCAGATGCTGGAGACGACGAGGAGCGAGATCGCGCGCAGGGCAAGCTCGATGCCCGAGTTCCAGACGAGCCCGCGGAATGGCGGATGGGCACGGTGCCAGCTTTCGATGGCGGCCTCGATCGCGCGGCGGGCATCGGCATCGTCGTCGAGCGCGAGCTTGGCTGCGAGCGGCTGGAGAAACTGGAGCCGGTTGAACTCCCAGACATATTTGACGTCGCCGAGGCGCGTCTCGTGGCGGTAGGCGATGTCGAAGCAATAGGCGTCCGCGCCCGGCCAGGAGAGGCCCGAGACAGGGTCCAGCCGCCAGACTTCGACCGGAAAGAGCGCATCGGCCGGTCGTTTTGGCCACTCGACGCCGAGCGCGGAAAAGCGGCCATCGAGCAGCGCCGAACAGGTGCGGTCGAGCGCTTCGCGCACGGCGGGCGATGCCTGCAGGACGACCTCGTTCAGCTCCGGGATCCGGGGGATGTCGTCGCTTTGCTGCGCAAATCGCGCCCAGCTTTCGTGCCGGCCCTTCGAGGACAGCTTGCGGCGCTTCTCGACGACCCGATGCGCGACCTCACCGGGGCTCATGTTGCGCAGGCGATTGACGTACCAGCCGAGCGACATTGGTGCCTCAGAGCCCGAAGATCTTGCGATAGGCCGCAATCAGCGCGGGCACCTGATGATCCCAGCTGAACTGGTTCTCGACGCGTGCGCGCCCGACGCGGCCCATTTCGGCGCGACGTTCCGGGTCGGCGACAAGAAGCTCGATCTGCTCGGCCATGTGGACTGGGTCGTTGGGGCGCGCATAGGTCGACGCGCTCTGCGCCGAATAGCGCCCTTCGACGACTTCGTACTGCACGATCGGCTTTTCGAAGGCCATGTATTCGAGGATCTTGTTCATGGTCGACTTGTCGTTCATCGGGTTCACCCGGTCGGGATTCACGCAGACATCCGACGTCGACAGGACCTCGAAAAGCGTCTCGTCGCTGGCCCGGCCGGTGAAGGTGACGAAGTCGTCGAGGCCCATGGCCGTCGACTGCGCCTTCAGTTCCTCCAGCGCCGGCCCGCCACCGACGAGGCAGAACTGGATGTCCGTGCGGCCCTTGTCGTGGACGAGATGGGAGACAGATTCGAGCAGCAGGTCGATGCCCTCCTGCTGACCCATGACGCCGACATAGCCGACGAGATGCGTGCGGCCTTTCTTCCAGGCCGGGTTCGGCGCAACGCGCTGCAGCTTGTCGAGATTGGGACCGGAACGCACGACATAGACGTCGTCCGGCGCCATGTTGCCGCGCTCGATGGCGATGTCGCGATAGGAATTGTTGGTCGCGATGGAAACGTCGGCGAGGCCGAAGGTCAGCCGCTCGGCGAGTACCATCAGCCGCCAGAAGAAACCGCGCTTGCCGAACTTCGCCTCGTAGAGTTCCGGGTTGATGTCGTGATGGTCGAACATGAACTTCTTGCCGAATGGCTTGAAGAGCGAGGCGACGAGGAAGATCAGGTCCGGAGGATTGCAGGCATGGATGGCGTCGAAGCCGTGCCGGCGAAGCACGCGAAACGCGAGAAACGTTTCCCAGAAGAGGGCTGCCGAATATTCCGCGAGATAGCCGAGCGCGCCATGGGCGTCGAGCGGCAGCTTGTGGCGATAGACGTGGATGCCGTCGATCGTCTCGTGCGGGGCGTCGAAACCCTTGCCGGTCGGGCAGATGACGCTGACCGTCGCACCGGCCTTCTGCAGCGTCGTCGCCTCCTGCCAGACGCGCCGGTCGAACGGCACCGGCAGGTTCTCGACGATGATGAGAATGCCTTTTCCCGTCAACGGCTTGGCGGCAAGGATTGACTCGGCGCGCTCACGCGCCTCAGCCGCGCTACGCGCCGAGGGTGTCGGCTTGGCGACGATCGTCGTCGATCGTTCCTGTCTGGGAAGAGCGGTCATGCGACCTCCTTGCGGGTCTGTTCGGTAACGCCTCGCTGGGCGATGCGCCGGAAGAGTTCGAGATAGCGGGCCGCGCCGGCGGCTTCGGAGAAGGATGCGCCGCGCTGACGCAACACTTCGCGGTCCCACGAGCGGTCGAGCGCGTCGCCGATGGCGGATGTCATCGCTGCCGGATCGCCCACCGGGACGAGCGTTCCGAAGCGGCCGCCGGCGAGGATTTCCGCGGGGCCGTGCTTGCAGTCGGTCGAAACGACCGGCGTGCCACAGGCCAGCGCCTCGGCGACGACGTTGCCGAAGCCTTCATGGCGCGAGGAGAGGACGAACAGCGAGGCGCGGGCGAGATGGGCGAATGGCGTGTCGACGAAGCCGGGCATGGCGACGTCGTCGGTGATGCCGAGGTCATGCGCCTGAACTTCGAGCGCAGGCCGCAAAGGCCCGTCGCCAAGAATGACGAGCCGCGCCGGTCGCAACTGCCGGACGCGCGCGAAAGCCGTCAGCAGCGTCGCGAAATCCTTCTGCTCGACCATGCGCCCCATGGCGACGATGGTGGGGACGCCTGTCGGATAGAGCGCCGGGTCGACCGGAGCGACCATGCGTGCTGCCAGATCGTCCGGCACGATGCCGTTGTGGATGACATCGATGCGCTCGCGCGGCAGGTGGCAACTGACGGCGAGATCGTCGGCAACGCCCGACGAGACCGCGACGATGGCGTCGGCCTGGCTGAACAGAGCCCGGTAGAGAATGGGCACCGGGCCGAACTTGGCTCCGCGCGTGTCGTTCGCCGACAGCGTGTTGTGCTGGCTGGCGACGATGCGAGTCCTTCCCGTGCGAGCGAAGCCGGCGGCGCATAGCATGATGTTGTTGTGGTCGTGCCCGGCCATGACCACGTTCGGTCGCGAGCCTCGCAGATAGCGGATGAGAGCGGGAACCGAGGCCGCCTGCCGGCGCACGCCGAGATCGACGATGCGCACGCCATGAGGCACGTCGCCCAGAAGCTCGCCGCGCCGTTCGTTGAGTGCCAGTTCGACCAGATGGCCGCGTTCGATCCACTGGCGGGCGAGGCCGAGATAAAGCCGCTCGATGCCGCCGCCTTCGAGGCTGGGGAGATAAAGCCCGATACGCATCTATACCCGCCTCAGCCGCAGATTGGTCATCAGCAACCGCGCTTCCTGCCGATGGAGAAGCGCGACGAGCGCCAGAAACGCGACCCCGCCGGCAGCGCCTGCGAGGACGAGGCGGATGAGCACCCATTCGTCGGCCGTCCACTGCCGCACGAGTGCGGTGGCGACGAAGACGCCGAGCGCGACGGCGAGGGCGCGCAGGAGATCGCCGAGCGCGATGGGCAGTCTGAGAAGGCGCGATGACATCGCGATGCTGGTCAGAAGCCCGATGCCGCAGGCTGCGAGATAGCCCCACGCCGCGCCGAGCGCCGCATAGGTCGGGATCAGATAGAGGCTGAGCGCGATGCCGATGATCGCGCCCGGCAGAAGCGACGCCGATTGCAGCCAGTTGCGCTTGTGCGCGTGGAAGACGTTGTCGAAGACGAAGACCTTGAAATTGAAGAGCACGACCGATGCGACGACGACCGGGAACACGGCAGACGCGTCGGCGTGGTAGCTTTCCGGCAGCACGAGGCCGACGATGTCCGGGCCCAGCACGATGAGAAACGCAGCCGCCGGCAGGATCAGCATGGCGATCAGATTGAGCTGCTGGACGATGAACGCGCCTGCCGCCGCGGCCCCGCGCGTATCGAAGATCGATACCATTTCCGGAAAGGCGCCCTGGTTGATGGCATTGCCGAGAATGTCGATCGGCTGGCGCGCGAGCGCGTAGGCGGCGGCGTAGACGGCGACGACGCCGGCATCGTGGAAGAGCTTCAGCAGCGGGCGCTCAATGGCGTCGAGGCCGAAGCTGATGAGCGCCAGAACGATGAGCGGCACGCCGAGCGAGAAGAGTTCGCCATAGGAAAAACGGGCCGGGCCCCGTTCGACCTTCGAATAGGCGATGCGCAGGCCCACCAAACCGCAAAGAAGCGTGCCGAGGCTCGTCGCCAGCGAGGCGGCGAGGAAGGTCGGCTCGATGAGGAGCACCGCGCTGATGGGCAAGACGATGACGCAGATGGAACGCGCGAATTCCATCATCGTATAGGTGACGCGCCGCTGCTGCATCTGGAGGATGCAAAGCGCGTGGCGCGAGACGCTGCCGGCGACGATGTAGGCCGAGACCGCCAGCGCGAATTCGCTCGCGCGCTCGGGGACGATGAGGAAGGAGGCGAGGATTGCGACGAGGATGGCGGTGAGCGACGTGCCGATGAGCACGGTCGTCGCGCGTTTCAGGCTGCCGGAAGCGATGGTGCCGGTGCCGCCGAGGCGCAGGAGCGCAATGCGCAGCCAGTTGGACACGGCCGCATCCGTCATTTCGCCGATGGCGACGACGAGCGCGAGGAGGCCGTATTCCGTCTGGCTGACGAGCCGCGTCATGACGATCAGAAGCAGGATCGCCGAAATGCGCGGCAAAAGGATTGCCGGCAGATAGATGATCGTGGATCGGATCAGCATTTGGGAGCGTGCGCCTGTTCGACTTCGGCTGCAACCTAAGCGAGACAGGGCCAAGCAATGGTGAACGTGGCCGGCTTTCAGCCAATTGGGTTACCAAGCGGTTGATCGCGGCGGGCAGCGCATGGCGGGCGCGTTAGCGGTCTCGACATGGTTTCGCGCTAGGGTCGCGGCGATCTTTTAAGGAACCCGCCATGCCCGTCTTGCCACGCATCGCCTATTGCGGCCCGATCGCACGACCGGGCGAGCCCGCGCGTGGCGGTTATGAATCGGCCAATCGCCGGCTGATCGACGATCTGCGGGCACATGGGCTGAGCGTCGCGGAATATCCCTACGCGCCGGAACGCGCGACACCGGCCGGCAAGGCGGTGGCCTATGCCTCGAACTTCGCGGGGACGGCGGCGCGGGTGCTGGCCGAGGCGGGACGGTTCGACATCCTTCACATCACGCCGCTGCGCCGCCATTTCATCCTGCCCGAAGCGGTGATCTGCATGAATGCCAAGGCGCGCGGCCGAAAGCTGGTCGTCGACATCCGCGCCGGCTGCTTCATCGACGAGATGGAAGAGGGCGCGATGGGCGCGCGCGTGCAGGCCAGGCTGCTGCGGCATGCCGATTTGGTTACGGTCGAAGGGCTCGAATATGTCGATTTCGCCCGGCGCTTCACCGATGCGCCGGTGCATTACCTGCCAAACTATGTCTCGCGGGGACCGGAGAGGTTGGCGCAGCACATTTTGACCAACCCGATCCGGCTCGTCTTCCTGGCTCGCATCGTGCCGGAAAAGGGCATCGAGACGGCGATCGAGGCGGTGCGGGTGTTGAAAGAAGGCGGGCTTGATGTCCGGCTGGAGGTGCTCGGCCGGGCATCGCCGGACTATGCGAAAAGGCTCGATGCGCTGGCATCGGGGCTGCCGGTCGAGTTCAAAGGAGCGGTCAACGCCGAGGCAGTGCGCGAGACGATCCGCGGCGCGCATTTCTTCATCTTCCCGACGCGCCATGACGGGGAGGGGCACTCCAATGCGCTGACCGAGGCGATGGCAGAAGGGCTTGTGCCGCTCTGCGCCGACAACGGTTTCAACCGTTCGGTCGTCGCCGATTGCGGCCGCATCTTCGGCCGCGCGGCGGACGGGGCGGTTTATGCCACGGCGGTGCAAGAGATCGCAGCAAGCGGGGCGTGGGCCGAACTGTCGCGCCGTACCGCCGAGCGGATCGCGCGGAACTACACCGCTGAGACAGTGGTTCCCAGGCTGATCGAGCGCTATCGCGAGATCATGGAAGGCGGGCGCAAAGCCGCCTAGACCGATAGCCGCTGGTCGATGAAAGGGCGTTTGCCGTTCTTGCTCGCAACGAGCGTGTCGACCTTTTTCGGCTCGAACCGAATGGCGTCTCCGGCCTTGCGCTGGAGGGCGGCGACGATCTCAACGGCCTGTTCGACCGTGCCGCTTTCGCTCGGCACATACTTCATCACGCAGACCCCCGGCGTGTCCTGATAGAACTGGAACTCCTTGATGCCGTCGAAGAAGGCGGGGTCGGAGGGGGTGAAATCGGTCGACACGATGCGTCGTCCGTCGCAATCGACAAGCCAGGCGGGTTTGCGCCGCGGCGTGATGTTCGACACGCGCATGCGCCAGCAATTCTCGCGCGCTGCAGTGCGAACGAGAGTGGCGCGATCCTCGGTGTCGTAGCGGATGAAGGGCATGCCGCGCGTGATGAACGAGGTGCCGACCAGCCGCCCTTCGCGGCCTGGCTGCGTGATCGGCACGCCTGCGTCGTCGACGAGTTCGGCGATGCCGTAGAGCGGCTCGCACTCATAAGTGTCCGGCTCGCCCTCGACCTCGCCGGCAAAGATCGCCTTTTCGCTCATGCCGTAGAAGGGCAGGATGGCGACGTCGCCGAAGGCGGTGCGGATCGTCTCGCGCTGGTGGGCGAAGATCGGCTCGGAGATCGGGAAGACGCCCATGAGCGGCAGGCGAAGCCTGCGGCCGGTCGCGAGCATGTGACGTGCGAGCATTTCCATAGCCGACGGAAAGCCGTGCAGGTAGCGGATGGCGCGCTGGTCGATGAGATCGAGATAGAGCTCCATGTCCTGCGGCGTCATCGGGAAGACCGAGAGGCGCAGTTCGCCCAGCGCCGCCTCCCATTCGTGGATGAAGCCCTTGCGGTCGTAAAGATAGGCGTCGCGCAGCATGGCGCGGGGCTCGCCGGCCTGAAAGCCGCAGCGGCTCCAGACATGGTGGATGAAGGCGATTTCGCGGACCGAGCGGTCGCGGTCGAGATAGAAGCCGAACGGGGCTTCGCCGTTCGATCCACTGGTGTTGCCGGCATCGAGCGCTGATCTCGGAACGGCGAGCGCGTTCATGCCGGCACTGACGAGATCCTCCTTTGTCAGAACGGGGAGGCGGGAAATATCCTCTGGCGTGAGGTCAACGCCGCCGAGAATTTCTCGATAGAACGGGCTTCTTGACGCGATGGCGAGGAGTTCGGCGAAGGCCCGGCGGCGTTCGGCATCGACGAAGTCGGCATCGTGGACGCTGCGGGTGACATTGCTGCGCCAAGTTCGATAGGCGCGACCATACTTGAGCGACGTCGGGACCATCGCCATCAGGGGCGCGATCGACCGACGCAAACCGACCGGACTGCCGACATAGGCACTGCGCGCAATGTCCAGAAGGCGCACGATGTTCTCCGCTGCGATGTTTCCTCGCCTTCCGCATACAGGGTTCGGCTTAAAGAAGGTTGAAGTCAGTTTCTCGCAACCGGTCGTTGCATGAAGGCGACCAGCATCACGACGATCATGGTTACGGTCGCCATCTTGGTCGACAAATGGTTGTTGGAGAGCGCGACGATGAAGAAGATGGCGGTTCCGATCGCTGCCGCACGTCCGTTGAGCCGCAAGAGGTGAGCGAAAAGGTAGATGACAAGGCCGGTGAAGAACAGCGCGCCCGGCAGGCCGAGCTGGAAGGTCAGGATGACCGGCGTGCTCTCGATATAGAGAAGGTCGAGCCGGGTCTCGATGATGTTCTGGATGATGGCAATGTCGGTGCCGGCGATGATGTCGCGCCACGAGACGTATTCGAACACCCGGTAGACATCGAGCCGCGCCATCGCGCTCTCGTCGATCAGCCCGCCCTCGAAGCGGTCGAGGAAGCCGGCGCCGATGAGGAGGCCGATGGCCGGCAATGTCGCGATGGCGGCGAAGGCGAGCACCATCAGCTTCATCGACGCCTGACGGGCGGCATCTACGTTCCACCAGCGTGTCAGCATCAGGCAGGCGAAGATCGCGATTGCGGCCATGATCGTCGCGGTGCGCGCGCCGGCCGCGGCAGTACCGATGAGGAGGAGCGCCGCGCCGAGAAGCTTGAACGACAGGCGGAATCGGCTGGCGACGAGAAAGCCGATGCCGGCGGCAAGCATCAGACCCTGGTTGAGCGGATGGCCCATCAGGCCGGTCGGGCGAAAATCGAGTTCGCCGACCTCATAGGGCAGGAACCGTGTTCCCGTCGCGACTTCGCCGATGCCGATCAGCGCGCTCGCCAAGAGGATTAGGAGCATGAAGTGTCCGGCCGTGCGCCGCATGGGCAGCGGCAGCATGAAGAGGAGGAGCCCGGCGGCAGCGGCCGCGACGTAGGAGTCGATGAGATATCCCGCCGAGCCGCCCCGTCCGATGGCGACTAGGGCGATGGCGATGGCGAGCACCCAGAAGCCGAAGAAGAGCAGGGCGCGGAACGGCGCGAGTTCCCAGATTTCGAGCCTTATCGGCCGGAACAGCGGAACCAACCCGGCAACCCCGAGAAGCGCGTAGGTGCCGAAATGGATCTTCTCGTAGATCGCGCCTTTTTCGGTCGTGTACTCGACGAACTCGTTCATCAGCGGATTGGTGATGAGGATTCGCAGGCAGATCGCGCCGAGCGCCATGGCGAAGAGGAACAGCCAGAGCGACCTGTCGCGTTCGCGGCCGAAGGATGCCGATAAGGCGGCGTCGCTCATCGCGCTCAGCCCCGGATGACCTGCGCGATGACCGGGGCGGACCCGGCGGCGGTGGTTTCGCCAACGGTGATTGCGCCATCATGGCGAACGCGACCCGCTGACGGCGCGTCGACGATGATCAGGTCGAAATCCTTGCCCGACGCCGCAACCCAGCGCGCGAGATCGATGTCCTCGACCGGCGCGCCGGTGCCGATCGCGGTCAGGCCGCGCGGCAGGAAGGCGAAGCCGGCCGCATCGATGGTCAACGCGAATTCGGGCTCGAAGCGGCGAAGCGACTGGACGTCGTTGAGGCCCGGATGACGCTCGAGGCCGAAGGCTGTGGTGAGCGGATTGCTGGTCTGGCCGGCGTCGACCAGCAGAACCTTGCGTCCGCTCTTGGCCGCGGCAATCGTGGTGTTGAGCGCGACGAAGGCGCGGTCGTCGGGATCGTCGCCGGTTATCGCGATGGAGGCGACCGGCCCAGCCGCCGGCATGCTGCCGATCAAGCTGGCGAGGTCGAAGAAGGCCGGCGCTTCGCGGCGGGTCGCAAGCATCGCCATTTCATCGCCGGTCGCCGAACGACGCGAGAGGCGGAAGACCGGTGGAGCACCGGCCGGTACGGCGCGGCGCGCGGTGGCCGGCGTCCCTGTCTGGTCGAACTGTTCGCGCAGCATGGCGAGGCCGACGCCGAAGAGGAAACCAAAGACGAGCGCGCCCCCAGTCATCATGGTGCGCGGCGGGCCGGCCTTTTCGAGCGGGGCGAGGGCGGCGGCGATGATCTGCGGGTTTTCCGGATTGACGGCCTGCTCCTGTTCGGAGAGCTGGCGCGTGCGCAGCAAAAACGCCTCGTAGACGAGCCGGTCACTGGCGGCGGTGCGCTCGAGCTGGCGCAGATCGACGCTCGACTGGTTCTCGGCGGTAACCGTCGCGCCCGCCGTCTGGAGCTGCGCTTCGAGGCTGGCGAGGTTTGCGCGCGAACGGGCAAGTCGCTGATCGACGGAGGTCGCGAACCGGTCGAGCTCCACGTCGAGCTGGCGGCTGACGGACTGAGAGCGCGTGCGGGCAAGCTGGTAGGACGGGTGGCGTGCGCCGAGCGAGGAGGCGAGCGTTTCCTCTTCCTCCCGCGCCTCGGCGAGACGTGCACGCAGGGTCACGATTGCGGGCGTCAGATTGGTTTCAGCGACCGAACCGAACGAGCTCGAATCGGCCCGCAGCCGCGCGACCTCGGCCCCCAGCGCCTCGTCCTCGGCGATCCGCGCGCCGACGCGGGTGATCTCGGTGGTGATGTCGGCCAGGCGTTGCTCGCCGATGCGCCGGCCATCGGCATCGATGATGTTGTTGGCGACCTTGTAGGCCTGCACGGCGCGCTCGCCGTCCTCGACTCGCTCGCGCAGCCGGTCGAGCTGCGACGACAGACCATCCGCCGCGCGGCCGACGGCCTCGGCACGCGTTTCGGCACGCTGCTCGACATAGATCGCGGCGATGGCATTGGCGAGCCGGGCGGCCTTTTGCGGGTCCTCCGACTTAACCGAAGCTTCGACGACGAAGCTGGCCTCATTGAGCGAGACGTTGAAATTGCGCTGCAGTGCCCGCAGCGCCAGCCGTTCTGCGGGAACCGCGCTCGGCGTGGCGGGGAAGAAGGAGGCGACGAAGCCCGGCGGCGGGACGCCGAATTCCGGATCGATCGCGAGGCCTTCCCGTTCGACGACCTCCATCAGGACGCGGTTCGAGCCCATGATGTAGGCCTGATTCTGCGCATAGATGAGGGAGGTCTGTTCCGAGCGGCCGTTTGCCGAGAGTTCGCCTTCGAGAACCTGCATCCCCTCGGGGTCGACCAGCACCTGCGCGGTCGCCCAGTAATAGTTCGACATGGCGAGCGACGCGGCTGCTGCGATCACCGGAAAGGCGATGGTCGGAACGAGAATCCACAGGAGCCGGCGACGCAGTGTGCGAAGCAGCGCGGCGAAGTCGAAGATCGTGACCTTGCCGTCGTCATGGGTGCCTTGCGGCCGGCCGGCGCCCCCGAATGCCACGTCGCTCATCATGCCTCGCTCGTCGAAAAGGCGCGATGCGCCGTCTATTCCGTGCGCGCAAGGCTAAGTGACAGTCCTTAAGAAGATGTTCACCATGATCGGGAGAGGCGGATACGCGTCGTTAACCTTTCCTTACCCATGTCGTTCTAGGTTTTTGCTGTCGTGGACGCGCGTCCGACGGCTCGAGAACGGACAGAACATGGCAATGGCGCGATTTGCGGACAGGTTTCGGCGCAAGGAACCGGCACCCGAAATACCGGTGCCGGCCGCGCCCGCGTCGCTTCTGTCGGTAGAGCCCGAGCCCGAGGCCGAAATCCAGCCGATCGAACCGCAAGCGCCGGTCCCGCCCGCACCGCCGGTCGATCAGCGGCCTGCGCTTTTGCGCCGGCTCTCCGGTGAAGATGCTCGACCTTCAAAGAGATTCGGGCTGCCCGGCGCAGGCCGGGGCGATGATACGATCCTCGCCGCTACGCCCTCTTTACGGCGCGCACCCCGCATCGGCGACTGGCTGGCGCGCCTTACGGGCGAGGGCGCGGCGCCTGACCAACGGGCCAGCGGCGCGATCGACGCCGAGGCGTTCGAGGACATCCGCCGCCAGATGGCCCGGTCCGATGAAGACAACCAGGCAGGCGATATCGACGGCGCCGAAAAGCGGTTGACGCTCGCCCTGTCGAAAGCTGGGTGGCTCGCTGGAGAGATCGACAAATGTCATGCCGCGCTGGAGCAGGCGCGCGCCTTGATCCGCGACGAGGAATTGAGGCTCGCGCGCCTGCGCGGCCTGCACGAGGGCATGGGCAGCCAGGCGGAGACCGAGCGCGCGGACCTCGACGCCATCCAGCAGACGCTCGACTCGCTGCGGCGGATGGTCGGCCGCCTCGACGAGCCTAGATGATCGTCGGCACCGCGACGCCGTCCATCGTGATCGAGACGCCGGAAATATAGCTCGCTCGCCCGGAGGCGAGGAACAGCACCGCATCGGCGATCTCTTCGGGCCGCGCATAGCGGCCGCGCGCGATTCGCGACACGCCGCGTTGGCGTGCTTCGTCGACCGTTATGCCCTGCGCCTTCGCATCGGCGGCAAGCCCCTCGGCGACCCTGTCGGTCTCGGTCAGGCCGGGATTGACGGCGAGGACGCGAATGCCACGGCCGGCATAGGCGTTGGCAAGCCCGGCCGTGGCCAGCATCAGTGCCGCATTGGCCGCGCCCCCGGCGATATGGATCGGCGAGGCGACCTTTCCGCCATTGCCGATGACGTTGACGATGGCGCCCGAGCCGCGCTCGGCCATGCGCTTGATGACGGGGTCGATGACGTTGACGTAGCTGAAGAACTTGGCGTCCATCGCGGCACGATAGTGATCCGGCGAGAGGTCTTCGGCCGGCGTGCGCCGCGCCGAGCCGGCGCTGTTGACGAGTATGTCGATCGGTCCGCGGCCACTCTCCGCCTCGCCGACGGCGCGCGCGGCATCCGCCGCATCCGACAGATCGGCCGCGACCAGCCCGACATCCCCGAGGATCGCAGCCGCCTTGTCGAGGTTCTCGCGACTGCGCGAGACGATCGTCACCTTGGCCCCTTCGTCGAGAAAAGCCTTCGCGCAGGCAAGGCCTATCCCTTTCGAGCCGCCCGTGACGAGCACGTGAAGCCCGTTGATGCCAAGATCCATATCAAACTCTCCCATGTTGCCTGCACGTGAACGCCGGGCGATTCGACGGCCGCCTCTGTCCTGAAACTGGATCGCACCTGCATCCAGAAGTGCAAAGTAAGCAACACGGCCAGCTTGTCCATGCAAGCCGGGTGGCGCGGTTGTCGGGCTGCGAACGAAGAGTTCGAACGGACGCGGCAGCCTCTACAGGAGTGCTGAAGGTGGATGGCGCAGCACGGACTGCAAAATCGAGCTGCTACAGACTGTTCCAGACGGCGCCCACGGTGTCCCGAACCGTAACGTCGATCGGTCGGTCGGTATCGATGGCTGCGACAGGCGCGCTGCCGTAGTCGCCATTCGATTCCAGCGCCCGGCGGCGCTCGACGGCGTCGGCGTCCGGCCCGCCTTCCTTGCCGCGCTCGCGGTCGCGCGTCAGGCTCGTGCCGAGTGGTGCCTGAAGCCTGACCACGAGGCCCGGCGGCGGCAGGTCGAGGCAGAACTTCTCTTCGAGCCGCATCAAGCCTCGCTTGAGGGCGGACGCCGCGCGCGCCTGCTGGGCCTTTGAGAATTGCATGCTGTCCATGCTGCCGACCGTGAGAGACGGATAGCGATCGCAGATGACGATCGTTCCGGCCGTGGCGGCGCGCATCGCTTTGCGCAAAAGGTGACGACGGTCGTGTGCGAGCATCGCCATGCGCAGGACATAGAGGAGCGAAGGGCTTTTCTCCCGCCGCTCCGGCTTTTCGTATTCGCCGGGGCGCTCTCGGGGGAAGAGACGGCGGGCGAGGGGGATTGCCAGATGAAGGAGCCACGTCGCCGGGGTCGCGGGCGGCTTGCCGGCATGGATGCGCCGCACGTCGAGATGCTCCCCGAGGCGGGTTTGCAGCGCCGTGCCGAGCGTGGTCTTGCCGACGGCCTTCGGCCCCACCAGCGCAATCACCGCTCCGCCCGTGGCAAGGGCGAGGTCGCGACGGCCCGTAATGCGCGAGAAACCGAGCGCCGCGATGCGCCGCGCCCTGTCCAGGAAGGCCGCGGCGCGGCCGACCCGGCGCAAACCCTTCAGCGCGCGCGCCACGCGAAAGCCGAGCCGGATGCGCCGCGCGACGGCGCGCTCCGTCCCGATGGCTGCCAGCAAGCCGTGGAAGAGCCGCTCGTCGATTGCCGGGAACCATGACGCGCACAGCTTTGCCGCGCGGTCGACGTCGCACTGGCCACGCAACCAGTCGAGTTCGGCCACGACGCCGGCATAATGTCGGCTGACCATCGCGATTTCGGCGAGGCTCGTATGCTTGAGCGCGTTGCGAACGGCGAACAGGACGAGTTCAGCGTCTGCCTGCGGAACCCTTACGCCATGCATGAGGCGCGTGTCGTCCAGGAGTTCGTGCTCGATCGGCAGCCGGTACGCCTTGACGAGGCTGTCGCCGGTGACGACCTGCGAATAGGCATGGAGGTGTATCAGCCGTGCCGAATCCCGATCGAGCGCGAAGGCATGGAAAACACCCGGGTGACCGATCCGGGCGCGCGAGACGGCCGGCTTGAACCCGGTTTCGGCAAGCAATGCGTGGAAGGCACAGGCGTCCCGCCGATCGATCAGGACGTCGATGTCGTCGTCGCCCGACAGCGCGTCTGCAAGGCGCATGTTGCTCTTCCAGTGACAGTAGCGGATCGAACGAGCCGCCATTCCGTGGAGTAGCGCGCGGACGACCGGATTGATGGCGGCGCGTGCATCGCGGGTCGGAAATTCGATCAGATTCTCAGCCGGCATGGTGGCCTCTCCCCCGTCGCAGCGAACGTCCGAGCGCGATCGCCATGCCCGGCGGCAGCGCCAGATGGCGCCGGATCGCGACGGCCAGCGCCGCATTGAGCAGTACCGTTGACCCGACCGACGCAAAGGCGGCGCCATGGATGCCGAGGACCGGAACGAGCGCCAGGGCGGCGGCGACGCCGAACGTCGCCGCAACAAGGAAGATCACCGCGCTCGCGCGTTCGTGGCCGGTCATGGTGAGAAGATGCTGCTGCGGTCCGAAGGCCGAGGCGAAGACCTGCCCCGCCATCAGGATCGCGACGATGGGAGCCGCCTCCAGGAAGGAGTGGCCGAGCCAGCCGAGGAGTACCGGAGTGCCGCCCAGAAGCGGAATCGCGACGCAGATGGTTGCGATCAACGACAGGAGCGTCGAGCGGGCGCTCAATGTGCGCAGGCCATCGATGTCGGCGCGCGCGTGAAGCGCCGAAACCTGCGGCGCGAAGGCGCTGGCGATCGCCATACGCGGCAGCGCGGCCAGAAGCGACAAGCCGAAGGCGATGGCAAACAATCCCGCCTCGTGCACGCTGGCGATCATGCCCAGGACGAGCACGCCGGATCTGACGAGGACATTGTCGGCAAAAAGCAGCACCGTCAGCGGGAGAGCCGGCGCCAGCCATTCGCGAAAGGCGGCTTCGGCGCGCGCTTCGGCCAGCGCTTGCGGTCGCAGCAGGCGCAGGGCCGTCAGCGCGAAGGCGAGCGCGACTGCGCAGCCTGTGGCAAAAGCCAGCACGGCATATACGGCATCAGGCTGCCCGAGGCCGAGAAGCGTGGCGCCTGCGACGATGGCGAGCACGGTGCCATCGCGCAGGATACGTTCCGGCACGAGCGCGACGACGGGTCCGCCGAACGCGCGCACACCGGCCGACACCGCCAGTTGAAACGCGATCAAGGGGATGGCGACGGCGCCGATGCGCAACGCATGGACCAATGCGCCGTCCCCATCGGCCAGCCGGTCGGCGAAAACGACGATCAGCAGCGCGAACGCTGCTCCAAGTGCAAGCGTCGTCACCATCGCGCAACGCAGGACCCCGCGCGCCAGCGGCCACGCTCCTCGCGCTTCATAGGCGGGCAGGAGTCGAAGAAGCGAAGTGTGGAAGCCAAGCGTGGCGACGTAGGCGCAGAGCATGACCCAGGCGACGACATAGGCATAGATGCCGAACCCCTCCGGTCCGATCGCGCGGGCGATGACGAGCTGGGCGGCATAGGTGATGCCGGCGCCGGCGCAAAGGACGGCGAATGCTCCGGCACTGGAGGACAACAGCCCGGAGAGACCGCGTGCACCGAATTTGCCCGGCGGGACACGCGCGAACGTAGCGCTCAAGGTGCGCATGCGTCCGCCTCCCGCCGAATGACGTCCAGGGAGCGCACGATACGTGCCGCATTGGCGCGCGGGCTCGTGTCAGGCCCGCTTTCGACACGGATCGCGATGCGGTTGCGCAAGGCGAGTTCGCGGCCGATGGCGTGGGCGATCTCGATCTGGTTGGCGCTCGCCTTCGGTGACAGTTCGAACAGGCGTTCCAGGACGGACTGCCGGCCAAGACGCGCCGCGAGCCGTTGATGAACGGCGCTGCGGGAAATGTCGATCTGCACGAGTGCGCCGGGCTGCGGAAGAAGATCGAGAGCGTAGGCAAGGCGCGAAGGGTCGGCGCGGCCGGCAAGAATGACGAGCGACGACAGCGCGCACAGATAGGCCTGGTCGAAGATGACGATCCCCGGGTCCTGCGTGGCCTCACGCCATTGCGCGTCGAGCCGGTCGAGATATCGGCGGTAGCGAAGCGCCCAGAGCGGATTTCGTGGCGGATAAAGAGCAAGAAGCCGATCGGCGATCGGCGACCGGGGGGGACGCGATGCGAGGCGAAGCGCCTCGGGCAGCTTCGTTGCGCGTGACAGGACGGCACCGAGCCTGCTGCCGGTCGCAGCTTCGGCCGGTCGGTCGCTGGCGACGACCCGCACGTCGATCCGGTCGTCCGCAAGGGCCTGCGCGAGGGCGCGGGACAGCTTGGTCTTTCCGCTTCCCGCCGGGCCGAACATCTCGACGATCATGGCGAGGCCATGCGCAGGCCTGCCGGCCGCGCCCTCAAGAATGCGCTCGCCGGCGTCGCCTGTCCGGAAACGGGAGCGCCTGCCGCCGCAAGCGAGATCTGGACGAAGTCGCCCGGTTCGAGCGCTGAATCCAGATCGGCTTCGAGACGCACGGTCGATGCCGATGCCTGCTGGCGATAGAGGACGACGGTTGGCTCGGCGGCCGGCTGCGCGCCGCTCGGTACCTGGATTCCGGCCAGTTGCAGCTTCTGTTCGATGCTGTGCATGCGTTCCCGGTCCGATGCCAGCTTGACGGTCGCCTCCTGCAACTGACGCAGGAAATCCAGTCGCCGCTCGCCGGCAAGGCGCTGAAGGTCGCGCGTCAGTTCCTCGCGGTTGCGCCGGACCTGCATCAGTTGCGAACGGGTTTGCAGGAGCCGGGTGGACGACATCAGGAGTGCGCGCCGGGCATCGGTCACGCGTCCATGAACAACCGTGCCCTGCGTCAGGAGGTCGCCCGAGCGGGCAAGCTCTGCAGTGTCCACCGCGACGCCTTCTTCCTCGTTTTTCTGCTGTTCGGTCAGCACCACGATATGCTCGTCGGCCTGGGCGATCGATCGTTCGAGATGCTCCTGCTGCGCGCTGAATTCGGCACGCTCGGTTTCCCCATAAGCCGTCTCGAACGCGAGGAGGGCGTCGAGATCGGCCTCGGCGGAGGGCGACGGCGGTATCGCGTTCGCATCGAACGGTGCCTCGCCTTCGAGTTCGCCGTCGAGACGCCAGATACGGACGTGCTGGGCGGCGAGGGCGAGCCAGGCGGTGACATAGTCGCTGCGCAGGCCGGACACATCGAAGGTCGGACCGGCTGCCGCGGCCAGCAGCGGCAAGGTGCCGCCAGCCGACGCGATCGCCTGGCGCACGGTCATCTGCGGCCGGAACGGGACTTCCCCGGGCCGGGCGACGTCGCCGCCGATAGCGACGGGCCGGTATTCGACGATGGAGACGGCGACGTCCTCGCGCTCGACGGCCCGCAGGTATTCCCTGCCGTCATTGGCGTGAAGCCGCAACACCTTGCTGGCAAGAACGGTCTGGATGCGGTCGCGTACGACCGCGATTGTCGCGTCTGCGGCCTCGATCGTCCCAACCAGCGGAAAGGTGAGTGTCCCGTCGAGTTGCAGCGGCGCGCGCAGACCGAGTTGCGGCGTGCCGGCAACGGACATCTCGACGATGTCGCCGGGGTGAAGACGATAATCGGCGCCTGCCGCAGCGCCGGCGGCAAGCAGCGCGCCGCCCAGGATTGCCAATCGCGCGCGGGAGGAATGGACGAACCGCATGGCTTCCTCCTTCAGCTTGCAAAGCTCAGTTGCGGACGCACCCGGCCGACCGACAGCCGCTCGCGCCACCACTCGGCCGTGCGCTCAAGCCCGGTCCGCAGGTCGACCGCGGGCCGCCATCCGGTCGCGGCATGAAACCGATCGGCATCGGCGACGAGGGCGCGGACTTCGGAATTGGCCGGGCGGGCCCGCTCCGCGTCGCGCTCGACCGTCTTGCGGCATCCGGTGACCTCGCAGATCAGATCGACAAGGTCGCCGATCGTGATCGCCTTGCCGCTGCCTGTATTGTAGGGGCGCCCGAATTCGATGCTGTTCGACAGACCGATCTCGGCGAATGCGGCCGCCGTGTCCTCGACGAAAGTGAAATCGCGCCGTGGGCTGAGATCGCCGATGCCGATGCGACCGGCGGCCGGATCGAGGATCTGGCGGATCACGGTCGGAATCACCGCCCGCTCGCTCTGGCGCGGGCCGTACGTGTTGAACGGACGCAGGATCGCGACCGGCAGGTCGTGCGAGCGCGTGAAGCTCTCGGCAAGCATGTCGGCTGCGATCTTCGTCGCCGAGTAGGGGGACTGCCCCTGCAGGGGATGGAGCTCCGAGATCGGTTCGAACAGGGCTGTTCCGTAGACCTCGCTCGTCGAGGTGTGGACGACCCGCAGAACGTCGGACCGTCGCGCGGCCTCGAGGACGTTGAGCGTGCCGGTCACGTTCGTATCCACGTAGGACTGGGCGGCGACATAGGAATGGGGGATGGCGATGAGCGCCGCCAGATGGAAGACGACCGCCATGCCGGACACGATCTGCTGCATGAAGGTGGCGTCGCGCACGTCGCCGCGAACGAGGCGGAGCTCGGCGCGGATGCGCGGGTCGATCTCGTCGATCCAGCCATGCGTGTCGAACGAGTTGTACAGGCAGAGCGCGGTGACGCTGGCGCCGCGCCGCACCAGTTGCTCGGTCAGATGCGAGCCGATGAAGCCATCGGCTCCGGTAACGAGCACCTTGAGGCCGCGATAGGTCTCGGGGCAACGGAAGGGACCGCCGATTGGTTCGTGGACGTTCATGGCTGACCGCCCTCCGTCGTCGCCATGCCCGGCATCGGCGCCGACCTGACGGACGAGGCATTCAGGCCGACGACCGCCAGGATGCCGACGACGATCCATTTGAAATCGGTATAGAGCGTGCGGTCCCGATAGTAACGCAGGTCGAGGCCGGCCTTGGCCGGAAACAGCACCTCCCGGTAGAAGCGCGTCGGCTCGGCGTTGACGGGGAAGAGGCTGCCTTCGTTGCGGAAGGCGACCTGGCTCGGCCCGAGTATGCCCGGACGATGCTCCAGGATCGAAATGGTCGTCGCATCGAAGCAGTCGGCGAAGTCGAGGCTTTCGGGTCGCGGGCCGACGACCGACATGTCGCCGCGCAGGATGTTGTAGAATTGCGGCAGCTCGTCGAGCTTGGTGTCGGCCAGGAGCCTGCCGATGCGCGACATCCGTGCGTCGTTATGCATGGTCAGCGGCAAGCCGGCGCGCGTCTCTCGTGTCGCGAACTTGCGGAACTTGTAGATCGTGAAATGCCGTCCACCCTCGCCGAGCCGGACCTGCCTGAAGAAAATCGGCCGACCGCATTCGGCGACGATCGCGACGGCGATGGCCAGAAAGAGCGGCGCCAACACCACCAGCGCGGCCCCGGCGATCACGACATCGAGCAGTCGGCGCAATCGGGCGTCGAGATATGGGTGTGTACGCATGATCGATCCCCCGTCATGAATGTTTGAGCGCATCTGCAAGGCTGGCGACGACCCTCTCGACGTCAGTGGCCTGCATGCGCGGATGGAGAGGCAGGCTGAGTTCGCATGCGGCGAATTCCTCCGTCACCGGAAGCCGGACGTCGCGAAACCTGCTGGCGTAGTAGGAGAGCGTGTGGACGGGGGGATAGTGAATGGTCGTCTGGATTCCCTCCCCGGCGAGGCGGGCGATCACGGCATCGCGATCCGTTCCGGCGGGCAGCACCACCGGCATGATGTGATTGGCCGAGATCGCGCTTTCGAAAAACGGCACGCCGATGTCGGGGCAATTGCGTGCGAGCTCGTGCCGATAGGACGAGGTCAGTGCACGGCGTCTGGCATTCCAGGCCGGCAGGTGCGCGAGCTGGACGAGGCCGATCGCGGCGCGCAGCTCGTCCATGCGATAGTTGTAGCCCAGCATGGATACGTCGTAGTGCGGCGTCCGCCCGTTCAGCCGCTGGCGCATGTCGAGCGTCATGCCGTGGCCGCGCATCTGCCTGACCTTGGCGAGGAGGGCAGGATTTGCGGCAGTGACCATGCCGCCTTCGGCGGTCGTCATGTTCTTGTTGCCATAGAAGCTGAACGCCGTCGCATCGCCGACATGGCCGACGCCTCGCGCACCGACCGCGTGGGCAGCATCCTCGATGATGACGAGGTCGTGCAGATCGGCGAAGTTGCGCCAGTCCTCGGCATGGGTGAGATAGCCGGCATAGTGCATGAGGATGATGGCGCGCGTTCGCGAATTGACCTTGGCATCGGCATCGCTCATCGAGATCAGCGGAGTGTCGAGCGCCGCGATGTCGACGAAGACGGGCTTCGCGCCGACATAGAGAACGGCGTTCGCCGTCGCCACGAAGGTGAGCGACGGCACCAGCACTTCATCGCCCGGGCCGATGCCGAGCGCATCGAGGATCAGATGAAGCGCGGCCGTGCAGGAATTGACGGCGACGGCATCCTCGACGTCATGCGCGTGCGCGAAGGCCTCCTCGAAGGCGCGAACCTTCTGCCCCATCGTGATCCAGCCACCGTCGAGAACGGCGCGGACCGCGTCCTTCTCCTCGTCGCCGAGAATGGGTTCGGCCACCAGGAGGTTCGGCGCCGGCGCCCGCTTAGGGGAGGGACCAGATGGAGAGTCCGTCTCGACAGCCGCGCCGATCGACGGCGAGACAAGGGGGGCCGACCGGCCACGTTCGATGATCTGTTCGGTATCCATCATTCACTCCGCCGCCACCTGTTCGGGCGCGATGGCGTGCTCGAACGCCGGCAATTGGTCGTCCCAGCTCAATTGTTGGGCGCTCTGGAAATCCTCGACCCGCCCGATGTCGAGCCAAAGCCCCTCATGCGGGAAACTGAAGATTGGCAGGCCCCGGCCCAGCATGCACAAGATGAGATCGTCGAAGCCGAACGGGATTCCGCTCGGGATGTGCTTCATGATCTTCGGGTCCATGCAGTAGATGCCCATGCTCATCAGGTTGGACAGTACCGGCTTTTCCTTGAAGCCGACGATGCGCCCGCCGATCTGCTCGATCACGCCGAACTCCATCTTGGTATGGCGGCGGGCCGAGGCGACGGTGACGAGCCCCCCGAAGGAGCGGTGACAATCGGCGAAGGCCGTGAGGCTCAGGTCGGTCAGGATGTCGCCATTGATGACGAGGAAGGTCTCGTCGAGTTCTTCGCGCAGGAGGCCGAGCGGCCCGATCGTTCCGAGCGGCTCGCGCTCTTCGGTATATTTGATCCGCATGTCCCACTGGCGCCCGTCGCCGCAGAAACTGCGGATCAGATGGGCGAGGTAGCCGGTGGTGATGTAGACGTCCTGGATGTCGTTGCGGCGCAGCCAGCGCAGCAGCAGTTCGAGCACCGGCTTGGTTCCGACCGGCATGAGCGGCTTGGGGAGCACCATCGTATAGGGCCGCAGTCTCGTGCCCATACCCCCGCATTGAATCACGACTTTCATGTTCACCCTCCCTGCCGTTCGATTGCCATTCTGCGGAACGTTGGAATTGTTCGGCCGCAGTTGTTGATTTGTTGAAGCGGCATTCGAAGATGATGTTTTTACTTCAAAATATACCGTACAGAAATTGCCAATAAATGGGCAATACAGATAATGACTAGTATTAAATCGAAATTCTAAAAGGTATTAAGACATTTATGGAGGGGCTACCTCCAAATAGTATTTGTCTTGGCGCCTTTCTCATGTGGAATGTAACCTTTGCCGCGTCGTTTGCATGCTGACGACCGCGCGCGGACTTCGGGCTTCGGGGACGCATCATGTTGCGTGAGGGTCTGTTCGCATTGGGGCTGGTGCTTTACCCGGCCACGCAGTTGAGGATCGGCGGCCTGCCGATCGGCCCCGGCGAGGCGTGTCTTTTCGGCTGGATCGGCCTCACGAGCCTTGAACGCCTGCTCGTGCCGCGCAGCGTGGGCCCGGTCGTCTTCCGGGTCGCGTCCTTCTGGTTCATCTTCGCCCTTTCGCTCTCGCTGGGAATGGTGGTCGGCCTCCTGGTCGAACCCTTTCACGACCTTCCCTCCATCGCCCACGACGTCGTCGCCTACAGCCTCCTGATCGCAATCAGCATGCTTCTGGCGCTCGATCTGGATGACCCGGTCCGCCGGCTGCGCACCGCGCGGCTGGTCGTGTTCTGCGGCGTCGCGGTGCTGACAGTGCAGCTTGCGGACGGCTTCGGCGTATCCGTCGTGCCCGGAACAGATCCCTGGTTCTTCGATCGTTTCCGCGGCTGGTCGCTCGATCCGAACCAGCTCGGCCTGATGTGCGCGACGTTGACGCTGCTATCGATCTATCTCGTCGAGAAGAGCGATCGTGCCGGAGAACGGTTTCTGGCGGCGAGCGCGGGCATCATGGTCTTCGGGGTCGGACTCCTGACCAAAAGCGATTCCTACGTGGTTTGCGTATCGCTCGCCGCGCTTGCGCTGATCGCGACCGGCGCGTGGACCATGCTGTCGAGGCCTTCTGCGAACCATCGCCTCCGCGACGCGCTGATGATCTTCGCGGTGCTTGCGCTGCCGGTGGCGGCGCTTGCGCTGGCCCCGTTCGCACGAACGATGTTGGTCTATGTGCAGACGCAGTCGACCGCGGTCTACGAGGACGATAACCAGGGCGACACGCGCCTCGGGCTGTGGACCGAGGCGATCGAAAAGGGACTTGAGGCAAATCTCGTCGGTTTCGGCCCCGGCGCCCATCTAACCAGCAAGTCCTACAAGCGGCCGCCGCCCGACAAGTTCGAGGCGCACAACACGGTGCTGGATCTCTTCACCCAGGGCGGCGTGGTGGCGGTGCTTCTGTTCGCCTGGCTCTGCCTGTCCGCCTTTACGCGATGCTGGCGCGCCGGATTGCCGTCGCTGGCCGCACTTGCGGTCGGCTTCACGGCATTCTCGATGTTCCATTTCGTCATCCGCCATCCGATCTTCTGGTTCGGGATCATGCTGTGCCTGCTGGAAACCGCACGCGTCGGCGTCGCCGCGCGCAGCGATGCGCCGCATCCCGTGGGAGCGCGCGCATGAGGCCCGTCAACGCGGACGTCCCTCCGTTTCGCTTCGTCGCTACCGTGCTGCGTCGGCGCTGGCTTCTGGTCCTCGGAGCCGGCGCCCTCGGCGCAGCGGCAGGCATCGTCGTGGCGGCTGTCGTTCCGCCGACCTACACGGCCAAGGCACAGCTCGTCATCGATGCCCAGGCCGCCACGATCGGCAACGTGATCGACGACGCGGCGGTCGACACGCGCGTCGAGATGCTGATGTCCGATGGTCATCTGCGCCAGATGCTGAAGAGCCTGGATCACGCCGCGAACCCCGCCGCCTCGACCGACACGGTGCCGGCACCATCGATGACCGATCGCATCGAACTTTTGCGCACCAAACTGATCGCGCGGCTGGCGCCCTTCACCGGCGCCTCCGGCAGCGTGGCCGTGCCGCCCGAGAAACCGGAAACCGATCTCGCCGCGCTGAGCCTCGATGATCTTCAAAAATCCATCAACGTCTACCGGGAGCGTCGCTCGCGGGTCATCTCGGTGACCTATCGCTCGCGCGATCCCGTCGCTGCGGCAGCGATGGCGAATACGGGCGTCGAGGTCTATGTCGACGACCTGCGCAGCCAGAGGGCGAAGTCGCGCCTCGATTCGCTCCGGCGGCTCGAAGAGCGCATACCCGAAGCGAAGGTGGCGATGGAGGCGGCCGAAGGTACGCTGCGCCGCTTCGCGTCCGCCCACGGCATTCTGGCAGACGGGGATGCCGGCGACGAAGATCTGCGCATAGCCGAGATCAATCGCCAACTCGCCATCGCGCGCTTCGACCTGGCGGAGAGAAGCCACGGGCCGGAAGCGACGAAAGGTCCGGGAGGGGATGGCAACGCGAACTCCTCCACGTTCCAGACAACTGCGCGATCGGGTCCGATGCCACTCTATCCGCTCGGCATCGCCGGTCATCCCGGAACCCTGGCCGGTATGGCCGCACCCTTCGCTGCGAGCGCCGGCCGGCCTGAAACTGCAACGGACGCGGCTGGTGCCGACATACCCGACTCCGACGTGCTGGCAGCTCGAGTTCGCTATCTGGAGCGCTGGCAATCGCGGCTGCAGTCGGTCCGGGCGCAGACGCTGGAAGCCGAACTCGCCTATCGCGACCACGTGCGCAATGCGGCTGCGGCGCTGCAGGTCTATGACGCGCTGCTGCGCCGTCAGGCTGACCTGCTGACCCAGGAATCCCGGCCGCCCGAGGCACGCGTCCTCTCGCTGGCGGCGCCGCCTGAAAAACCCAGTTCGCCCGACACGCTGCTCTTCATTCTTCCTGCAACGCTCTTCGCCTGCCTGAGCGGCGGGCTCGTCGCACTCATACTCGAACGCGGGAACCATACGCTGCGGAGCCCAAGCCTCGTCGGTGCGGATGGCCGATCGCCCGAAACCGTGCTGCTGCCCCATGTCGGCCGGCTGTCGGGTCAGCGGGGAGCTTTGGCGCGTCTCGCCCAGCCCTTCTCGGCATATACAGGTGCGGTACGCCTCTTATCCGCGCAGATGACGATCGAAACGGGTCCGGACGGCAAGGAATCCTGCATCTGCCTCGTCACGTCGAGCGGGCCCGGGGAAGGCAAGACTACGCTTGCAATTTCGCTCGCCGCCTATCTGCGCACGATCGACCGCAAGGTGCTCCTCGTCGACCTGGATTTCCGCCGTCCGGGGCTGGCGCCCGGCTTCGATGCGGCGCGCGGGAACGGCATTCTCGACCTTCTGCGCGGCGCGCCGCCAGGCGACGTCATCGCGCGCCACGAAGGCTTCGGCATCGACTATCTGCCGCTGCCGGTCGACCGGATCGACCCCATGCTCGTTCTGGCGGATCGCGAACTCGACAGGGTCATGCGGGACCTGCGCGGCCAGTACGACGTCGTTGTCATCGACGGCTCGCCAATGGCGGGGACGGCCGACGCCCGGCTCATCCTGCCGCTGGTCGACCGCGTCGTTCTCGCCTCGCGCTGGGGCCGCACCCTGATCGAGGATACGCGCACCGCACTTGCGCGCCTGCACGACCTCCAGATGGCCGAGCGCACGGAACTGGTCATGACCATGGTTCCTCTGCGCCGGTACGAGCGTCACCATTATCGCGAGATCAACTGAAGTGCCTCCCGGGTAACCAACAATAAGTACCCCGGAATAGAGCATACCCAGATTTGGAAAAGTCGGGACATAATCGATCTATATTTCGGCGGCAAAATATTCGCAAATCAAGCGGGGGCGCAGATGGATTATCCTGCCGATGACAATGTTCGAATATTGCGAACGGGTGCACCGGCACGGCGGACCAGATTGCTTCTGGTGACCTCGGACGACCCGATCTACGTTATCGAATTCTTCCGTGTGTTCTTTGCCGAATTGCCGGAACGGGCATTCGACCTGAAGTCGATAGCGATCGATCATCCGTTTCGGGAATCGAAGATCGCCTCCTTCCGCAGGATCGCGGGAATGTACGGGCTGGCCGGTGCCGCCCGCCAGGTGCTTCGCTATGCGCGCGCCCGGCTGCGCCGCGAGACGATCTCCGAACTGGCTGCGGCGCAGGGCATCGAGGTGTTCGCGGTTTCTTCGGTCAACGACCCGGCTTTCATCGCGCATGTCCGGCGGATGGATGTGGACGTGATCGCATCCGTCGCGGCGCCAGAGGTTTTCGGCCCCGAACTTCTGGGCGTGCCGCCGATGGGCTGCATCAACATCCATTCGGGTCGCCTGCCGCGCTATCGCGGCATGATGCCAACCTTCTGGCAGATGCAGCAGGGCGAACCGGAGGTCACCATCACCGTTCACCGGATGGTCGAAAAGCTCGACGCCGGAGACGTCCTGGGAACGCGGTCCTTTCCGCTCCGAGAGCGCGACACGCTGGATCGCGTCATCCGCGGGACCAAGCGCGAAGGAGCGCGGCTCCTGATCGAGGTGCTGACCGAATTGCGCGAAGGTCGCAGTCGCGCCACGCCGCTGGACATGCGGCAGGCCTCCTACTTCACCTTCCCCGCTCATGCCGATGTCCGCGCGCTGCGCAGGCGCGGCCACCGGCTGTTGTGAGGCCCGCGCGATGGCACCGGGGGAGAGGTCACGCCCGCAATTTTCCGCGCCGACGATTTCTGTCGGCCTTGTCGTCGCGACGTTGCTGGTGTTGTCGCTGGTGCCTGTCTTCGGCGATTTGCGCACGGGCATCCCCGGCGAGATCGAGCATTTCGGCGCCTATCTCGTCTCCTCGATCATCATGGCCGCAGCGGTGTCGGGACGGCGTTTCGCCATAGCCGCCGGGCTCATCGCTCTCGCGCTCGCCTCCGAGGCGCTGCAGGCCTTCATCCCCGGGCGAAGCGCCGCATTCGGCGATGCGGTCGCGGGGTTCGTCGGCTCCGCCTGCGGCCTTTCGATCGACCAGTATGCGCGGCGGTGGCGAAAGAAACGGGCGCAAGGCGCCTTGTCGAAAGGACATTTGTCATGACGTTCAACACGCGCCGCGCCTCGTCCAGCATCAAGCTTGCCGCCGCGACCGCACTGGTTCTGGCACTGTGCCAGACCCCGGGCCTTGCAGGGCAGCGGCATATGGCGAGCAACTTGAAGGGCGATTTCGAAACCGCGAGACAGGACGGCTTCGATCTTGCCGACGTCGCAAGCATAGCCGTTCTGGAGAGCCTTCCGGACGGGATGAAGGGCGTGTTCTGGCTTGGCAACGGCTACAACACCGAATGCGCATGGCGTCTCTCCGACGACGAGGTCGTCAGACAGGTTTCCGCTCTTGCCGGCCACCCGAAATTCAGCGGCATCTACTACATCTCCGATGAGCCGCATCCGGCCAAGTGCCCGGATGCGGCCGCCCGCGTCGCCGAGCGATCGGAGCTGATCAGGAGCACGGACACTGCGGCGCGCACCTTCATCATCGTGCAGAACAGTTCGGCCGATCGTTCCGAATTCGCGACCTTGAAAGATTCCGCCGACTATATCGGCGTTGCGCCGTACCCCTGCAACGTGAAGAACGCGACCACCGGCTGCAACATGAAGGCGTTGACGCAGCGCATCGACGAGGCCATCGCCGCCGGCATTACTCCCGACCGCATCGTGCCGGTCTTCCAGCTCTTCGGGCAGGAATGCGCGACCACCGAGACACCCTACTACCGGATGCCGAGCGGCGACGAGTTGGAACGCATGCTGGAGATCTGGGACCAGCGCGTCCCGCCTTCGGTGCGCCCCTTTGCGATGGCGTATTCCTGGGGCGTCCAGGAGCGGACTGCCTGTCCGGCGCTAAGCCAGGCCGACGGCACGAGCTTCCCCGATCTGCGCGAAATCTTCTCAGCCTATATGGCGGGCCGCGTCGCGCGGCTGAAGACGGAGTAGTCCCGATGCGGCAGCCCGCCCAACGACGCGCCGCCGAAGTCGCGCTGTCGATCGACGTCGAGGACTGGTTCCACAGCGAAAACGTCAAACGCGGCGTGTCGCGCGACAGTTGGGACCGGTGCGAGCCCCGCGTCGAGCGCAATACGATGCGGATGCTTGAAATCCTCGACGCCACCAACACGCGGGCGACCTTCTTCGTCCTCGGATGGGTCGCCGAGCGCAATGTGAAGCTGGTGCGCGAAATCGCCGCCGCCGGCCATGAGGTCGCATCGCACGGCTTCGCCCACCAACTGGTCTATTCGCTTTCGCCGGAGGCGTTTCGGCAGGACGTCGGCCGCGCCAAGGCCTTGCTGGAGGACATTGCCGGGCAGGAGGTGCGAGGCTATCGCGCGCCCTGCTTCTCGATCACGCCGTGGGCCATTCCGATCCTGCAGGAAACCGGTCACGCCTACGATTCCTCGATGGTGCCGACGGCCGCGCACGATCGCTATGGCAGCCTCGGCACGATCGACGACGGCAGCGACATTGCGGAACTGGGCGAGGGGTTCCACGAGGTTTGCGTCTCGTGCCTGCGTTTCAGCCGGCGCGGCATTCCCTGGGGCGGCGGCGGCTATTTCCGTTTCGTGCCCTATGCGGCCTGGATGCGCGGCATCGACGTCATCCTGGCCGGCGGCCACCCTTATGTCTTCTACATCCATCCCTGGGAAATCGATCCCGGCCAGCCGCGCGTCGACGGCATGTCGGTGTTCAACACCTATCGCCAACGCGTCAATCTCCATCGGTGCGAGGAGCGCTTCGAGGCGCTGTGCGCGCGTTTCCACTGGATGACGATCGGCGAGATGATCGAGCGCAGGCGCGGCGGCGCCGTCGCGATCGATCCGGCCATTCTTCCGCACGCTGAAGCAGGAGCCAGCCTTTCATGAAGACGCATGTGCTTTACGTCGGTGGCGAGGACCACAATCTGCGCATCCCGTTCATCCTGGCGATGCGCGATCGTGGCTTTCGCGTCTCGGCGGCGGGAAGCGGCGATGCCGCGCCCTTCGAGGCGGTCGGCATAACGTTTCATCCTTTCAGGTTCCATCGCTTCATCAATCCGCTGGCCGACATCGCCTCCCTCGCCAACCTGTCGCGGCTCCTGCGCGAATTGCGGCCCGACATTGCGCAAGGCTTCGACACGAAGCCGTGCCTCTACCTGCCGATGGCCGCAGGTCTCACCGGCTGGTCGGCGCCGGTTCGAACCATTTGCGGGCGCGCCTGGGTCTACTCGACCGGATCGCTGCTCGCCTGGTCCATGCGGCCGGTCTACCGGCTGCTGCATCGCGCCGCATCGCGCTTCACGGCCGCGACCGTCTTCGAGATCGAGGACGACCGCGCATTCTTCGAGGACTGCTCCATGGCCGGCCGAAACGGCCTCGTCATTCCCGGTGGCGGCGGCGGGGTCGACGTCGATGGTTTCGAACGCGCATTGGAAGCTTCGCCTTCGCGCAGCCAGATGCGCCGGGCGCTCGGTCTAGGTAATGGCGAAATCGTCATGACTGTCACCCGTATGACGCGCCAGAAGGGCATCCCGACGCTGCTGAATGCGGCCGCGATCGTCCACCGCGAACGCCCCGACGTCCGGTTCGTGCTCGTCGGCCCGCGCGAAAGCGAGGGACCGCTCGCGATATCTCAGGCCGAAATCGACGCACACGCGCCCTATGTTGTCGCGCTGGGTGCGCGAAGCGACGTGCCGGCCCTCCTGCGCGCGGCGGATCTCTTCGCATTCCCGACCGAATATCGCGAAGGGGTGCCGCGCGCGCTTCTGGAAGCCGGCCTTGCCGAACTGCCGGTCGTCGCGACGACCATTCCCGGATGCCGCGACGTGGTGGAAGACGGGGTCACCGGTTCTATCGTTCCCATGGGCTCGCCCGAAGCGCTGGCGAGGGGCATCCTCGCCCTGCTCGTCGACAAGGAGCGCGCCGGCCGGATGGGCATGGCCGCGGCGCGGCGCGCGCGAAGCCGCTACAGTCTCGAGGCGATCGCCGACAGCCACGCGCGCCTCTACAACCAGTTGGACCGGGAGCGGCGGAAATCGCTCGAGCCCGTCGGCCAGCTTGCCGCCAGCGAGCCGCGTCTGTGACCCGCCCTCCGCTCCACGACCTCTCTTCAACGGCCGGGCCTCGATCGCCATGCACGATGGCTTGCAGATAGGCGACCTTCTCGCGCGCTGCCGCAGGGCCATCCTGCCGCTGGTGCTGTTCACGGCCGGCATCAACGTTCTGATGCTGACGAGCGCGATCTACATGCTGCAGGTCTACGATCGCGTCCTGTCGAGCCACAGTCTCGAGACGCTGGCCGCGTTGACGGCCATCGCGTTGGTTGCGCTGATGACGATGGCCGCCCTCGAGGCGGTGCGCAGCCGAATCCTCGTCAAGGTCGGAACGTGGCTCGGGCGGCGGCTGGCGCCGCTGGTCCTGCGCAGCGCTGTAGCGGAGGAGGCCGGCGGCCGGCGAATCCGGTCGACATCGGCCTTGCGCGACGCCGAGCAATTGCGCGGCTTTCTCTCCGGTCCGGCGGTCACGCCTCTTCTCGACGCGCCATGGGCGCCGATCTTTCTGGCCGTCATCTTCCTCATCCACCCGATCCTGGGTTTCTTCGCCTGCGCCGGTGCCGTTCTTCTCTTCGCGCTCGCGATCTGCGCCGAACTCCTGACGCGCCGTGCCATCGATCATGCCGCAACCGGCCAGCGCCTGATGTACGGGCAAGCCGAGAACGTGCTGCGCAACGCCGAGGCGATCGAGGCCATGGGCATGTTGAACGGCTTTCTCCGCCGCTGGCAGCGCGAGGTCGATACGGCGTCGAATGCGCATGAACGGGCGGGAAACCGCGCCGGGTACATCCAGTCGATCGCACGCTTTTTGCGCTTCTGCCTGCAGGTCGGCATTCTGGGTTTGGGTGCCTGGCTGGTCCTGCGCCAGGAAATCCTTCCGGGCGCCATGGTCGCCGCATCGATCATTCTCGGCCGCGCCATGGCGCCTGTCGAGCAGGCCATCGGGGCGGTGAAATCCGTTCAGACCACGCGGGCGGCCTATCGCCGGCTGAAGACGCTGGGCGAGGTGACGCCGCCGGCGCGCGAGCACCTGCCCCTGCCGCGTCCGGAAGGTCGACTGCGCGTCGAGCATCTCGTGATCCGCCTGCCGGGCGCGAGCCGCGCCATCCTCGACAATATCAGCTTCCGGCTCGAGCCGGGCGAAAGCCTTGGCATCGTGGGCTCGACGGCGTCGGGCAAATCCTCGCTGGCGCGCGCACTCGTCGGCGCGTGGAGACCGACATTGGGCGCCGTGCGCCTCGACAATATGGACGTCGCCCAATGGGCGGCCGGCGACCGCGGCAAATATGTCGGCTATCTTCCCCAGGACGTGGAACTGGTCGGCAATACCGTCGGCGAGGCCATCGCCCGCCTGGACGACGTCGCCGATCCCGCAGTCGCCAGCGCCGTGATCGCGGCTGCGCGGCTGGCAAACCTTCATGAAACGATCAAGGCCATGCCGAAGGGCTACGAGACCGAGATCGGTGATGGCGGCGTCTATCTGTCCGGTGGCCAGCGTCAACGCATCGGCTTTGCCCGCGCGCTCTACGGCGCCCCGGCGCTGATCGTCCTCGACGAGCCCAATGCCAATCTCGACCGCGAGGGTGAGGAAGCGCTCGTCGAGACCATCGCCGCCCTGAAGGCGCAGGCCTGCACCATGGTCATCGTCGCCCACCGGCCGCGTATCCTTGAGACGGTCGATCACCTGCTCGTGCTCGAGCAAGGTCGAATGGAGTTGTACGGCCCGCGTGCTGAGGTTCTCGCACGGCTCGCCATGGCAGCGCAGCCCGTGCCCTCGATCGTGCGCGCACAGGCCGTCAGGGGTCGGCGCGGGCCTCTGGCTGCAATGTCGGAAGGGTGAGGGAGGTCCACCGATGCCGCCCGCTATTGCGTTCGACCAACCCTCCGCCGACCGGCTTAGGCTCGGCGGTGTGACCTTCGCGGGATTCGTGGTCTCAGGCGCGTTCTTCCTCGCGTTCGGCGGCTGGGCAGCAACCGTGCCGTTGAGCAGCGCGATCGTGACGACAGGCGTGGTGGAAGTCGAAAACCAACGCAAGCTCGTCCAGCATTTCGAAGGCGGCATCGTCGCCGAACTCGCCGCGCGCGAAGGCCAGCGCGTGGACGCGGGCGAATTGCTGATAGCGCTCGACACGACGCAGCCCCGCGCGCGCCTCGATCTTCTGGAAGGGCGGTTGGCCAACCGGCTTGCGCTTGCTGCTCGCCTTCGCGCGGAACGGGACGAACAGCCCGTCGTCACGTTCCCGCATGACGATCCTGCCATGGCGACACAGCCGGGACGCGATGCCGTCGAGGTGCAGACCGCGCTGTTCGACGCACGCCGGCGCGCGCTGGCGGGGCGGACCGCGATCCTGCAAAAGCGGATCGAGCAGACGGGGGAGGAGATCGTCGGTCTCGAGCAACTCGTCACTGCCCATGACAGGCTGATCGGAACGTTGCAGGACGAGGCCGGCGATCTGGAGGGGCTGTTCGACCAGGGCCTGACGACGCGGGAGCGCTATATGGCGCTGCGCCGTCGGGAAGCGGAGATGGAAGGCGAGCGCGCGGTGCATATCGCAGCCATCGCCCGCGCCAGGAAATCCATCTCCGAGCTCGAGCAGCAGATCGCCGAACTCGGCGTGACGCGCCTCAACGAGACCGTGGAGGAACTGAGCAAGGTCGAGGCCGATCTCGTGGACCTGCAGCAACAGGTCCTTGCCGCGACCGACGTGCTCCGCCGCGCCGCGATTCGGGCGCCGCTCGCGGGCACGATCATGAACCTCAAGGTTCACTCCACCTGGGGCGTCGTCAGCCCGGGCCAAACGCTGATGGAGATCGTGCCGATTGACCCGAAGCTTGTTCTCAAGGCGCAGATCAGGCCCGAGGATGTGGACGAGGTGCTGGTCGGGCAAGCGGTCGAAGTGCGGCTGCGCTCGCGCGACGGGCTCGACCATCCCGCATTCATCGGCACGGTGCGCGGCGTGTCCGGCGACCGCTTCGTGGACGAGCGCACCGGCCAAGGTTACTTCACGGCGCTGATCGACGTCGATGTACATCGACCGACAACGTCGTCCTCCTTCGAAATACTCCCCGGTATGAATGCCGATGTGTCGATCGTCGTGGGAAGTCGGACCTTTTTTCAATACCTTACCGGCCCTTTGCGGCGACGGCTCAGCATGTCGATGCGCGAACACTAGAATGATCTCGGGGGGCCGATAGGGGCTATTAATGAAAACAGACTAGATAAATTTAGTTACCAATAAATTTCAAATGAGTATCAATTACAAATTGCGACTGATATTTAGCCGCGTTACAATTTCCGTATTCTGAAAAAGATCGGGGGCAATTGAGAAAGCTTGGCGTGCATGACTGCGAATTGAGGGAGATCGCACATGCTTAATCCGACCAATATTGTGATCATCGAGCAGAACGAGATCTACCGGGCTGGTCTGTTGTCCGTTCTGCACCAGGGCGGTTTCGAAAATTGCAGCGCGATTTCGTCGCTGGAAGAACTCGACAGCCACGCGCCGGCGCATTCCGGCAAAGTTCTCTTCCTTGCCGAAATTGGCAGCGACGAGGAAGCGATATCCGCGGGCATCGAGTTCATCAATCATGCGTGCCCTAACGCGTTGATCGTCATCGTGTCCGACGTCATTAGCGACAGACAAATCGCCACCGCTTTGCGGGCGGGGGCCGATGGCCTCGTTTTCAAATTCGTGGCGCCGCAGGTGCTGACCAAGTCTGTCGAACTCGTGCTTCTCGGACAGCCCGTCTTTCCGATGCAAGTCGTCGAGGCAATGCAGTCCCGCCGGTCGGCGGGCTCCGTTGACCCGATCGAACTGCGCAACGCGCTCGACCGCCTGTCGAAGCGGGAAATGGAAGTCCTAAGATACATGTGCATGGGCAACGCCAACAAGGTGATCGCCCGGTCTGCCGGCATTGCCGAAGCGACCGTCAAAGTTCACGTCAAGGCGATCTTGCGCAAGCTTGGCGCACGCAACCGCACGGAAGCGGCGCTCTGGGCCTGGCCGCACGGCCTGTCGGGCGACGCGCCGCGACCCGACCGCGGCGACTCGAGCAATGCGGCAGGCGGACGTCGGGACCCGGTATTTCACCAGGACCATTGATCGAAAGCACGGTTCCCGACGGCGGCGGATGATTCCATCACGCCCATTCGCGCGGTTCGGCCATAGCCATGAAAACGGGCGCGGGATCGTCGCCAAGATCGATCTCGATGATCCGCCCGTCATTGACATGGCTCCATCCGAAATCGGCGACGTAGAGATTGGTGCCGCCGGACCCGTCGCTTGCAGGCGCAAGCTCCAGATCCTTGACGTTGACGCGCGTGTTGTTGGTGGGGTGGCGGAACTGCGCGAGGACGTCGATCGTCTCGACGATGGCACCGCTGCGGTCCACCTGCCAGATCGTCGCGCTGAAGCCGCCGCCGACGAAGAACGTTTCGGAACGCGGGTCATAGACCAGCGCCTCGGGATCGAGAATCTCGGCCGGCAGCAGGATGGTGCTGTAGAGCTGGGTTCCGTTCAGGTTCGTTTCCACGATAGTCCGCGACTCGCCATTGACGATGAACAGCCGCCCGTTCGCCGCGTCGATCGCCAGGTCCTCCGGGTCGTCGCCGCCGACGGCAAGTGTATTGAAACTGCCCAGGCGCACCGTAGGATTGGCGGGATTGACCCAGTAGACCAGCATTTCGTCATCGTCGGAAATATAGAGGCGGCCGCTGGTCGGATCGAAGGCGAGGCCTGTCGCCTCATCGGTGAAGTTGAGATTGAACGATTGCTGCAACGTACCGTTCAGGCTGAAGGCGTAAAGGTCCGTCGGTGAGTTGAAGGGCGCCTCGTCGACTTCCGAATCCGACAGGAAGAGGCGGCCGAGCCCGGCGTGATAGGCAATGCCCGAAGGATCGGGAATCCCGAGCGCAGCCGTATCGATGGCATTCACCACGCGCGGGGCCTCGTCGCTGATCTGGGCGCCGGCCGCACCGCCGACCACGTCGAGCGCATGCCCGCTGGAGGCAAGTTGTGCGGAGTTGATCTGAAGCGAGAAGGTCTCGTTGCCTTCGGCGATGTTGTCGTCGATGAGGTCGATCCCGACATGGACGCTGGTCGTGCCGGCGGGGATGACGATCTGGCCGGACACCACTGCGCCAAAGTCGCTGCCGCCCGTCGCCGTGCCGTTGACCGTGCTGTAGGTGACGATGACGTCCTCGCGCGCGGGACCGTCCAGGCTGATCAGGAAGTAGACTTTGCCCGCGTCCTCGTCGATCGCTGTCGCACTCGTCGCCTCCGCCGAGATGGCGGGCGTGTTGTCCATGATGCGGAAATGCGCCGCAGTCACAACTGCGCCCGGGCTCAGCGTGGCAAGCGTGATCCTTCCGGCCGATCCGGTGCCGTCGGGGTCCCAATAAAGGATGTTGTTGGCCGGGTTGTAGATGAACTGGCCGTGGCCCGCGCTCGTCGCCGCAGCGCCGGTCACGAAATAGCCGGCGGCAAGCGCTCCGCCCGTCAATCCGTTGCCCTCGGTCAGGCCGTAATCGGCGGCGAACACGCCGATGCTGTCGGCGGCCTCGAAATCGTAGATCCGGTCCGCGCTGCTTGCATCGGGAGCGCCCAGGACGAACACGTCGGCGCCGGCACCGCCGGTCAGGTAGTCCTTGCCGGCACCGCCGACGAGGATGTCGTCGCCGTCATAGCCGTAGAGGATGTCCGAGCCGCCGAGGCCGCTGAGCACGTTGGCGCCGGCGTTCCCCTTCAGCGTGTTGGCAAGCTCATTGCCAGCGCCGTCGATCGAGGCGGTGCCGAGGAGCTCGAGCTTTTCGATGTGATTGCCGAGCCGATAGCTGATCATCGACTGGACGTAGTCCACGCCGCCCGAATCGACGCCGGCAACCTCCTCCTCGTTGACGATGTCGCCTGGGTCGTCGACCCGGTAGATGTCGTCGCCCGCGCCGCCGAACATGGTGTCGCGGCCCTGGCCGCCATCCAGCAGGTCGTTGCCCGCGCCGCCGAAGAGCCAGTCGTCGCCCGCTTGACCGTAAAGGCGATCCTTGCCGCCATAACCGTAAATCCAGTCCGTGCCGCCTGTGCCGATGAGATCTTCGTCGGCGCTAGTGCCGTATTTGTACCTGATCATTGGCAGTCACTCCCCTTGCGGGCTGTGTCGGGGCGGAGTTGCGCCCCCAACAAACAGCTCAGCCACCGTGGCGCGGCACCCATGGCGTACCTGCGCCCCAACCGGATTGTTGCTCATCCAAAGCTAAGCGCACCCGCTGGCGATGCCATTACGAATGGGAAGTAGACCGATGCGTTTTGGGGGTACGACCACTCTGCAACGACCATAAGGATCGCAGGCGTTGCAGCCCTCCGGCTAGGCGGCGATTGGTGCCGGACCACAGAACCGGCGGCTTCAGATGGCGGAGAGGCCCACAAAGGGTGGCGGAGAGGATGGGATTCGAACCCACGAGACCCTTCCGGGTCTACTCCCTTAGCAGGGGAGCGCCTTCGACCACTCGGCCACCTCTCCGGTGACCCGGTCGATAAAGAAGTCGGTCCGCACAATCAATACGGACATTCAACGCAAGCGCGGAAAAACGACTCGATTCGAACGATTCGGACATTCACGGCTGATTCCAAGGATCGGAATGGCCTTAGATGACGCGCTTGAGCCTCGTTGCGGCCCGTGTGCGCGCCACAGCTATTAATAGAGCGTAAAGGCGAGGGGGCAAAACGTGGCTTTTGTGCAACAAGGCCTGTGCATAGGGGGTATCGAACGGCCCGGATGGTGCAAACGCGGTTGATCGGGGAGCGGTCCTGCGTATTGTCATGATCGAAGAAGGGGCGGCGAAACACGCTTCCTTTTTCTGAGATTGGGGATGGGGCAGGGAAACGCTGTCCTTCAGCAAAAAGAGCCCAGACCCGCTTAACAACTTTTGACTGGAGGTCAGAAATGAACATTAAGAGCCTTCTTCTCGGCTCCGCTGCTGGACTGGTTGCCGTTTCCGGTGCCCAGGCTGCCGACGCCATCGTTTACGCCGAGCCGGAGCCCGTTGAGTACGTTCGCGTTTGCGACATGTACGGCGCTGGCTTCTTCTACATCCCGGGCACCGAGACCTGCCTTCAGGTTTCCGGCCTCGTCTGGTACCAGATGGGTGCTGCCGATGAAGCCGGCAACTATCACGGCTTCGCAGCCGACCGTTGGAACAAGTCGACCCGCGCTCGCGTCAACTTCGACGCCCGTTCGGACACCGAGTGGGGCACGCTGCGCGGCTACGTCCGTCTGCAGGGTGACTTCAACGCCTTCTCGAACCTGAACGGCGCGCTCAACAGCCGTACCGGTTCGTCGGACGGCCGTGGCACGATCGGCTTCGATCAGGCCTTCCTCGAGCTCGGCGGCTTCCGCGCTGGTTACACCGAATCCGCGTGGGTTGCCTCGCAGGGTGCCGGCGTTGCTCAGTTCGGTTCGCACACCTGGGGTGGTCTCTCCTATGGCTACCAGCAGCGTCAGCTCGTTTCCTACACCTTCGGTGGCGCTTCGGGCTTCGCAGCCACGATCGCTCTCGAAGACGACGGCAACGACAACTTCACCCCGGATGTCGTCGGCGTCGTGTCGTACAACCAGGCTTGGGGTGGCGTCTGGGCCAAGGCTGCATTTGACGAAGATCGCGGCACCAACCTGACCGAAGTCGATGACAGCAGCTGGGCTGCTCAGGCTGGCCTTCAGCTGAACGTTCCGAATGCACCGGGCTCCTCGTTCCGCCTCATCGGTTACTATGCCGACGAAGCGAACGCCTACTCGGTCGGCTCGGAATGGTCGGTCCTGGCTTCCTACCGCCAGCAGTTCTCGCAGACCCTCGCTGCTTCGGTCGGCGCTCAGTACTGGAGCAACATCCACGATCTGGCTCCGGCTGCTGGCACCGAAACCGATCTCGACGGTTGGCAGGCTGAAGCTGCTCTGATCTGGACCCCGGTCACGAACTTCGAAGTTCGCGCTGAGTACGTCTACACGGACATCGACCTTCGTCCGTCGACCAACTCGGGCTTCCTGCGTCTGCAGCGCTCGTTCTAAGACCGATCTGGTCCTAGTTTGAATGAAGAACCCGGCGGGAAACCGCCGGGTTCTTTCTGTTTTGGGGTCGACCGGCTGGCGAAATCGGTCGCCTCCACGATGTATCGGATGGCGCCGCCGATTCCTTTGCGGGGTGTTCGACCATCGTCCGCCGTTGGACAGATCGATCAGATGACGCACTAGGGATTGGCTTCGGCTAAGCAGGTCTGCTGACCGACTGGGCCGCTTGCAGGCATCTATCGACGGGTGAGAACTGCAGTTCTGCGCGCACGACGCTGCTCCGCTTGTCGCGCATGAGAACGTGTCGGAACGATCCAAAGCAAAAGGCGGACCCGAAGGCCCGCCTTTGCATAATTCTCGATCGTGGAACCGGAACTCTTACCGGCGACCACCGACGAGGTCGGCGACGACGTCGGTCCGTCCCGACAGGCGCATCTTGTAGACTTGGTAGTTTTCCATCACGCGCTGCACGTAGGAACGTGTCTCGTGGAAGGGGATGCGCTCGATCCAGTCGACGACGGCATCGATGTTCTGCCCGCGCGGATCGCCATAGCGGCCGACCCATTGGGCGGCGCGGTTCGGACCGGCATTGTAGCCCGCGAAAGTCAGGATGTAGGAGCCGTTGAACCGATCGAGCTGCTCGCCGAGATAGGCGGCGCCGAGCGCGGCATTATATCCGGCATCGCGGGTGAGGCGGGCCTGGTCGTAGGAAACGCCGACCTTGCGCGCCATGTCGCGGGCCGTTCCCGGCAGCAATTGCAGGATGCCGAGCGCGCCTGCGCCCGAACGCGCGGAGATGTTGAACTCGCTCTCCTGCCGGGCAATGGCGTAGGCAAGCGCCTTTCCGGCCGCCGAGATGTTGGCATTGCCCGGAATGGCGCCGACGGGATGCGCCAGCGCTCCGACATCGAGGCCGCGGCCCGCCGCCCATTTGCCGACGCGCAGCGCGAGCGGGTGGTCGCCGCGCCGCTCCGCCATGACGGCGAGCAACGCCAGTTCGCCGGTGCTGTCGAGTTGCAGCGCCAGGTCGCGATAGAGCGTGTTCGCCCGGCCCTGGTGACCGGCGCGCTCGAGGCGACGGATCGCCTGCACTGCCTGCCGGCCCTCGAAATTGCGGCGGTCGGCGTCGCTGGGCGACGGGAAACTTGCCGAAACCGTCGTGGCACCAAGCTTGGCGGCGGCAAGCTGGCCGTAAAACGCCGTCCCGTAGCGCGCCGCGCGCTGGTAGTGGTCGCGTGCATTGCCGGGACCGCCGGCCTCCGCGGCGCGTCCCAGCCAGTAATGGCCGCGCGACAAGGAAATTGGCCCTTCGGCGATCTGGACGATTCGCGAGAAATGCCGGTTGGCCGTCGCCGCATCGCTGAGGAAGCGCAGCGCATACCAGCCGGCATGGAATTCGCCGTCGACGGCGTTGGCCGGGCTGTCCACCTGCTGGGCGGCGGCAACCTGATAGGCGAGGCGATTTTCGCCGAGATCGAGCAATTCGCGCGAGAGGACGCGTCTTTCGATCCACCACGCGTCGGCATTGACGAGCGAGGCCGCGTCCTTCGGTGCCTGGAGAACGACCTGGGCGGCCTCCTTGTAGCGTTCGGCGCGGCGAAGGTGCCGTGCCTGCGCGAAGTAGAAACCGGCCTTGCGCTGGGCCTGCGGCACGGCGGCAAGAAGCTTGCCGGCATTCGATTCGCCACGGATCACGGCGGCCCAGGCGCGCGTCAGCGCCTCGCCGCCGGCAAGACCTGCGACGCGCTCGGCGGAGGTGATGCGATCTATGTGGAGCATCCCCTCCATGCGATGCCAATGGTCGGCGGCCGTGAGCAGGCGGCCGAACTCGCGCACCATTGCGGCTTCTTCGCGGGGCTCGATGCGCTCGTTGCGCCAATAGGGTGCCAGAACGGCCTTCGCGGACTGCGTGTTGCCGACGGCCAGATGCGCTCGCGTCAAGGCGATCGTGCCTTCCGGCGTTTCGGGTTGCGTGTCGCCGAATGCGCGCAGCACGCCCTGCGGGCCCGGGTTTTCCCTTAGAAGCGCCCGCTCGGAATTGGCGCGCAACCGCGACATGCCCGGCCAGCCCTTGAGTGCGAACGCCGCTTGCGCGATTTCGCCGGACGGAACGCCATCGACGCCGCTCGTGGCGATCGCCCAGGAGAGAATCTGGCGGTCCAGCGAATTGGACGGCAGGTTGTCCCGGGTAACGCGGGCGCGGGAGATGTTGCCCGACTGCAAGGCGTCGAGCCCGGCCTTGAGCTTGGAAATATCGCCGCTGACGACGAGATCGGTTGCCATTGCGGCTGCCGACTGCGCCACGACCGAACCGGTCGTAAATGCGCTGTCGACGCCCGTCGCAGCAGCCTGGTAGGGGCGCTGGCCGGGAATGGGCGGGTTGGACGGCAGTACCGGATTGGCGAGCGCCAGCCCGGGAAGGAGGGCGAGGGTCAAGCCGGTAAGCGCGACGCGGGTCCTGAGTGTTGCCTGCATTCTTTAGGTCCTGGGTCGTTCGTCATGGACAGGTAGGTTAACGAGACACCCATGCTAGGGGCTGTCGGTGAAGACGACGTAAACGATTGGTTATCGCCATCGTTCAAATGCGCCGCGCTCATGGCCGGCGCGCGTTGAATTCCGCTTCGTCCCAACGCCAAGACTATGGTGCATCCGCCGCCGATCGTCTAGAAGGCGGGCAGAATAGCCGTTTTCCGCTTGCCAAGTGCCTATCCAGGAGCTTTGAGATCATGTTCACAGGTTCGATGACCGCGCTCGTGACCCCGTTCACCAAGGACGGCGCCCTGGATGAGAAAGCCTTCCGCGAACTCGTGGAATGGCAGATCGGCGAAGGCACGAACGGGCTGGTGCCGGTCGGGACGACGGGTGAATCGCCGACGCTGAGCCATGAAGAACACCGCCGCGTCGTCGAGATCTGCGTGGAGGTGGCCGCAGGTCGCGTTCCGGTCATTGCCGGCGCGGGCTCGAATTCGACCACGGAAGCCGTGGAACTGGCGAAGTTCGCCGAAAAGACCGGCGCGGACGCGGTTCTCGTCGTCACGCCCTACTACAACAAGCCCAACCAGCGCGGGCTCTACGCGCATTTCGCCGAAGTGGCAAAGGCGGTTAAGCTGCCCGTCATCATCTACAACATCCCGCCGCGCTCGGTGATCGACATGACGCCCGAGACGATGGGACGGCTGGCGAAAGACTTTTCGAACATCGTCGGCGTCAAGGATGCGACGGCGAAGATCGAGCGCGTCTCCGAACAGCGCATCACCTGCGGGCCAGACTTCATCCAGCTTTCCGGCGAGGACGCATCGGCGCTCGGCTTCAACGCACATGGCGGGCAGGGGGCGATCTCGGTCACCTCCAACATCGCACCGCGCCTTTGTGCCGAATTCCAACGCGCCTCGCTCGCCGGCGACCGCGAACGCGCGATCGAATTGCAGGACCGGTTGATGCCGCTCCACAAGGCGATCTTCATCGAGGCGGGCGTGACCGGCGCGAAATATGCGCTATCGCGCCTTGGGAAAGTGCAGAACGTCGTCAGGATGCCGCTCGTCACGGTCGAGGAATCGACGGCGAAGGCGATCGACGCCGCGATGGTTCACGCCGGACTGATGAACTGATGCCGGCTTTTCGCGTTGCGATGACATGAGCAAGGACAAGGACAACAATTCCAAGCTGGTCGCGGAAAACCGCAAGGCACGCTTCTCCTTCGAGGTGACAGACACCTACGAGGCCGGCCTGTCGCTGACGGGCACGGAAGTGAAGTCGCTGCGCGAAGGCCAGGCGAATATCGGCGAATCCTACGCTTCGGCGGAGGGCGGCGAGATCTGGCTGATCAATTCGTACATTCCCGAATACACGCAAGGCAACCGCTTCAACCACGAGCCTCGCCGCCGCCGAAAGCTTCTCCTGAAGAAGAAGGAGATGGCGCGCCTGAAACAGGGCGTCGAGCGCGAGGGCATGACGATGGTCCCGCTGAAGATCTACTTCAACGAAAAGGGCCGCGCGAAACTGCTCTTCGGCTTGGCGCGCGGCAAGAAGCTGCACGACAAGCGCGAGACGGAAAAGCAGCGCGACTGGGGTAGGGAAAAAGCGCGGCTTTTGAAGAACCACGGTTGAACGGTTGATTGGTTGAGACGGCGAGGCCTGGATTCCTGTGACAAGCACAGGAATGACGGCAGGTTCGTTGATGCGAAAATTCATCTCTGCCGTTTTGCATTGACGCTTCTGCAGCCGTCATTCCTGTGCTTGTCACAGGAATCCAGGCCTCGCCGCTTCCGCCACGCAAGCCGTCCCGACTCTAACTGTCCAAAAACGCCCGCACATCTCGAAAAACATTGACGAACATCTCTTCCGTCAGCCGTCCCGTATTCGTGTTGTAACGCGAGCAGTGATAGCTCGAGAATACGCGGATGCCGCCGATTTCGGTCTGCGCCTGATGGCCGAATTTGTGCTCGGCAACCCGCCCGCCGAGCCCGCGCACGACCGACTGGTGCGAGATCAAGCCAAGCGTCACGATTGCCTTCAAATTCTCGAACCGGCCGATGGTCGGCACGAGAAATTTACGACAGGTGTTGATCTCTGCGCCCACCGGCTTGTTCTCCGGCGGCACGCAGCGCACGGCGTTCGTGACGGCCGTCTCGATCAGTTCCAGGCTGTCGTCGGGACGGGCTTCAAACTCGCCTGTGGCGAAGCCGAACCGTTTCAGCGTCGAATAGAGAAGATCGCCCGCATAATCGCCGGTGAACGGCCGGCCGGTCCGGTTGGCCCCGCGCAGGCCGGGCGCGAGCCCAACGATGAGGAGCCGCACGCTGCCATCGCCGGCCGTCGGCAGCCAGGTCGGCACCGGCGCGTTGAACCAGTACGGCTCGCGCGCGCGCCACGCCGCGATGAACTCGCGCAGGCGGGGGCAGAGCGGACAGTCGGGCGACGGCTCCGCAGGCCCGACGGAAAAGGTGCGGCTCATTCGAACTCGTCTTCGTCGACGGGTTCGGGCGCGGGACGGCGGGCGATGCGCTCTGCGCCCTCGCGTCCGATTTCGGCCTTGAGCGAATTCAGGTCGATGAAATGATCGGCCTGCCGGCGCAGATCGTCCGAGATCATCGGCGGCTGCGAGGCCATGGTCGAGATCACCGAGACCTTGCGGCCCTTGCGCTGGAGCGCATCGACGAGGCTGCGAAAATCGCCGTCGCCGGAAAAGATGACGTAGTGATCGATCGTCGAGGCGAGTTCGAGCGCGTCGACCGTCAACTCGATGTCCATGTTGCCCTTGATCTTGCGCCGGCCCATCGCGTCGGTGAACTCCCGCGCGGGCTTGGTGACGACCTTGTATCCATTGTAGTCGAGCCAGTCGATCAGCGGCCGGATCGAGGAGTATTCCTGATCCTCGATCAGCGCGGTGTAGTAGTAGGCGCGCACGAGATAGCCGTGCTTCTGGAAATGCGTGAGCAGCTTGCGGTAGTCGACGTCGAAACCGAGTGCGCGGGACGTGGCGTAGAGATTGGCGCCGTCGATGAAGAGGGCGATCTTTTCGCGCGGATCGAACATGGCAATTGTTCCTGTCGAAATGGCCGGCCTGTCGAAATGACTGGCGCCCAAGGGCGAAAATCGAATTCAAGCGAAACTGAATATAAGACAGACATACGGGCAATGGCGCCGCGTGCCAACATCGCAGCGGCCGGGCTCAAGCATTTTTGATCGTGTGGACGCAGCGTCTCGCAATGCTTGTCAAGAGGCGAAGTTTTCGCTATGGAGCACGCAATCTCCCGACACCTGAAGACATGAAAGGGGCGTTCCCATGGCCCGCGTCACCGTTGAGGATTGCATCGACAAGGTCGACAACCGGTTCGAGCTCGTTCTGCTCGCCGGCCACCGTGCCCGCCAGATCTCGCAGGGCGCCGCGATCACGATCGACCGCGACAACGACAAGAACCCGGTCGTCGCCCTTCGCGAGATCGCCGACGAGACGCTCTCGCCGGAAGATCTGAAGGAAGACCTGATCCATTCGCTGCAGAAGCACGTCGAAGTCGACGAGCCGGAAGTCGAGGCTCCCGCGCTTTCGACGGAGGCCGGCGACGAGACGATCATCGCGACCGACGAGAGCGAAGAGAACGTCACCTTCGACCGCATGTCGGAAGACGATCTCCTGGCCGGCATCGAAGGCCTTGTCGCGCCGGAAAAGAGCGACGATTTCTGATCGTCGCGGCACGGCAATCTTCCGCCGCGGCCTATTGATGACTATCTAAATTATATGCCGCGCCGCTATGATGGCGCGGCATATTTCGTCTGAAGGGTCCGGTTCCACATGATGCGGCAATACGAGCTTGTCGAGCGCGTCCAGCGCTACAAGCCCGACGTGAACGAAGCGCTTTTGAACAAGGCGTATGTCTATGCCATGCAGAAGCATGGTCACCAGAAGCGCGCATCCGGCGACCCGTATTTCTCCCACCCGCTCGAAGTGGCCGCGATCCTCACCGACATGCATGTCGACGAGGCGACGATCGCCGTCGCGCTGCTCCACGATACGATCGAGGACACCTCGGCCACGCGCCAGGAAATCGACACGCTGTTCGGCCCGGAGATGGGCAAGCTCGTCGAGGGCCTGACCAAGCTCAAGAAGCTGGACCTCGTCTCCAAGAAGGCCGAGCAGGCCGAAAACCTGCGCAAGCTGCTTCTCGCCATTGCCGAGGACGTGCGCGTTCTGCTGGTCAAGCTGGCCGACCGGCTGCACAACATGCGCACGCTCGACCACATGCCCGAGCACAAGCGCATCCGCATCGCCGAGGAGACGATGGACATCTATGCGCCGCTGGCCGGGCGCATGGGCATGCAGGACATGCGCGAGGAGCTGGAGGAACTGGCCTTCCGCACCATGAACCCCGAGGCCCATCGCGCAGTCACCGAGCGGCTCGCCGACATCTACGAGCGGTCGAAGAACGTCATCGGCGAGATCGAGAAGTCGCTTTCAGTGCTGTTCGAGAAGTACGACATCAAGGCGACGGTCAAGAGCAGGCAGAAGAAACCGTGGTCGGTCTTTCGCAAGATGGAGACCAAGGCGCTGTCCTTCGAGCAATTGTCGGACATTTTCGGCTTTCGCGTCATCGTCGACAATGAAGAGGACTGCTATCGCGCGCTGTTTGCGATCCACACGACCTGGTCGATGGTGCCGGGCCGATTCAAGGATTACATCTCGACGCCGAAGCAGAACGACTACCGATCCATCCACACGACCATCGTCGGCCCGTCGCGTCAGCGTGTGGAACTGCAGATACGCACGCGGCCGATGGATGACGTCGCCGAATACGGCGTCGCCGCCCACACGCTCTACAAGGATGGTGCGACGGTATCGGGCAATGGCGGTCTGAAGCTGTCCAAGGACACCAACGCCTATGCCTGGCTGCGTCACACGATCGAACAGCTTTCGGAAGGCGACAATCCGGAGGAATTTCTCGAAAACACGAAGCTCGAACTTTTTCAGGACCAGGTCTTCTGCTTTACGCCGAAGGGCCGGCTGATCGCGCTGCCGCGCGGCGCGACGCCGATCGACTTCGCCTATGCGGTTCATACAGATGTCGGCGATACCTGCGTCGGCGCCAAGATCAACGGCCGCATCATGCCGCTGATGACCGAATTAAAGAATGGCGACGAGGTCGAGATCATCCGTTCCAAGGCGCAGGTGCCGCCCGCCGCATGGGAATCCGTCGTCGTCACCGGCAAGGCGCGCTCGGCCATCCGCCGCGCGACCAAGAACGCGATCCGCAAGCAATATTCCGGCCTCGGCACGCGCATTCTCGAACGCGCCTTCGAGCGCTCGGGAAAGAAATTCTCCAAGGAACTGCTAAAACCCGTCCTGCACCGCTTGGCGCGCAAGGATGTCGAGGACGTGTTGGCCGCCGTCGGGCGCGGCGAATTGTCGTCGCCGGACGTCGTGCGCGCTGTCTATCCCGACCACAAGGAGGAGAGGGCGGTGCAGCCGCCGCGCCAGCGCGAGGAGGGCTGGTTCAACCTTCGCAATGCGGCCGGCATGCTGTTCCAGATGCCGCGCTCGAGCGAGCCCGAAAAGCCCGGCCGGCGCGAGAGTGCCGGTGCACTGCCGATCCGCGGCGTGCGCGGCGACCTGCCGGTCAAGTTCGCCCCGGAAGGCGCCGTTCCGGGCGACCGCATCGTCGGCATCATGCATCCGGGCTCGGGCATCACGATCTATCCGATCCAGTCGCCGTCGCTGACCGCCTTCGACGACCAGCCGGAGCGCTGGATCGACGTGCGCTGGGACATCGACGAGGACACCAAGGAACGCTTCCCCGCGCGCGTCTCGGTGACGGCTCTGAACGAGCCCGGATCGCTTGCGAATATCTCGCAGGTGATTGCATCAAACGACGCCAACATCCATACGCTGTCCATGCTGCGCACCGCGCCGGACTTCACCGAGATGGTGTTCGATCTCGAGGTCTGGGACCTGAAGCATCTGAACCGGCTGATGTCGCAACTGAAGGAAAATGCGAGCGTTTCGGAAGTGCGCCGCGTGAACGGATAGGAAAAGACGGCAGATGCAGACTGAAGACGTATTGGCGATTTTCCGCGAGGCGGGCGCGATTCTGGAGGGGCATTTCATCCTGACCTCGGGCCTGCGCAGCCCCGTCTTTCTACAAAAGGCCCGCGTCTTCATGCACGCAGACAAGACCGAGCGCCTGTGCCGGGCGCTCGCGGAGAAGATTCGCGCTGAGGCCGGCGAGATCGACTATGTCGTCGGTCCGGCCGTCGGCGGCATCATTCCCGCTTATGAAACCTCTCGTCATCTCGGCGTGCCCGCGGTCTGGGTCGAGCGCGAGGCGGGTGTCTTCAAGTTGCGCCGGTTCGAGATGGAAAAAGGCGCGCGTGTCGTCATCGTCGAGGACATCGTGACAACCGGCCTGTCGATCCGCGAGACCGTCGATTGCCTTCGAGAACTTGGCGCCGAAATCGTCGCGGCTGCCTGCATCGTCGACCGTTCCGCCGGCAAGGCCGATGTCGGGGTGCCGCTCATCGCGCTCGCCGAATATGAAGTGCCTGCCTATCCGGCCGACGCGCTCCCGCCCGAACTCGCCGCCATTCCGGCCATCAAGCCTGGAAGCCGCAACATTTGACGATGTCGGTGGTCGTTCACGAAACATTACATGATGATCGCGCATTGTAGCGGCTCGGTCTCCATGCCTATATCGTGATGACTGGACCACTCGAAGCCCTGATGACGGAACCGGGCGGGGAGCCCGGCCTGAGCGACGAAAAGGTATGCTTTTCAGAAGACGTAAAACGGCAGATTTCGGCGAGAAGTTGCGGGTGATGTTCTGGCCGCGGCGGTCGTTCGCGCGCTCCGCCCGCTATTTTTCGAGACGGGTGCTGCGCCTGACGGCGACGCCGCATGCGGTGGCAGCAGGCGTGGCGGCCGGGGCCTTCGCATCCTTTCTGCCCTATATGGGCTTCCACTTTCTCATCGCGGCCGGCCTTGCATGGCTTTTGCGCGGCAATCTGATCGCGTCGGCGCTGGGAACGGCTGTTGGCAATCCGATCACCTTTCCCTTTATCTGGGGGTGTTCGCTTGGGCTCGGCCGATACATGCTGCAGGGACGTGAACCGGGTGAGGTGGTGCCACTGCAACTGGGACGCGTCTTGACCGAGCTCGATTTCGCACTCCTTTGGGAGCCGCTGTTGAAGCCGATGACGGTCGGAGGGGCGATGCTCGGAACGCTGTGCGGCCTTATCCTCTATCTTTTGACCTACTGGGCCGTCGGTCTGTTCCGCGAACAGCGGCGCCGGCGCCTTGCGGACAAGGCGCGCCAGCGCGCGCATCCGGCCCTGACGCAGCCCGCACGATGATCGTCGGAATTGGCAGCGACCTCATCGACATTCGTCGCATCGAAAAGACCATCGAGCGCCATGGCGAGCGCTTCATCAATCGCGTCTTCACCGAAATCGAGAAGGAAAAATCCGACCGGCGTAAGTTGCGGGCGGCCTCCTATGCCAAGCGCTTCGCCGCCAAGGAGGCCTGCGCCAAGGCGCTCGGCACCGGCCTTGCGCGCGGCGTCTTCTGGCGCGACATGGGCGTCGTCAATCTGCCCGGGGGCAAACCCACGATGCGGCTGACCAATGGGGCGCTCCAGCGCTTGATTGCCCTGATGCCGGAAGGCCACAAGCCCGTAATCCACCTGACGATCACCGACGATTTCCCGCTCGCTCAAGCCTTCGTCATCATCGAGGCACTGGCCGACCCAACCGCGGCGTGACCAAGCGACGCAACGGCGTTGCCGCAGACGCCGTCAAACGCTAAGACGAACCGCACCCCGCAAAGTACGGAAAGAATCTCAGCGTGTCGGACAAGAACAACAAGAAATCCGGCGGTTTCGGTGAAACCGTCAGCGTCATCGTGCAGGCTCTGCTTTTGGCGCTGGTCATCCGCACGCTGCTGTTCCAGCCTTTCTCGATCCCGTCCGGGTCGATGCGCCCGACCCTGCTCGAGGGCGACTATCTCTTCGTCACCAAATGGGCCTATGGCTATTCGAAGCATTCGCTGCCCTTTTCGCCGCCGCTTTTCGAAGGCCGCATCTGGGGTTCGGAGCCGGAGCGCGGCGATGTCGTGGTGTTCAAGTTCCCGCCCGACCCGTCGCTCGACTACATCAAGCGCGTGATCGGCATGCCGGGTGACACGGTGCAGATGCGCGAAGGCCAGCTTTTCCTGAACGGTGAGGCGGTGCCGCGCGAACTGGTGGACGAACTCGACAATCCCGACATCACCGAGATGGCACGTCCCGTCGAGGTCTGGCGCGAGACGCTGCCGAACGGCGTTTCCTATGACACGCTCGACCTTTCGCCCAACTCGATCGGCGACAACACGCGCGAATTCCAGGTGCCGGAAGGCCACTACTTCATGATGGGCGACAATCGCGACAATTCGACCGACAGCCGGTTCTCGGTTGGCTACGTCCCGGCCGATCATCTCGTCGGTCGCGCCAACATCATCTTCTTCTCCATGTCGGGCGGCGCAAGCCCGCTCGAAATCTGGCGCTGGCCGACCGAACTGCGCTTCTCGCGCCTCCTCAACTCGGTCGAGTGATGGCCGGGAACAAGACCGATGGCGCGGCACTCGCGGCCGCCATCGAAAAGATCACCGGCATCGCCTTGAGCGCCCACGAACGGCTGGCGCGTGCGCTGACCCATGCGAGCGTGCAGGCCGGCGCGGCGGCGCATTACGAGCGGCTGGAATTCCTCGGCGACCGGGTGCTCGGCCTCGTGATCGCGCAGATGCTGTTCGAAGCGCACCCCGATGCCGCCGAAGGCGAGCTTTCGGTGCGCCTCAACGGGTTGGTCAATGCCGAGACGCTGGCCGATCTGGCCGACGAGATCGGCCTGACGCCGCTGATCCGCACCGGCGCCGAATTCGGTTCGCTGTCCGGCAAGAAGCGGATCAACACGCGCTCCGACGTGATGGAGGCGCTGATTGCTGCCATCTATCTGGAAAAAGGGCTGGAAGCGGCTCAAGGCTTCATCCTCGACAAATGGGCCAAGCGCGCCAAAGGCGAGGCGGCCGGACGGCGCGACGCCAAGACCGAGTTGCAGGAATGGGCGCACCAGCGCGTCAAGGTCTCGCCCGTCTATCGCGTGGACAGGCGCGAGGGACCGGATCATGATCCGGTCTTCACGGTCAGCGTGCTGATCGAAGGTCTGGCGCCGGGGCAGGCGCAGGGCCGCTCCAAGCGCGAGGCCGAGCAGGCGGCGGCGACCGCCATATTGACGCGCGAAGGCGTCTGGAAGGACGAGACACGATGACCGACGAATCCACCAATGCCGAGGGACCGACGCGCTCGGGCTTCGTCGCGCTCATCGGCGCGCCCAATGCGGGCAAGTCGACGCTTTTGAACCAGCTCGTCGGCTCCAAGGTTTCGATCGTCACCCACAAGGTCCAGACGACGCGCGCCATCGTGCGCGGCATCGCAACCCACAAGCGTTCGCAGATCGTATTCATGGACACGCCGGGCATCTTCAAGCCGCGCCGCCGCCTCGACGAGGCGATGGTGACGACCGCCTGGGGCGGTGCCAAGGATGCCGACACGATCGCTTTCCTGATCGACGCCGAGCGCGGAATTCGCGGTGACGCGGAAACGATCCTCGAACGGCTGGAAAACGTCCGCCAGCCGAAGATCCTGATCCTGAACAAGATCGATCAGGTGAAGCGCGAAGACCTCCTGGCCCTTGCCTCCAAGGCGACCGAGAAGGTCCAGTTCGAGCGCGTCTTCATGATCTCGGCCCTGACGGGTTCGGGCTGCGCCGACCTTCTCGACTATCTTGCCGAGGCTGCGCAGGAAGGCCCCTGGTACTATCCGGAAGACCAGATTTCCGACCTGCCGATGCGCCAGCTCGCAGCCGAGATCACCCGTGAAAAGGTGTTCCTGCGCCTTCACCAGGAACTGCCCTATTCCTCGCATGTCGAGACCGAGGGCTGGGAGGAAAAGAGTGACGGATCGGTCAAGATCGATCAGGTCATCTATGTCGAGCGCGACAGCCAGAAGAAGATCGTCCTCGGCAAGAAGGGCGAGACGATCCGCGCCATCGGTCAGGCCGCGCGCGAGGAATTGGCCGAGATCATGGAGCAGAAGGTCCATCTCTTCCTGTTCGTGAAGGTGCGCGAGAACTGGATCAACGATCCCGAGCGCTATCGCGAGATGGGACTTGAATTTCCCCGCTGACGCGTCGAACTTCGCCTGATGGAATGGCGTGACGACGGCATCATCCTTGGTACGCGCCGGCATGGCGAGACGAGCGTCATCCTCGAAGTGATGACGCGCGGCCATGGCCGCCATCTCGGCCTCGTGCGCGGTGGGCGTTCGCGCAAGATGCAGCCGGTGCTGCAGGCGGGCAACCGCGTCGAACTCGTCTGGCGCGCGCGGCTCGACGAGCATCTGGGTTTCTTCGCGGTCGAACCGGTGGAACTCAAGGCCGCGCAGTTCATGGACAGCGCGGCCAGCATCTATGGCCTGCAATTGTTGGCGGCGCATCTGCGTCTCCTGCCCGAGCGCGATCCCCATGCGGGCCTCTACGAGACGCTGGCAGTGGTGCTCGACCATCTGCGCGAGCCGCAGGATGCAGCCGAACTCGTCGTCCGCTTCGAGCTCCTGGTTCTGGAGGAACTCGGCTTCGGGCTCGACCTCCAGCGCTGCGCCGCGACCGGAGCTCGCGAGGACCTTGTCTATGTCTCGCCCAAGAGTGGCCGCGCCGTTTCGCGCGCGGCGGGCGAGCCCTGGCGCGACAAGCTCCTGGCACTGCCCGAATTCCTGCAGCGCGGCTCGAAACGTCAGGGCGACGAGGCCGCCATCGCCGACGCCTTCCGCCTGACCGGCTTCTTCCTCGCCCGCCACATCTATGAGCCGCGCGGCATGGACGAGCCCGATGCCCGCATCGGCTTCATCGCCGCGCTGAAAAAGGCGCTCGCCAGCATCCCACCGCATAACGGAGAAAATGCCGCATGACCGCAGTCGAAATCTTCCCGGGCCACGTCGTTCCTCGAGGCCTCGGCACCATTCCGCATGCGGATGTCGAGCATTATTCGGGCTTGGAACTCCTGCAGCGCGTGGTCGACGGCCAGTATCCAGCGCCGTCGATCGCCGCACGCATCAACTTCGCGCTCGTCGAGGTTTCCGAGGGCAGGGCGGTGTTCAGGGGCATGCCGGGTGCGCGCCATTTCAACCCGCTCGGCTCCGTTCATGGCGGCTGGGCCGCGACGGTGCTCGATTCCGCGCTCGGCTGCTCGATCCACACGCTGCTGGCGAAAGGCGAGGGTTATTCGACCGTCGAGATGAAGGTGAACTACCTCCGTCCGATCAGCGAGAAGACGGGCGTCGTCACCTGCGAGGGCAAGGTCGTCAACAAGGGCCGCACGCTCGCCGTCTCGGAAGCGCGGATGATGGACGCAAACGGAAAGCTGCTCGCCATCGGCACCGAGACCTGCGCCATCTTCCCGATCGCCAACATGGCGGCGAGGTAGCTCGGCTACTCTGCCGGCGCCAATACCGGCCGGTCGACCGGCCGCTCGGCGATCGGCCAGTGGACGATGGCTGCGAAAAGCCCGAGCGCCACGCCCAGCCACCAGACCGGATCGTAGGACCCGAGGATGTCGTAGAGATAGCCACCGAGCCAAACGCCGAGGAACGAGCCGAGCTGGTGCGACAGGAAGACGAGCCCCCCGAGAAGGCCGAGATAGCGCGTGCCGAACATGATCGCGACCAGCGCGTTGGTCGGTGGCACCGTGGAGAGCCATAAGAGCCCCATCACGATCGAGAATACGATGACGGCGGTCGGCGTCTGCGGCAGCAGGAGAAACGCCGTGATGGCGATCGAGCGGCCGATATAGATCAGCGCGAGGAAGATGGGCTTGGAATATTTCTGGCCGATGACGCCGGCAGCGAGCGAGCCGATGATGTTGAAGAAGCCGATGAAGGCGAGCGCCAGCACGGCATAGCGCGCATCGATGCCCAGATCGCCGATATAGGCCGGGAAATGCGCGGTGATGAAGGCGACCTGGAAGCCGCAGACGAAGAAGCCAGAAACGAGCAGAAGGTAGCTCTTGTGCGCGAAAGCCTCGCGCAGCGCATCCCCCATCGACTGTTCGTACTGCGCCTGCGGCACCGAGCCTGTCTTCGAATTGCCGACCAGCGGAATGGCGAGGATGGGGATCAGGAGCATCATCGCGCTCATGATCATCAGCGTGTCCGACCATCCATAGGCGTCGATCAGTCCCTGGCTGACGGGCGCGAAGACGAACATCCCGGCCGAGCCGGCAGCCGTGCCGATGCCGAAGACGATGGAGCGCTTTTCCGGCGGCGTGTTGCGGCCGAACGAGGCGAGCACGATCGAGAACGAGCTTGCCGCAACGCCGAGGCCGACGAGGACGCCGCCGGAAATGTGCAGCATGGTCGGCGTGTCGGCGGTGGCCATCATCGCAAGCCCGGCGGCATAAAGCAGGCCGCCGAAGGAAAGCACGCGCCACGTGCCGTAGCGGTCTGCGATTGCGCCGAAAACCGGCTGGCCGAGGCCCCAAAGCAGGTTTTGGATCGCCATGGCGAGACCGAACGTCGTCCGGTCCCAGCCCTTTTCCGCCAGCATCGGCAATTGGAAGAACCCCATCGCCGAGCGCGGCCCGAACGCCATGCCGGCGATGAGGCAGCCGCAGATGATGAGAAGCCACGGCACGGAGCGTGTCGCGGGGCGGGCAGCGGGAATCGTGGTCATGGCGCGCGTCTCGATTGAAGCGCGAGACTAGCCGAGCGATTGTTCAAACGGAAACGAATTGAAACGATGGACCGTTCAATTCCGCTGATCTGTCACCGTTGCGGCAAGGGCCATCCCGGCGAGCCCGGCTGCCCCGGCAGCGGCACCTGGCCGGGAAGCGGCGGCCGGGTCGGGTCGAAATAGACCGGCCGCTCGCGGCGGAATTCCCTAAGCGGGATGTTGGTCGGCGTCTGGATGCCCGGTCCCGTCTGCGCGATGGGCGGTGCCACCGTCACCCGCGGGCGGTTATAGGGGATCTGCCGGGATGCCGCGCCGGCAGGCGGCACCTCTATCATCATGCCGGGTTGCAGCCGGTTCGGCCGCAAGCCGGGATTGGCCTGCATCAGCGCCTCGACATTCGTCCCGCAAGCGGCCGCCATCGCGGACAACGTGTCGCCGCGCGACACGGTCACCCGCTCGGGACAGGCCAGCGCGGGCGAGGCGGCGAAAGCGGGCAGGAAAAGCATGCCTGCAAATGCAAGTCGGACGACGTTCATGAGCCCAATCTAGGTCGTGCGACGCCGATTTGCACCCGCCCTCCGCCTATCGTGATGGCGCGGGCGGCGGGATTCGCGGGGCGACGGGGATCGTCAGTCCCTTCGCCTCGAAAGCGGCCTTGGCCTTTTGCGTCATGTCGATCTTGGTTTTCCAGAAGTCGGCGGTCGCGGTCCAGTAATGCAGCGTCACGCCGACGGCGGCGTCGCCCAGCGTTGCGACGAAGGTCTCGGGCGCCGGTTCCTCGAGGATTCGCTTTTCGTTGGCTGCAAGATCGAGCAGCGTCTGGCGCGCGGTCGCGACGTCGTCCCCATAGGCGATGGTCAGCGTAAGTTCGGTGCGTCGCAGCGGATTGCGCGTGGCATTGGTCACCGGAACGTTCCAGAGCAGACTGTTGGGCGCGAAGATGTAGAGCCCGTCCGCGCCGCGAAGTTCTGTCGCGAACAGCCCGATTTCCTCGATCGTGCCGGAAACGGTCGGCGTGGTGATGAACTCGCCGACCCGGAACGGCCGCAGGACGAGGAGCATGATGCCTGCGGCAATGTTCTGCAGTGTCCCCTGCAGCGCGAGGCCGATGGCGAGGCCGACCGCGCCGAGCGCGGCGATGATGCTCGTCGTCTGGACGCCGAACTGTGCCAGCGCCGTGACGCCGACGAGGATCAGGATCGTGTAGCGCACCACCTTGGAGAGGAACCGGCGCAGCGTCTCGTCGACGCCCTTGATGCGACCGAGGCCGGCATAGAGCGAGCGCTCGAAGATGCCGGCCGCAAGATATCCGACGATGAGGAGCACGATCGCGCCGATGAAAGACAGCGAATAGGCGCCGATCAGCGCACCCGCCTCGCGCAGCGCCAGTTCGCTCATGGTCAGCGCATCGGCGGCGCGGATTTCGAGTTCGTCCATCGGTGATTCCATCCCCTCTGTCGCAGCGCATTAAGCCCTGTGCCGACACGAAAACCAAGCCGTGCAAGGCGCTGGACAGACGTCCCAATTCGGCCATAATCGGGGCGCGAAAGCGAAAATTCGCCGGCCTCGGAAAGGTGTCGGCGGGCCGGAGTTGGGAGGACAACCGGCGCCCGACTTTCCCGAGGAAGTCCGCCGCAATGGCATCCGCACCCATCGCCTCAGGCATCACGCTGCGCGCCGCCCGCATCGGCGACGAGGATGCGTTGGCCGCGCTCGAGGCGCGCGTCTTCACTCATGACCGCATTTCGCGCCGCTCCTTCCACAAGCTGATCGAACGCTCGACCGCGGAGACGACGGTCGCGATCCTGGACGGCGCCATCGTTGGCTACTGCATGGTCCTGTTCCGAAAAGGCAGCGGCGTCGCGCGGCTCTATTCGATCGCGGCCGACGAACAGATGCAGGGAACAGGTCTGGGTCGCACGCTGCTCGCCGCCGCCGAGCACGCCGCCTACGAGCATGGGCGGATGCTCCTGCGGCTGGAGGTGCGCGAGGACAATCCACGTGCCATCGCGCTCTACGAGAAGAACCACTACCGCCGCATCGGCGTCGAGGACGGCTATTACGAGGACGGCGTCGCGGCGATCCGCATGGAAAAGCTGCTTCATGGCGAGGTGCGCTCGACCAAGGTGCCCTTCTACGAACAGACCGCCGATTTCACCTGCGGCCCCTGCTGCCTGATGATGGCGATGGCGCATTTCGACGCCGATTACGTGCCCGAGCCGGTCAAGGAAATCCGCCTGTGGCGCGAGGCGACGACGGTTTTCATGATGTCGGGCCCGGGCGGTTGCGAGCCGTTCGGCCTTGCGGTCGCCGCGCACGAACATGGCCTGAAGCCGGAAATCTTCGTCTCGCACGAAGGCCCGCTTTTCATCCAGTCGGTGCGCGATGCGGAAAAGCGCCGGGTGATGCTGCTCGCCCAGATCGACTTTCGCGCCCGCATCGCCGAATACGGCGTCGCCGTCCACGATCGCGCCTTCGTGCTCGACGATATTCGCCGCGCCTTGAAACAAGGACGGCTCGTCGTTGTTCTGATCTCGGGCTTCCTGATGTTCGGCAAGAAGGTGCCGCATTGGGTGCTGGCCATCGACGACGATGGCGACCACATCTTCATCCACGACCCTTGGGTCGAGGACGAGCATGGCGAGACGGCTTCCGACGCGGCGAACGTGCCGGTGCCCTATGAGATGTTCATGCGAATGGCGCAGTTCGGCCATCCCCCCTTGCGGGCCGCCGTCGTGCTCGGAGACAGACGAAAAAAATGACCTGGGTCATCCTGACCGGCCGCAAGAGCGACCTCGACCAGTTCGAAACCCCCCACAAGATCATCACCAACCGGGACTACCTGACCCATCCGTCGCTGTTTCGCACGCAGCGGCCGAAGATCATCAACCTGTCCGGTTCCTACGCCTACCAGAGCCGCGGCTACTACGCCTCGCTCCTGGCAGGTTCGCGCGGCCACCGCATCATCCCGTCTGTCGAGACGATGATTGACCTGTCGGAAAAGAAGCTTTACGAGGCCTCGCTGCCCGAATTGGAGCAGACGCTCAACCGCTGCCGCAAGGAACTCGGCGGCAGCTTTCCGACGCGGATCGGCGTCTTCTTCGGCATCGGCCCCTCCAAGGCATGGGACCGCTTCGCGCGGCTTCTGTTCGACTGGTTCCGCGCGCCGGCACTGGAAGTGACAATCCGCGACAATGGCGAATGGGCCTCCATAGGCCGCGTCGGCTTCCTGCCGCTCGCGCGGATGAAGGAGGACGAGAAGACCCGCTTCCTCGAAGCGCTCGACACCTACACCGCGCGCGAATGGCGCGACACCAAGCAGCGCACGCCCTCGCGCTATTCCTTCGCGACGCTGGTCGATCCGAAGGAGGAACTGCCGCCATCCTCCATCGCCTCGCTCAAATACTGGTCGCGCATCGCGGCCAAGATGGGCGTCGAGGTCGAGCCGATCGGCAAGCGCGACCTGCCGAAACTGGCGAATTACGATGCGCTCTTCATTCGCGAGACCACGACGATCTCGAACCACACCTATCGCTTCGCGCGACGCGCACAGCAGGAGGGCATGCCCGTCATCGACGATCCGCTGTCGATGATCCGCTGCACCAACAAGGTCTATCTGAACGAGCTGATGGAGGCGCACAACGTGCCGGTGCCGCCGACCGTGATGATCGCAGGCGCCGCGGACTTGCAGCTTGCCGCCGACATGCTCGGCTTTCCGCTTGTGTTGAAGATCCCAGACAGCGCGTTTTCGCGCGGCGTGAAGAAGGCCAATAATTTTGAAGAGTTGAAGACGCTCGCCGCGAAATGGCTGGAGGATTCCGACCTCCTCATCGCGCAGAAATATTCGCCGACCGACTATGACTGGCGCATCGGCGTCCTCGGCGGCCAACCGCTTTTCGCCGTGCAGTATCTCATGGCCAAGAAGCACTGGCAGATCGTCAATCACGACCGCCGTGGCAAACCCGACGAAGGCGGCTTCCGCGCCTTCACGCTGGCCCAGGCGCCGGCCCATGTCGTCGAGACGGCCGTGCGCGCCGCGCGCTGCGTCGGCGACGGGCTTTATGGCGTCGACCTGAAGGAAATGCCGAGCGGCGAAATCTACGTCATCGAGGTCAACGACAACCCCAATCTCGAGCACGGCGTGGAAGATGCCGGCGAGAAGGACGAGGTCTGGGTGCGATTGACCAAATGGTTCCTGAACCGGCTGGAGAAGCAGGGGCGCTAAAGCGCCGCCTCGATCTCCACGAAACGCGCCACGAACGCGTTCTGCACCAAGAGTGCAGCCTGCGGCTCCAGCGCCAGTTCGCCGGCCGTGACGCCCGTCGGGCGGCCGAAGAACTTCACCGCTTCAGCCATGCCGAAGCCGGCGAGCCGCGTTGCCTCGTGATAGGCGGCGATCTGGTCGGCGCGCTTGATCGCCTTCTTGATCGGCGCGGGCAGAGCGGGCGGCAGGCCAAAACGCAGGTGGATTGCCACCTGCAGCCGGTGCTCGACGACCCGGTAGCTGTCGCCGATCTGCTGCTTGAAAGGCGAGATCATGTCGCCGATCACATATTCGGGCGCATCGTGCAGTAGCGCGGCGAGGTGCCAGCGCGGCTCCAGGTCGGGCTCGATGGAACGCAGGATTTTTTCCACGACCAGCGAATGCTGCGCGACCGAAAAAGCGTGCGCGCCATGCGTCTGCCCGTTCCAACGCGCGACGCGCGCCAGTCCGTGGGCGATGTCGCCGATCTCGATGTCGAGCGGCGAGGGGTCGAGAAGGTCGAGCCTGCGGCCGGAGAGCATGCGCTGCCAGGCACGCGCGGGGGCGCCGCGCCGGTCGGGCATCAGTCGGCCGCGGTGGTTTCGGGCAGCGTGTAGCGTGCCCAGGCGGGGACCGTCAGCGTCATCCTGGCATCGCCCGCGAGGATGTCGTGACCGGCGTCCAGCGCATCCTTGACGCGGTCGATCCGCATGATGGCGATACCGGCGCCGTCCGCGCTCGAGCCCAGCGTGCCGATCGGCCGGCCATTGACGGTGATCTCGGTGCCCGAAACCGGCAGCGCATCGTCGCTTCTGGCGATCATGACGCGGCGCCTCGCAGTGCCACGATGCTGCATGCGCGAGACCACTTCCTGACCGACGAAGCAGCCCTTCTTCAATCCGACGCCGCCATTCTGGTCGTAGAGAACATCGTGCGGGAACACGTCGGAAAGTGCGAAATCCGCGCCACTTTCGGCAATGCCGCTTTCGGCGCGCAGCGCGGTCCAGGCCGGCTCATCTGCCGTGGCGACCGGCAAAGCCTCGTAGTTCCGCCAGACCGGTTCGGTGAAACGCAGGTCGCGCACGCTTGAATCGGATTGCGAAGCGCTGGAATCGTCGCCCCATGAAACGGCGACAAGTCCTTGTTCCTGGACGGCAATCGACACCTTGGCGCGCAATCTGTAGATCGTCAGCCGCTTGGCCAGATCGTCGGCGACTTCCGTCCGGCATTCGAGCCGGAACCCGTCGCCGGTGCGCGAGATCAGGAAATCGAACAGGATCTTGCCCTGCGGCGTCAACAGCGCGCCGGGTTTCGCCTCGCCGGCCGCAAACGCCGCGAGATCCGGCGTGATGAGGTTCTGGAGGAAGTGCTCGGCCTCCGGCCCGTCGACGGTGACGAAAGCGCGGGAGGGGAGGTGAACGGTCGGCATGGAGCGACTCGGCATCTGTTTCGGTGACGCCGCTTAGGTAGGCGCAAGCGCGCGCCCGGGCAAGCCGATGGCCCTATTCGCCGCCGACGAAGAACTCCCATTCGCCATCCGGCGAGATGCCGACGCGAAAGAAGATGTAGGTGCCGTAGGCCTTCATCTCCTCGTAGTCGCCGGCGGTGACGAGCTTGAAGAGTTCGACGCGCTGGGGCGGCGTCAAGGTTTCGATCGGAATGGCCACGAAATAGGGCCAGGCATAGATCTCGTCATCCGTGCCGATGTCGAGATGGACGAAACCGGCGGCGAGCACCTCGTAGAGGATAGCAAGGATTTCATGCCCCTCCTCGTCGCCCGAAAGGCTCTTCAGATGGTCGATCGGGTCGCCTTCCACGGCGGAGAGCGATAGCTGCGTCGCATTCGCGCCGGTGGAGAGCAGCGCGCGCAGCGCCTCGACGTCGCCGGCCTTGCAGGCTTCCATAATGCGCTCGCGCATGCGCCGGACCGGTTCCGGCAGGAGCATCAGATCGTAGAGGATACGCGGCGTCGCCTCGGACGCGGACTGGCCGGGCGTTCCCGGACGGATCGGGTCGGGCAGGGGCACTTCGAGGGCGGGAAGGTCCGGTCCGCGCTCGACGGCAGGCGCTTGCGGATCGCTTTCCGGTTCCTCGGGGGCTTCGAACTGCGTTTCCTGCAACTCGCTGAAGGCGTGCACGGGCAGGGCGAACAAAAGCGCGCACATGCAGGGAATCGACAGGCGGAGAGCGGCGTTCATCATCGTATGAACGCTAACACGACAGCGCAGGATGCGCCCGCGGCAAAATGGTCAGTGCAACCTCTTGTCGCCATCGAACGCGCCTGAAAGCGCCAGCTTGCGCATCTTCTCCAGAAGCAGCACGGCCGAATCCTCACCGGCCGTCTTGACGAGTTCGCGCAGCGCCGTCGAAAGCGCCGCCTCGGCGATGATTTCCGGCTCGATCCCCGCCGACAAGCCCTCGGCCCAGGCCTCGCAATGGCTTTCGACCGCCGTCAGCCGCTTTTCCTCGCGGATGATCGCGTCGATGTCGTTGAGGCTGTAGTTCATCGGCTAACCCCTGGCGCCGCGTTCATCGGCATTTGGCATTTGTCGTTCAGGACTGGTTAAGCCTTTCTACCACAGCAAAAATGTCACGCATCGAGACTTTGATTAAAAAGTTAATCGAATACTAATTGCCGAAGCGTGCGGCGGTATCGCGGGTAAGCTTCTCGCCTTCTTTCATGTAGCGCGAAATGGCTTCGATCGCCGACGCGGTGCAGCGCGTATAGTTGGCTTCGAAAGCCTGGTAGCCGGCGTTGAAATTGGCGACGAACTTGGCGCGGCGCACCTCGTCCGGGTCCTCGGCTTCCAACAGCCGCTCCATGTGGTCGAGCCATTCGTCGCTCGCCTCGCCGCACAGATTGCGCAGGAAATGCAGCGATCCCAGAACTTCCGATAGCCGCACGAGATTGGCTTCGAAGGGCGAATCCGTCGCGCGTGCGCCGGCGCCCGGAGCAACGCTCAGGCCGGCGATCAGGAGGATTCGGAAGAGAAGGGGCATGCAGCAGTGCGGTCCGTCAGGTGAAGGTCTTCGTTTAGAACATCACACCGAAAAGTGGTATCCGGCATGCGCTATATTCTGCACCCGATCTATTCATCGGTGTTCGGGCCGGATTGTGACGCGGCGATCTCGCGCGCGAATTCCAGCGTCGATGAGGTGATGTCGAGCCTCTCCATCTCCCCGATCGTGAACCAGCCGAGGCTTTCGGCATCGTCGCCGGCTACGGCGTGTCCGCTCGCGCCATCCGCATGGAACACGTCGAGTGCGTAGACCATATCCTCGCCCTCGATCTCGATCCGCCGCAGGAGCTTCAACCCACCGGTGACGAGCCCCGTCTCCTCCGCCAGTTCGCGCCGTGCCGCACCCTCGGCGCTTTCGCCCGGCTCGCAGCGCCCGCCCGGAAACGCGTACTGACCCCGCGCCGCGCCGCGCCCGCGCCTGACCAGCAGGAAGCGGCCTTCCCGCAAGAGCGCCACGGAGGCGGCGGCGATGCGCTTCATCGGATTGGCTCTCCCGTTCGTCCGTCAGTTTCCCTAAATAGAACGCATGTGTGGACGTTTCGTATTGACCCAGACCGCGGCGCAGATCGAAGCGCTTTTCGCGATCATGCCGCTCGAGGGTGGCCTGGCGCCGCGCTACAACATCGCGCCGACGCAGCCGATCCTGATGATCGCCGCCGGCTATCGCCGCGAGCCGGGCTCGAACCTGCCCGACCGCCGCGCCGAACTCGTCCGCTGGGGGCTTCTGCCGTCCTGGGTCAAGGACGTGAAGGCGTTTCCGCTGCTGATCAATGCGCGCTCGGAAACGGTGGCCGACAAGAATGCCTTCCGCGCCGCGCTGCGCCACCGGCGAACGCTGGTGCCTGCATCGGGCTTCTATGAATGGAAACGGGAAGGAAAGGGCAGGCCGCAGCCCTATTTCCTGAAGCCACGCCATGGCGGCGCGCTGGCCTTTGCCGGGCTGATGGAAACCTTCATCGACCCGAATGGCAGCGAAATGGATACCGGCGCTATTCTGACCACATCCGCCAACGAGACGCTGGCGCCGATCCACGACCGGATGCCGGTCGTCATTCACGAGCAGGATTTTGCCGAATGGCTCGACTGCGTCGGCAACGAGCCGCGCGACGTCGCGCATTTGATGCGCCCGGCCGAGCCGGATCTGTTCGAGGCGATCCCGGTGTCGGATCGCGTCAACAAGGTCGCCAATGACGACCCCGCTCTTGTCCACCCGGCGCTGGTCGCGCCGGAGCCTGTCGTCGAGAAGAAGCCGAAGCCGAAACCGGATCAGCTCAACCTCTTTTAGCCTCTCAGGCCGACTTCTTCATCGTCTGCTGCGACTTCTGCTCCGCCGTGCGCTTGCGCGGTGCGGCGAGGACGGCCGCCAGGATCGCTGCCGGGCCGATGTTGCGGTAATGCTGGGTCAGCGACATGTATTCGGCGCGTTGGCGTTCGGTCTTGGTGGCGAGGACGGGCATTTCTCAATCTCCTTATCGATGTTCGGCGGCTACCCGCCCGAGGTGGGGATCGAATAAGACCAAAGCTTGGCCGCAGGGATGGGTGATGCGGACAATTCAGTTCAATTTGTACCGGCATGCTTAACGCATTCTTTATGCGGCATTTTTGCCACGCGAACGGCCATTTGGCGGCCGTACTTCCGCCCTTGACGCGCCTTGATGGCAGCGCGATAAAGCAGGTCATGAAAACGCAGCTCGCCATTACCGGCATTTGCATTATCGGCTAGCAGCCTGCTGGTCCGGACGTTTTCGCCCTTCCGATCGTGAACGAGAAAACCTCCCGGCCAGCCGGTGGAGGGCTAGTTCCGTGGGAAGGTTGACGCATGACTGAAGCGCCGCAACTGCGCTTGACCAACACGCTGAAGAAGACGAAGGAAGTCTTCCGGCCGATCGATCCGCAAAACGTGCGGATGTATGTCTGCGGCCCCACGGTCTACGACTTCGCTCATATCGGCAATGCGCGCCCGGTCATCGTCTTCGACGTGCTGTTCCGGCTCCTGCGCCATCTCTACGGCGAGGCGAACGTCACCTATGTGCGCAACATCACCGACGTCGACGACAAGATCAACGCACGCGCCCTGCGCGACTTTCCCGACCTGCCGCTGAACGAGGCGATCCGAAAGGTCACCGAAACGACGGCGACGCAGTTCCACGAGGACGTGAAGGCGCTTGGCTGCCTCCAGCCGACGCACGAGCCCCGCGCGACCGAGTTCGTCCTGCCCCGCGCGGACGGCAAGGCCGACATGGTCGGCCTGATTCAATCTCTCATCGATCGCGGCCATGCCTATGCGGCGGCAGGGGAAATCCTTTTCGACACGGTCTCGATGGCGGATTACGGCAAGCTCTCCGGCCGCAACCTCGAAGACCAGCGCGCCGGCGCCCGCGTCGCCGTCGACGTGCACAAGAAGAACCCCGGCGATTTCGTCCTCTGGAAGGCGTCGAGTGACAATGAGCCCGGCTGGGACGCAAGCTTCACCATCGACGGCAAACCGCTCCCCATCCGCGGCCGCCCCGGCTGGCACATCGAGTGCTCGGCCATGTCCGCCGCCTATCTGGGCGAAGTCTTCGACATCCACGGCGGCGGCCTCGATCTGATCTTCCCCCACCACGAAAACGAAATCGCCCAATCCCGCTGCGCCCACGGCACCGAGGTCATGGCCAACTACTGGCTCCACAACGGATTCTTGCAGGTCGAGGGCCGCAAGATGTCGAAGAGCGAGGGGAATTTCGTCACCATCCATGATCTGTTGCACACGGAGAAGTTCGGCGGACGGAAATGGCCGGGCGAGGTGCTGCGGCTGGCGATGCTGATGACGCATTATCATGAGCCGATCGATTTTAGCGTGCGGCGGTTGGAGGAGGCGGAAAGCACCTTGCGCAAGTGGCTGCGTATCACAGACCAGGCATCGGGCGAGGGCGATATTTCCCGGTCGGTGCTCGACGCTCTCGCCGACGACATGGCCACCAGCGACGCTTTTCACGCTCTCTCACAACTGGCCGCCACTGGCAACGACGAGGCCGCGGCATCGCTGAAGGCGACGCTCGCTTTCCTTGGATTCGAGCCGGAGACGGTGGACGTGGACGAAGGGGCAGTGAAACGCTTCGTCGCCAACCGCCTCGCCTTCATCGCCGCCAAGAACTGGAGCGAAGCCGATCGCATCCGCGACGAACTTCTGGCTCAGGGCATCCAGTTGAAGGACGGCAAGGACCCCGCCACGGGCGAGCGTGTGACGACGTGGGAGGTGAAGAGGTGAGCCTTCCCAGCAAACCCGTCTATACCGGCGGCTGCCAGTGCGGTGCGGTGCGGTTTCGTGTCGAGGGGGCGCTGGGTTCCGTCTCCATCTGCCATTGCCGCATGTGCCAGAAAGCCTTTGGCGCGTTCTACGCACCGCTGGCGACAGCACCCGAGAACGGCCTCGAATGGACCCGCGGCGCGCCGAAGCGCTACCGCTCCTCCAGCCACGTCCTGCGTGGCTTTTGCGCCGAGTGCGGTACGCCGCTGACTTATGAAGCGCCGGACGGCGTCGCGCTCGCCATCGGCGCCTTCGACGACCCGGCGTCGGTCGCGCCGACGAAGCAATGGGGCATCGAGGCGAAGCTGCCCTATGTCGACGATCTCGCGGCGCTGTCCGCAGACCGCACGGAGACCGACGGCACAGCTTCATTCCTCGCCGATCTGGAATCGTTCCAGCACCCAGACCACGACACCGAATCCTGGCCGCCAAAGGACCGGACATGACCCGCGAACGCATCTATCTCTTCGACACGACCTTGCGCGATGGCCAGCAGACGCCGGGCGTCGATTTCTCGGTCGAGGACAAGATCGCGATTGCAGGCATGCTCGATGCGTTCGGCATCGATTATGTCGAGGGCGGATATCCCGGCGCAAATCCGACCGACACGGCGTTCTTCCAAAAGAAGCGCACCGCGAAATCGACCTTCGTCGCCTTCGGCATGACCAAGCGGGCAGGGGTGTCGGCATCGAACGATCCCGGCCTTGCCGAACTCCTGCAGGCCAAGGCCGACGCGATCTGCTTCGTTGCCAAGAGCTGGGACTATCACGTCCGCGTCGCGCTCGGCTGCACCAACGAGGAAAATCTCGACGCGATCCGCGCCTCCGTCGAGGCGGCGAAGGCAGCGGGCCGCGAGCCGATGGTCGACTGCGAGCACTTCTTCGACGGCTACAAGGCCAATCCCGCCTATGCGCTCGCCTGCGCGAAAGCCGCCTATGCGTCGGGCGCTCGCTGGGTCGTGCTATGCGACACCAATGGCGGCACGCAGCCGGGCGAGGTACGCGAGATCGTGGCGGCCGTCATCGCTTCCGGCATAACCGGCGACCATCTCGGCATCCACGCCCATGACGACACCGGTCAGGCCGTCGCCAATTCGCTCGCCGCCGTCGAGGCGGGCGTCAGGCAGGTGCAGGGCACGCTGAACGGCATCGGCGAGCGTTGCGGCAACGCCAATCTCGTCACGATCATCCCGACGCTCGTGCTGAAGCCGGCCTTCGCCGAACGCTTCGAGACGGCGATCAGCCCCGAAGGGCTGGAGGGCCTTGCCCGCCTGTCGCGCGCGTTCGACGAACTTTTGAACCGCGCGCCGAACGCACAGGCGCCCTATGTCGGCGCGTCCGCCTTCGCCACCAAGGCCGGCATCCACGCCTCGGCGATCCTGAAGGAGCCGCAGACCTATGAACATGTGCCGCCGGAGACGGTCGGCAATGCGCGCAAGGTCATGGTGTCCGACCAGGGCGGCAAGTCGAACTTCATCGCCGAACTGAAACGCCGCGGCATCGCGGTCGACAGGGCCGATCCGCGGCTCGACACGCTGATTTCTCTGGTCAAGGAGCGCGAGGCCGAGGGCTATGCCTATGAGGGCGCGGATGCGAGCTTCGAACTCCTGGCGCGGCGCACGCTCGGGCGCGTGCCGGAGTTCTTCAAGGTCGACAGTTTCCGCTGCATGGTCGAACGCCGCTTCGATGCCAACGGACAGTTGAAGACGATCTCCGAGGCGATCGTGAAACTGACCGTCGACGGCGAGGAGAAGATGTCGGTCGCCGAGGGCCACGGACCCGTCAACGCGCTCGATCTGGCGCTGCGCAAGGATCTGGGCAAGTTCCAGGCCGAGATCGAGGACCTCGAACTCGTCGACTACAAGGTGCGTATCCTCAATGGCGGCACCGAGGCGATCACCCGCGTCCTGATCGAATCGCACGATGCGACCGGCGCGCGATGGTGGACCGTGGGCGTCTCCGACAACATCATCGACGCCTCGTTCCAGGCGCTTCTCGATTCCATCGTCTACAAGCTGGTCAAGGCGAGCGAGGTGCCCGCGATCGTTGCGGCCTGATTGCACGATCAACCAGATGCGATTGGTGCATCAATGATTTGCGATGGTCGCGCCCGGCGCACCGTGCGACACCGGCCGCGCTGAATGGAGCGACGCAAACCGACATGAACGCATCTCACGTCCCGATTCCGGCCGAGCAACCCGAACCGCTGCGCGGGTTCGCGTTCGCCGGCGCGGCCTATCTTCTCTGGGGGTTCATGCCGCTTTTGATGAAGGCGCTCGACCATGTGCCGGCTTCGGAGATCGTTGCGCATCGGGTCGTCTGGTCGCTGCCCGTCGCGGCGATCATCCTCGTCGCCATGGGCCGCACGGGCGACATCGGCCCGGCGCTGCGCTCGCCGCGCACGCTCCTGATGGCGTCGCTGACGGCGGCGCTGATCTCGATCAACTGGGGCGTCTACATCTGGGCGATCGCCGTCGACCGCACGGTCGAAACGGCGCTCGGCTACTACATCAACCCGTTGGTGACGGTGGTCATGGGCGCGGTGCTGCTGGGGGAGCGCCTGTCGCGGGCGCAACTCGTCGCCGTTGGGCTGGCGGCCGTCGCGGTGGCGATCCTCACCTGGGATGCGGGCGGGCTTCCGTGGGTGTCGCTGGTGCTCGCATTGAGCTTTGCGGGCTACGGCTTCCTGCGCAAGACGCTGCCGATCGGGCCGAGCCAGGGGTTCTTCCTCGAAGTGCTGATCCTGACCGCTCCGGCAGTTCTCTGGATCGGCTATCTTGCCACCACCGGCGCCAACAGCTTCAGGCTCGACATGCCGCTCGACATGGCGCTGCTCGTCCTGTGCGGTCCGATCACCGCCATTCCGCTCGTTCTCTACGCGTTCGGCGCGAAGCTTCTGAAGATTTCGTCGATCGGCATCATGCAGTACATCGCGCCGACCATGATCGCGATCATCGCCGTCTTCGTCTTCGGGGAGCCTTTCGGCACTGCGCGGCTGGTCGCCTTCGGCTTCATCTGGACGGCGTTGGCGATCTACACCTGGTCAATGTTCACGCAGCGCCGGGCGAGCGCGGCCGAGGCGGTCGCGGCTACATCCGTTCGATGATTTCCGGATCGCCCTCGGCGTCGGCGGACGGTGCGGCGGCGTCGAGGATCGCCGGCACGATGCGGCCGGGTTCGGTCACGACCAGCGGGCGCACCATGTGCTGCGAGTGAATGAAGCCCTCGGCCTTCATGTGGTCGATCAGCGCCAGCATCGGGTTCCAGAAACCGGCGACATTGCCGAATACCATCGGCTTCTGGTGCCGCCCGAGCTGCGCCCAGGTCATGATCTCGACAATCTCCTCGACAGTCCCGATGCCGCCGGGAAGGGCAACGAACGAATCCGAGCGTTCGAACATGGCGTGCTTTCGCTCGTGCATGTCCTCGGTCAGGATCACTTCGTCGAGATGATCGAGCCCGGCCTCGTCGCCTGCTTCCTTGCGGATCAGGAAGCGGGGAATGATGCCCGTCACATGTCCGCCGCGCTCGATCGCACCATTGGCGACGGCGCCCATGATGCCCTTCAGCCCGCCGCCATAGACGAGCGTCAACCCTGCATCGGCGATGGCGCGGCCGAGCGTGCGGCCAGCTTCGAGATAGATGGGGCTGTTGCCCGGCGAGGACCCGCAATAAACGCAGATGGATCGAATCGTGCTCATGGCCCCAATGGGTAGGCGCGTGCTCGGCGAGGTCAAGTCTTGGACGTGGCCTTTTTCTTGTAGCGGTGCGGGAAACCGGATAAACCGGGCTTTGCCGGCTTTGAGACCGGTCCCGGGAAGGCACGAATGGTCGCGAACTGGCTGAAAATCCTGTTGTTCGCCGCAGGCGGTTCCACCGCTGCGGTCGGAACGGTCTATTATACCGGCATCTATGATCCGTGGGCCGTGGAGGAAAGCTCTGCGCCGATGGCCGCTGCCGAGCCTGACGAGCCGCAGGCGGCAGTTGCGCCAGCGGAGGAAGAGCCTGCCACAGATGGCGAGGCCGTCGACGCCGCACCCTCGGAAACCGCCGAGCCGGCGGACGTCGCGGCCGTGGCCGAGCCGGATGCGGCCGATGCGGATCTCGTGGTGCCGTCCTTCGACATCGTGCGCGTCGAGCCCGACGGATCGATGGTGATCGCCGGCAGCGCCGAGCCGAATTCCGACATCGAGGTCGTGGCGGGCGCCGAAATCATCGCCCGCGCCGAAGTGGGCCCGTCCGGCAATTTCGCCGCCGTGCTCGACGATGCGCTGCGTCCGGGAGACTATCAGATCGTCCTGCGTTCGACCGGCCCCGGTGAGGGGCTCGTCACGACATCGCTCGAAACAGCCGTCGTGTCCGTGCCGGATTCGCAGGACGGACAGGTTCTGGCGCTCGTCGAGGAACCGGGCGCGCCTTCGAGGCTGATCACCGTGCCTGAAGCCGATACGCAGGCTGACGCGACGCCCGCGATCGAGGCTTTGCCCGAGACGCCGGCTGCCGACGAAGCGGTCGAAGACGAGCCTCTCGCAGATGCCTCGGAACGGACGGCAGCCGCCGACGCGCCGGACGCTACCGATCCGGCCGATGGTTCGCCGCAAGACGCCGCCGAAATGGATGCGCCGGGCGAGCCGGAGGCCGAACCAGCAGTGGAAGGGGAAAGCGAACAGCAACTGGCGGCGCGATCCGAGCCCCAGACCTCGCCGACTCAGGCCCGCCCCGCCAGCCCGCGAAACGCGCTTGCCGTCGAGGCGATCGAGATCGAGGGCGGCACGGTGTTCGTCGCGGGACGCGGCGCCGCCGGGACGACCGTGCGCGTCTATGCGAACGAAATCCTGCTCGGTGAGGCGCGCGTATCCGAAGGCGGGCGGTTCCTCGTCGAGACGCAGACCGAATTGCCTGTGGGCGACTATATCGTGCGCGCCGATATTATCGGATTGAGCGGCGAGGTCACGGCACGTGCAGCCGTCCCGTTCCAGCGTGAACCCGGCGAGGCGGTGGCAGCCGTCGCGCCCGCCGAACGCGCCCCCGCCGATGCGGGATCGACGCCGGATTCGGCCTCCGGGCAGGCTGTTCCGACCGCTTCCGCACAGAGCGGCGAAGGTGCCGCCGCGTCGTCCGGCACGCCGTCGTCGCCGGAATCCGGCACCGCTCCGGTGCAAGGAGCGCCCGAAGTCGCGCCCACCGCCGACGCGGAGACGGCCGACGGGTCGCGCAACGATGAAGGCGCGGAAGCTGCTGCTACCCCGAACGCCTCGACCGGAGGCGCGGACGAGACTGCGGCTGCTGCCATAGAGGAGACGATGGCCGAGCCGCTTCAGGCTGCTGACGGCGCCGTCATCATCCGGCGCGGCGACACGCTCTGGCGGATTTCTCGTCGCGTCTACGGGCGCGGCGTGCGCTATTCGACCATCTATCTGGCCAACCAGGAGCAGATCCGCGACCCGGACATGATCTGGCCCGGCCAGATATTCGCCGTTCCCGACGAGACCGAGGAAGGCGAAAAGGCGGATATGAGCACGGTGTCCGACCAGATCGCTCCCGCCGATACGACCCAGTAGAATCTCAAGGCCGCCATTCAGGCGGCCTTGTTTTCCATGCGTTCATCGTATATCGACGATGAACGATGAATATCGATCGAACCTGCACTGCCGACGAGATGGCGGCGCGCCTTGGCGCACTCGCCCATCCCGCGCGTCTCCACATTCTCAAGCACCTGTCGTCCCGGCCGGCCTGCTGCTGCAAGGAGGTCGTCGACAGCCTCCACCTTGCGCAGTCCACCGTTTCCCAGCACCTGAAGATTCTGGTAGAGGCGGGGCTCGTCACCTATCGGCCGGAGCGTCCGCGCTCGCGCTATGAGGTGGACCGCGATGCGCTCGCGGGCCTGTCGCGCGGCGTGGCAGGCCTGATCGACCTTTGCTGCGCAAACCATGCCGCAGCGACCCATATTCAGGACGACCAAATTGGCATCTAAGACCGTCTCGGCCGAAAGCGGCTCCGTCTTCGCGACGCTGGTCAATCTGTGGCCCTATATGTGGCCCGACGACCGGCCGGACCTGAAGATGCGCGTCGTCTGGGCGACGGTTTTCCTCGTCGTCGCCAAGCTGATCCTCGTCCTTGTGCCCTATTTTTTCAAATGGGCGACGGACGCGCTGAACGGCGAATTTTCCGCCCCCGCCATGATCCCCGCGATCCTCGTCGCGCCGGTCATGCTGGTGCTCGCCTACAATGTCGTGCGCATCGTCCAGCTCGGCTTCAACCAGTTGCGCGACGCGCTGTTCGCGAAGGTCGGCCAGCACGCGGTGCGCCAGCTTGCCTACAAGACCTTCGTCCACATGCACGAACTGTCGCTGCGCTTCCATCTGGAGCGACGCACCGGCGGCCTGTCGCGCATCATCGAGCGCGGCACCAAGGGCATCGAATCGATCGTCCGCTTCACCATCTTGAATACGGTGCCGACGATCCTCGAATTCGCGCTGACGGCCATCATCTTCGCCGTCGCCTATGGCTGGATCTACGTCGCGATCATCGCTGTCACGGTCTGGCTCTACACCTGGTTCACGGTCAAGGCGTCGGACTGGCGCATCCAGATCCGCCGCGAGATGAACGACAGCGACACCGACGCCAACACCAAGGCGATCGATTCGCTCCTGAACTTCGAAACGGTCAAATATTTCGGCAACGAGAAGATGGAAGCCAGCCGCTTCGACAAGTCGATGGCGCGCTACGAGGACGCGGCGACCAAGACCTGGACCTCGCTCGGCTGGTTGAATTTCGGCCAGGGCGTCATATTCGGCGTCGGCATGGCGCTCGTCATGGCGCTGTCGGCCTGGGAGGTTGCGCGCGGCACCCACACGCTCGGCGATTTCGTCTTCATCAACGCGATGCTGATGCAGTTGTCCGTACCGCTCAATTTCATCGGTTTCATCTATCGCGAAATCCGCCAGGGCCTGACCGACATCGAGAACATGTTCGACCTGCTGGACGTGCCGCAGGAGGTCACAGACAAGCCCGACGCCACGACGCTTGCCATCAGGGAAGCGACCGTTCGTTTCGACGACGTGCATTTCGCCTATGATCCGGCGCGGCCGATCCTGAAGGGCGTTTCGTTCGAGGTGCCGGCCGGCAAGACGGTGGCCATCGTCGGCCCGTCCGGCGCCGGCAAGTCGACCGTCTCGCGGCTTCTCTACCGCTTCTACGACACCGGCTCGGGCGCGATCACAATCGACGGGCAGGACGTGCGCGACGTGACGCAGGAGAGCCTGCGCGCCGCGATCGGCATGGTCCCGCAGGACACCGTGCTCTTCAACGACACCATCGCCTACAACATCCGCTACGGCCGCGTCTCGGCCGGCGAGGACGAGGTCCGCCGCGCCGCCGAACTTGCGCAGATCGGCCCCTTCATCGAGCGTCTGCCGGATGGCTACAGGGCGATGGTCGGCGAGCGCGGGCTGAAGCTTTCGGGTGGCGAGAAGCAGCGCGTCGCGATCGCGCGCACCATTCTCAAGGCCCCGCCGATCCTGATCCTCGACGAGGCGACGTCGGCGCTCGACACCCACACCGAGCAGGAAATCCAGGCCGCGCTCGACCTCGTCTCGAAAGGCCGCACCACCATCGTCATCGCGCACCGCCTGTCGACCGTGATCGGCGCCGACGAGATCATCGTCCTCAAGGATGGCATGATCGCAGAGCGTGGCCGTCATGCCGACCTTCTCGTCGCCGACGGGCTCTATTCGGCGATGTGGGCACGTCAGCGCGAAGCGACCGAGGCTGAGGAAAAGCTGCGCAAGGCGCGCGAGGAGGACGAGTACGGCGTCGTCGTCCGCCGCCGCACGCCGGAAATTGCCGAGGAACAGCCGGCGGAGTGATGCGTTGCGGGTTGGGGGATGTTCGTCTAATCAGAACGCCATTCCCAACTTGACCAAAGCAGCGGATTCATGAGCCTCGTCACCACGATCAAGAACACTTTCGTCCCGATCAACCGCGAGGGCTATCCGTTCATCGCGATCTTTGCGGGCGTGACGCTGCTGCTCGGCATATTCTCGACCACGCTCTTCTGGATCGGGCTGATCCTGACGGCCTGGTGCACCTACTTCTTCCGCGATCCCGAACGCGTCACCCCGGTCGACGACAAGCTGGTCGTCAGCCCGGCAGACGGCATGGTCTCGGCCGTCGGACCCGCCGTCCCGCCGCGTGAACTCGGCCTCGGCACCGAGGAGATGACGCGCATTTCAGTCTTCATGAACGTCTTCAACTGCCACGTGAACCGCGCCCCGGTGCGCGGCCGCATCTCGAAGATCGAGTATCGCGCCGGCAAGTTCGTCAATGCCGAACTCGACAAGGCGAGCAGCGAGAACGAGCGCAACGGCCTCGTCATCGAAAGCCCGAACGGGCAGGTGGGCGTGGTGCAGGTCGCCGGGCTCGTCGCACGCCGCATCGTATGCTGGGCCGACGCGGACAGCGACATTGGCATCGGTGAACGCTTCGGCATCATCCGCTTTGGATCGCGCCTCGACGTCTATCTGCCGCGCAAGGCCGTCACACGCGTCCATGTCGGCCAGACCGCGGTGGCGGGCGAGACGATCATCGCCGAATTCGACGCCTCGATCACGCCGCCGCTGGTGCGCGTCTCGTGAAGGGGCCTTTCGCACCCTACGATCCGAACGGGCGTCGCCGCAGCCCACGTTTGCGCGAAATTCCGCTGCGCCTGATCCTGCCGAACCTCGTCACCGTTCTGGCGATCTGCGCCGGCCTGTCCGGCATCCGCCTCGCTTTCGAGGGCAGGTTCGAGATCGCAGTGGCGATGGTACTGGTCGCCGCATTCCTCGACGCGCTCGATGGGCGTTTGGCGAGGATGCTCAAGGCGAGCTCGAATTTCGGCGCGCAGATGGATTCGCTCGCCGACATCATGAATTTCGGCGTGGCCCCGGCTCTGGTGCTTTATGCGTATGTGCTCGACAGCGCCGGAGCGGTCGGCTGGACGGCGGCGCTCGTCTTCGCCATCGCCTGCTGCCTGCGCCTTGCGCGCTTTAACGTCATGCTCGACGATCCCGACCGCCCGGCATGGCAGAACGACTATTTCGTCGGCGTGCCGGCGCCTGCCGGTGCGCTGCTCGTCTTGATGCCCGTTTATCTCGGCCTGATCGGCGTGCCGGTGAACCAGACCTTCGGCTTCGTCGCCGCCGCGTTCACCGTTTGCGTCGCGCTGCTTCTGGTCAGCCAGTTGCCGGTCTACTCGGGCAAGTCGAGCGGCATGCGCGTGCGGCGTGACTTGGTCCTGCCCTTGATGCTGGCGATCGTCGGCTATGTCGCGCTTTTGTTCAGCTATACCTGGACGACGCTGGCACTGACGGCAGCGGCTTATTTCGCCATGCTGCCCTTCAGCGTCCGCGCCTATGCGCGCCGCGCCGAACGTGCCGACCGCGATGCGCATGTGACGACCGAAGACGGTTCAGGCGGCGCTGCTTAGGCCGAGCGCTTCTTCGGCCAGCTCCGCGAGTTTCGCATAGTCGACCCGGCCATTGGCCGTCGTCGGCATCGACCGGACGGACAGCACCGTCGCGGGCAGGGCGCCGGCCTCGAAACCGAGACGCTTCCACTGGCGCGCCAGCACCGCGCGATCGGCTTCCGGTTCCGTCGTCACAAGCACGATCCGGTCACCGCCGGTGGCGGATTTGAGCGCGATGGCGGCATGGACCGTCTCCGGCCAGACCGCTTCGGCAGCTTCCTCGACCTGCGCCAGCGAAATCGTCGACCCGTCCGCCGCAGCCAGACGCCCGGCGCGTCCAAGCGCCGTCAGGTAGCCCTCGCGATCGACCGAAACGATGTCGCCCGTGTCGAACCAGCCATTGCCGGCGATCGGCTCGTCAGTCCCGAGATATCGCTTCGCGATGTTTGGCCCTGAAATCTGCAGCCGCCCGCCCTGTTCGAATCCTTCGATCGGCTCGAGCCGCATCCGCATGCCGGGCAGAAGCCGGCCGACCGTGCCGGGCCGGCCATGCGTGATCGAATTCACCGCGACGACGGGCGAAGCTTCCGTCAGTCCGTATCCTTCCATGATGGTCTTGCCGAAACGGTCGGCCCAGAGCTGGCGCGTCGCGACACGCAGTCTTTCGCCACCGGAAACGATCAGGCGCAGGCTTTCGAAGTCGGAGGTCTGCGCGGCCTTGCCATAGGCCGACAGCAGCGCGTCCGTCGCGAACAGGATCGTCGGCCGGCGCGTCGCGGCGACCTGCGGAATCTGACGCATGTGAAGCGGCGACGGGTAGGCGAGCGCGCGCACGCCCTTCATCAGCGGCAGAATCAGCCCGACGGTCAGGCCGAGTGCGGTGTGGAGCGGCAGGACCGAGAGGATCGTGTCGCTGCGCGAAAGCACCAGCCGCGCTTCGATCTGCGCGGCGTTCGCGATCAGGTTGGCATGGCTGAGCACGACGCCGCGCTGTCCGTCGGGGGTCTGTTTGAAAAGCACCACGGCCGCGTCGTCGGCCTGACGGGGCAGGCGGCGCGCGCGCCAGGCGAACCAGCCGGCGACCCGCTCCGCCGCGGTCACGGAGGCTTCGAGATCCTCGACATAGACGACGCGCCCACCGGCCGCCGTGATGGCCGCGATGTCCTCGCCGAGCCGAGCCTTTTCGACATGGGAGCGGGAGGTGACGACGAAGCGGATCGTGCCGTCGCGCACGAGGTCGAGCGGCCCGACGCCCGATCCCATCATCGCAACGACGCGGCCCGCCGATTGCAGCGCCAGAAAGATCGCCATGCTCTGCGCGGCATTGGGCAGCAGAAGCCCGACGATGTCGCCGCTTGTGCCGATCTCGACCAGCTTGCCCGACAGCATCCGCGATTTGGCGAAAAGCGCGCGATAGGTGAGCTTGTCGCCGGCGACGTCCTCGGCGATCACGCGCCCCGCGCCATAAAGAAGCGCCGCGCTGCGCACGGCATGGAAGATCGTCTTCGGCCGGCCTTGGCTGAAGAAGCGCGCCTCGGCGACGCGGTCGAACAGCGCATTGGATGTCGTCACGCCGATCGGCCCAGCCTCATCGACCAGTTCGCCGATCGTACGCGCCGGCAGCGCCATGATCTTCAGTTTCGGCAGAAGCTGACGCGGCGTCTTGGCCGCGGGCTCATAGGCGCCGGGCAGGTGGCTGGAACCGCGAATATAGATCGGCACGACCTTGGCGTCCGCCGAAACGGCGATCTTGGCGACCGCGCGATAGAGCCGGAAGCTCTTCACGTCCGGTTCGGCGTCGAAGGGAAAATAGACCGCGAGCCGGCCGTTTCCCTTGAGGCGCCGGGTCAGGCGGCGGTTGACGAAGACGTGCTGCGCCTTGAAGGCGATGGTACGGGCAAGCTCGCGCCAAGGCTCCAGCCACATCGCGCGCGCCGACGGCTCGTCGAGAATGTGCAGGGTGTCGTTGGGCAGGACCGAGAGCATCAGCGCCGGGTCGAGCCGCGACTGGTGCGAGATCGCATAGATCACGGGGCCGGGCGTCTGCGCGGCCCGCAGCGACGAATCGTCGATCCGGAAGGCGAGCTTCAGCGGTGCATAGAGCAGCGCCTGATGCAGCGAAATACCCTGTCGATGCGACAGCCACGCCGCAAACGCGGCCCATGACGCCAGAATCCCAGCGATGATCAGAACGGTCTGGAGCATTGCCGCACCTCCAACCTCTCGAGGCCAAGCGGCTCTTATCGGCCGTTGGCGCGGAGGGTAGCCGAATGGCAGTCCACGTCAATCCGGACGCCGCCCCGCTTGTTCCGCTGGCGGCCTGACCAATGGGCAGTTAGCATTGAGAACATATTGGGAGATGGTCATGGATTCGACGGAACTGAAGACCCTGCAGGCGCCGCTCAAGGCCCGCTACAAGGACGATGCGACGGCCGCCATCGTCACGCTCAAGGCGCGGGGCACGCTCGACGACCAGTCGATCGCCTGCAAGGTCGAGACGGGCAGGGCGCTCGAAATGGCCGGGCTTCATCCGGCCACCGGCGGCTCTGGCGCTGAGCTGTGCTCCGGCGACATGCTCCTCGAAGCGCTCGTCGCCTGCGCCGGCGTCACGCTGAAGGCCGTCGCGACCGCGCTCGAATTCCGGCTCGGCAATGCGACGGTCGAAGCCGAAGGCGATCTCGATTTCCGCGGCACGCTCGGCGTCGCGAAGGATGCGCCGGTCGGCTTCCAGTCGATCCGTCTCAATTTCCATCTCGACACCGATGAACCGCAGGAGCGCATCGACGCGCTGTTGAAACTGACCGAGCGCTACTGCGTCGTCTTCCAGACGATCAACACCAAGCCGGAACTGACCGTCACGGCGGCTTAATCGAGAAAGTGGTTCTCGCGCACCGAAAACAGCCGCCCCGTCTCGCTGACGTTCGGCGAAACCGTCGCCGCGATCCGCGCGGCGATCTCGGAGGGGTGCGGGATGGTCTTCGGGTCTTCGCCGGGCATGGCGAGTGCGCGGTGCGCGGTGCGCGTCGGGCCGGGATCGACGAGATTGACGCGCAGCGCCGAGTTCTGCGTCTCAAGCGCCCAGCTTTTGACCATCGCGTCGACGGCGGCCTTGGATGCCGCGAACGGTCCCCAATAGGCGCGCGGATGCGCGGCAAGGTCGGATGTCATCACGATAGCACGGCCGGCGTCGGACTTCCTCAGGAGCGGATCGACCGAGCGGATCAGCCGCCACGTGCCGGTCACGTTCGTCGCCATCACCTTGTCGAAAACCTTCGCCTCGACATGGCCGATCGGCGCGATTATGCCGAGAATGCCAGCATTGGCGACGAGGATGTCGAGCTTGCCCCAGCGATCGAAGATCGCTCCGCCGAGCCGGTCGATGCCGGGCATGTCCATCAGGTCGAGCGGAACGAGCGTCGCCTGTCCGCCGGCCGCCTGAATTTCGTCGTCGAGTTCTTCCAGTCCGCCGACGGTCCGCGCGACCGCGATCACATGTGCGCCGGCCGCGGCCAACTCCTTGGCGACATGGTAGCCGATGCCGCGCGAGGCGCCGGTCACGAGCGCGACGCGCCCTTGAAGGTCGAGCTTTTCCGTCATCTTTTCCGTCTGTTATTGCCCGTTGTTCGCAAGCAGGGAGAGCGTGCGAACGTTGTCGACGCCGTCGAGATCGGTCAGGCGCGTTGGGTATTGCGTGGTGAAGCAAGCGTCGCAGAATTGCGGCTGCTCGTTGTCGCGGGCAGGCTCGCCCACCGCGCGGTAAAGCCCGTCGATCGACAGGAAGCCGAGCGAATCGACCCGGATGAACTCGGCCATCTCCTCTACCGACATGCGGCTGGCGAGAAGCTTGGCCGTCTCCGGTGTGTCGACGCCGTAGAAGCACGAGGCGCGGGTCGGCGGCGAGGCGATGCGCATGTGGACTTCCCGCGCACCCGCATCGCGCACCATCTGCACGATCTTCTGGCTGGTCGTGCCGCGCACGATGGAATCGTCGACGAGCACCACGCGCTTGCCCTCGATCATGCGGCGGTTGGCGTTGTGCTTGAGCTTGACGCCCATGTGGCGGATCGAATCGGATGGCTGGATGAAGGTGCGGCCGACATAGTGGTTGCGGATGATGCCGAGCTCGAACGGAAGCTTGGCCTCCTGCGCAAAGCCGATCGCCGCCGGCGTGCCCGAATCGGGAACCGGCACGACGATGTCGGCCACGACCGGGCTTTCGCGCGCCAATTCGACACCGATCTGCTTGCGCACGTCATAGACGTTGCGTCCCTCGACCGAGGAATCCGGCCGGGCGAAATAGACATATTCGAAGACGCAGAAGCGCGGCTTCACCTGCTCGAACGGGAAGAAGCTTTCCAGCCCCTTGGTCGTCACGACCACCATCTCGCCGGGCTTCAGGTCGCGGACGAAACGCGCGCCCATGATGTCGAGCGCGCAGGTTTCCGAAGCGAAGATGTAGGCGCCGTCGAGATCGCCGAGCACCAGCGGGCGGATGCCGAGCGGGTCGCGGCAGCCGATCATCTTCTTCGACGTCAGCGCCACGAGTGAGAACGCGCCTTCGAGCTGGCGCACCGCCTCGATGAAGCGCGAATTCGTGTCGCGCTCCTTCGACGTGGCGATCAGGTGCAGGATGGTTTCGGTGTCGGAGGTCGACGAGAAGATCGAGCCTTCCTTCTGCAGCCGGCGCTGCACGGTCATCGCATTGGTGATGTTGCCATTATGCGCGACGGCGAGCCCACCATCTGCGAGTTCGGCGAAGAAGGGCTGCACGTTGCGCAGGCCCGAGCCGCCAGTCGTCGCGTAGCGCGTATGGCCGATGGCGCGCGAGCCTTGCAGGCTGTCGATCACGGACTGCTTGGTGAAGGTGTCGCCGATCAGGCCGATATGCCGTTCGACATGGAACTGCGTCCCGTCATAGGAGACGATGCCGGCGGCTTCCTGCCCGCGATGCTGGAGCGCGTGCAGGCCGAGCGTCACGATGGCCGACGCGTCCTGACGGCCGAAAATACCGAACACGCCGCATTCGTCGTGAAAGCGGTCGTCGCCCCCGGAGGAGAACGGGGTATCGTCTGCGTCTGCCATGGCATCTCGCCTTTCAGAACGAAGGGAAGCGGCGCCAAAAGGCGCCGCGTGATCATCTAGTTGCCGGTAGCCGGCGGTGTCTCGTCGTCGCTCGTGCCGAGCCGATCGATCAGCGAATTTTCGGGATCGTCGGGCAGCACGCCCTCGAGCCAGGTGCCGATGCCTTCGAGCAGTGGCCGCGACTTGGCTTCCGCGACCCAGCCCGGCTGGTTGGAGCCGACCAGCCACGAGAAGAACAGGAAGGCGACGGCGACGACCAGGATGCCGCGCGCGGCGCCGTAGACGAAGCCGAGGGTGCGGTCGAGCGCGCCGACGCGGCTGTCGATGATGAAATCCGCCACCTTCATGGTGATCACGGTGACGATGATCAGCGCAATGAAGAACACGATGGCTGCAGCCGCGAAGAGCGCGAGCTGCGCATTGTCGATATAGGGCGCGACGTAAGGCACCAGAAGCGGATGCAAGTAGAATGCCGCCGCGGCCGCCGCGACCCAGGACGCGATCGACAGCACTTCGCGCGAGAAGCCGCGAACCATGGCGAGCATCGCCGAAACGAGGGTGAAGCCGACGAGAATTCCGTCCAGCAGCGTAATCGGCATTGAAGCTCCGTTCACCTGCCGGCGGCTCTGCCTACCGGCTCGTTCCAATTCCTAATCGTCCTGCGGCTTGCGCCTGCCGGCGATGCGCACGACGAGATCGGCAAGCTGCGAAAGCTGCGCGAAACGCCCGTTCGCCCCCTTGCTCGCCTCTTCGCTCGTCTGCGGCATGACGGCCTGAGCAAAGCCCAGCTTTTCGGCTTCCTTGAGGCGCTGCTGCGCATGCGCGACAGGCCGGATAGCCCCCGAAAGGCTGATTTCGCCGAAATAGACGCAATCGGCAGGCAGGGCAAGTCCGGTGAGCGAGGAAACGAGCGCCGCCGCGACCGCAAGATCGGCCGCGGGCTCGGATATGCGATAGCCGCCCGCGACGTTGAGATAGACGTCATGCTGGGCGAACCTGACGCCGCAATGCGCTTCGAGCACCGCAAGGATCATCGACAGGCGCGAATTGTCCCACCCCACCACCGCGCGCCGCGGCGTGCCGAGCGGCGAGGGCGCGACCAGCGCCTGGATTTCGACGAGCACCGGCCGCGTGCCCTCGATGCCGGCAAAGACGGCGGCGCCCGGCGCCTTGGTCGAACGCTCGCCGAGGAACAGCTCGGACGGGTTGGAAACCTCGCGCAAGCCCTTGTCGGACATCTCGAAGACGCCGATCTCGTCGGTCGGCCCGAAGCGGTTCTTCACGGTGCGCAGGATGCGGTAGTGATGACCGCCTTCGCCTTCGAAATAGAGGACACCGTCGACCATGTGCTCGACGACGCGCGGCCCCGCGATCTGCCCGTCCTTGGTGACGTGGCCGACGAGCACGATCGCGCAGCCGGTCGACTTGGCATAGCGGATCATGGCCTGCGCGGATGCACGCACCTGCGTCACCGTGCCGGGCGCGGAATCCGCGAGGTCGGTCCAGAGCGTCTGGATCGAATCGAGAATGACGAGGTCCGGCCGCTTGCCCTCGGAAATCGTCGCGAGGATGTCCTCGACATTGGTTTCGGCGGCGAGTTCCACGCTCGTGTCTGCCGCATGCAGCCGCTGCGCGCGCAGCCTGATCTGCGCCACCGCCTCTTCGCCCGATACATAGACGATGCGATGGCCCCGGCGCGCGAGTGCAGCGGCGGCCTGCGTCAGCAGCGTCGACTTGCCGATCCCCGGATCGCCGCCGACGAGCAGCGCCGACCCGCGCACGAACCCTCCACCCGTCGCCCGGTCGAGCTCGCTGATGCCGGTCGAGATCCGCGGCGCCTCCTCGATCTCGCCCGACAGCGTCGTCAGCGCGACGATGCGGCCCTTGCGTGAGGAGCGCAGCGAGCCCGGACCCGCACCGATGCCGGAATTGGAGCCTTCCTCGACGAGCGTGTTCCACTCGCCGCAAGCATCGCATTTGCCGGCCCATCGGGTGTGCACGGTGCCGCAATTCTGGCAGATGAACTGGGTGCGGGATTTAGCCATTCGAGGGCATTCCCGAAATCTGCTCGGTTTGTGCTCTACGGCGCCCCTCTCTGTCCTGCCGGACATCTCCCCCGCATGGGGGGAGATTAGTCTCGTCGCCGACACCGCGTGATCTCCCTCCTCGCGGGGGAGATGTCCGGCAGGACAGAGGGGGCCAACGTCGAGCGCAAACCTTCATCGATGGCGCTCCCCATGCACCACCCGCCGCAAATACCGCCCCCCGAGCGAGGTCAGCAACTCATACGCAATCGTCCCCGCCGCAGCCGCCGCCTCGTCGATCGGAATGTTCGCCCCGAACAACTCGATCCAGTCGCCGTGCCCTACGGCACCCGGCCCGAGATCGGTCACGTCGAACAGCGTCAGATCCATCGTCACCCGCCCCAGGATCGGCACGCGCTGCCCGGCTATGAAGCCATGCCCGCCGTCAGCCCGCGCCTCCCGCAAAGGCACGCCCGAGCCCGAAAGCGCGCGATGAAGCCCATCCGCATATCCCACCGCGGCGACGGCAATCAGCGTGTCGCGCGCCAGCGTCACCGTACCGCCATAGCTGACGGTCTCGCCGGCCTTCGCCGCGCGTACCTGCACGATCCGCGCCTCGACGGTGGCGACCGGCCGCATCGGGTTCGCGAGCCCTGCCTGCGGCGCACCGCCATAAAGCGCGATGCCGGGCCGCACGATGTCGAACGCATAGTCGCCCGAAAGAAACGTCCCGGCGGAGTTCGCCAGGCTTGAAACGACGCCTTTGAAGAGCCGCTCAACCGACTGGAATGATTCGAGCTGGCGCTGGTTCGCGGGGGACGCGGGCTCGTCTGCGCATGCGAGGTGGCTCATGACGAGCCGCGGCGTCAGCGCCCGCGTCAGCTTGTTCTCGTGGAAGAATCGCGTGACCTGATGACCGCTCAGCCCGAGCCGGTTCATGCCGGTGTCGACATGCAGCGCGCAAGGGCGCGGCCCGTCCGGCGCATCCCAGCCATACGCCTCCCATAGCGAGATGTCGGCCTCGTCGTTGAGCACCGGAATCAGCCGCGTCTCGCGATAGGCCTGCGCCGCGTGTGGCTCGAACAGGCCGGCGAGGACATAGATGTCGGCTTCGGGCAGGAGCTTGCGCAGCGCCATGCCTTCCTGCGGCAGCGCGACGAAGAAGACGCGGCAGCCCTCGGCCCAAAGCACCGGCGCGACCACCTCGATGCCGAGCCCATAGGCGTTCGCCTTGACGACACCCGCGACGCGCGCAGGTCGCGCCTTCGCCGCCAGCAGGCGGTAATTCGCCGCCAGCGCCTCGACGTCGATCGACAGCCGGCCGCCGCAGATGCGCGGATCGATGTCAGCCGGATTCGCTGCGAAGAACGCCAACTATTCGAACCGCTCGGGAAGGTGATGCTCCTCTGCGAGGTCGGCAAAGCGGGTGAATTCGCCGACGAAGGAGAGCGAAACGGTGCCCGTCGGGCCGTGGCGCTGCTTTGCGATGATCACTTCGGCCTTGCCGCGAACCTCGTTCAGCTTCGTCTCCCACTCCTGATGCTCGAGCGTGTTGCGCTCGGGCTCCTTGTTCTTGAGGTAATATTCGTCGCGATAGACGAACAGCACCACGTCCGCATCCTGCTCGATCGAGCCCGATTCGCGAAGGTCGGAAAGCTGCGGCCGCTTGTCGTCGCGGCTTTCGACCTGACGCGAGAGCTGGGAGAGCGCGATGATCGGGACGTTGAGTTCCTTGGCCAGCGACTTCAGCCCGGTCGTGATCTCGGTGATTTCCTGCACGCGGTTCTGCGCCGACGCCTTGGACGAGCCCTGCATGAGCTGGACGTAGTCGATGACGAGCACGTCGAGCCCGCGCTGACGCTTCAGTCGCCGGGCGCGCGCGGAAAGCTGCGCGATCGAGATGCCGCCGGTCGCGTCGATGAAGAGCGGAATCTTCTGCAGCGTCTGCGTGCAGCCGACGAGCTTCTCGAAGTCGGCCTCGGTCAGGTCGCCGCGCCTAATCTTGGAGGAGGGCACCTCGGCCTGCTCGGAAATGATACGCGTCGCAAGCTGCTCGGCCGACATTTCGAGCGAGAAGAACCCGATGACGCCACCATTCTTCGCCTTGAACGAGCCGTCCGCCTGCATCTCCGGCTCATAGGCATGGGCGATGTTGAAGGCGATGTTGGTTGCGAGCGACGTCTTGCCCATACCGGGACGACCGGCAAGAATGATCAGATCGGACGGCTGCAGCCCGCCCATCTTGCCATCGAGGTCGCGCAGGCCGGAGGAGACGCCCGACAGATGCCCGTCGCGCTGATAGGCGGCGGCGGCCATGTCGATCGCGGTCTTCACAGCGTCGGAAAAGCTCTCGAAACCGCCATCGTAGCGGCCGGTCTCCGCCAGTTCGAACAGGCGCCGCTCCGCATCCTCGATCTGCGCGGCCGGCGACATGTCGACCGGCGCGTCATAGGCGATGTTGACCATGTCCTCGCCGACCGTGATCAATGCGCGGCGCGTGGCAAGATCGTAGATCGCGCGGCCGTAATCGGCGGCATTGATGACGTTGACGGCTTCTGCGGCGAGCCGTGCCAGATAGTGCGAGACGGTCATCTCGCCGACCTTCTCCTCGGCCGGCAGGAAGGTCTTCAGCGTCACCGGATTGGCCATCTTGCCCATCCGGATCAGTTCACCCGCGACCTCGAAGATCTTGCGGTGCAGCGGCTCGTGGAAATGCTGGGCCTTGAGGAAGTCCGAGACCCGGTAAAAGGCGTCGTTGTTGACGAGCACCGCGCCGAGCAGCGCCTGTTCGGCCTCGATATTGTTCGGGGCTTCGCGATAGAGCGGGGTCTCGACGGGTGCGAGCTTGCGAGCGGCTTCGGCCATTCCATGTCCATCTGTCGGATGCGCCGGACGGGACGAGAAACGTGAATCGCGGCTGGGTGACGAGTGTCTAGCGCGACTGCCCGAACGGACCAACGGCGAATCGCAAGATCAACATTACTTCACAGCCTGTACGCGGCCAAACACGATCGGTGATTGACATGTGCAAGCGCGCAACAGGCCGCTAAAGTTTTAGGCTTTGCGCCGTCGCCGCTGTTTTGGCGGGGCGGGTTCGTGCGCAAGCACGCGCTCGGTTTCGACCATGTAGTCGCGAGTCAGCGGCAACGTGTCGTTGCGCCGGGTCATCTGGATCTGGAACACCATCAAATCCTGCCAGCGGAACGCGCCTTCGGAGGCGGCGAGGTAGAATTCCCACATCCGGCAGAAGCGCTCGTCGTAAAGCGCCTTGGCGCGCTCGCGATTGGCCGCGAACCGCTCGCGCCAGTGTCGGATTGTCTCGGCATAGTGCAGCCGCAGGATTTCGACGTCGGTCACCATCAGCCCCGACCGCTCGATCGAGGGCAGCACTTCCGACAGTGCGGGAATATAGCCGCCGGGGAAGATATGCTTGCGGATGAAGGGCGCCGTTGCCGTCGGCGGTCCGGACCTGCCGATCGCGTGCAGCACCATGACGCCGTCGGGCTTCAGAAGCTTGGCGCAGGTGTCGAAGAAGGCGCGGTAGTGGTTGACGCCGACATGCTCGAACATGCCGACCGAGACGATCCGGTCGAACCGCTCCTGCAGGCTGCGATAGTCGCGTATCTCGAAATGGACGTGCCGCTCCAGCCCCAGCCGGTGCGCGCGGTCGGTCGAGACCTTGTGCTGCTCGTCCGAAAGCGTGACGCCGAGGACGTCCGCGTCGAATTCCTGCGCGAGATAGATGCCGAGCCCGCCCCAGCCCGAGCCGATGTCGAGGATGCCAAGGCCCGGCCGCATGGCGAGCTTCGCTGCCAGGTGTCGTTTCTTGGCAAACTGCGCCGCGTCGAGCGACATGTCCGACCGCTCGAAATAGGCGCAGGAATACTGCATGTCGTCGTCGAGGAAGAGCCGGTAGAGTTCGCCTGAAAGGTCGTAGTGATGCTTGACGTTCGCGCGCGAGCGCGGCGCCGGGTTCCACTGGTGGATGCGCTTGGCGAGCCGCCGCCCGGTTTCGGCAGCCTTCAGCGTGCCGAGCTTGGCGTAGGCGACGTCGAGATTGGCGTAGGAGAGGCGCACGAAGTCGATCAGGTCGCCTTCAACGAAATCCAGATCGCCGGCCATATAGGCCTCGGGCACGGCAAGCGAGGGGTTGAGGGAGATGGCGCGTTCCGCAAGGCGCGTGCGGATCGCAATGTGGATCGGCGTTCCCGAGCCGTCACCGAACCGGTGTTGCTCGCCACGCGCATCCGTCACGAGCAGGTTTCCGGTTCTGACGAGCCGGCGGCCGAGACGTTTCAGCACCCAGAACATCGCAGGACCAAGAGGTTCGACACGATCCTTCTACCGTAAGGGAAGATCGCCGCGATTTGAAGGCCGTCCATCGGTCCACCAATGCGAAACGCCCGAACCAGAGGTCCGGGCGTTCCTGAAAGTTCGCGCTGATGACGGGGAGCTTAGCGCTCCTCGCCCTCGTCGCCGGCAGCTTCTTCGCCTTCGCCGTCGTCTTCGTAGTCCGCTTCCGGATCGAAGAAGGCGTCGGGGCGGGCGTTCTCGTTGATGTCGTCGCCATAGATGGCTTCGGCCGAATCGAGCGTCTCGCCGCGGGCCTGACGCTCGGCTTCATCGGCCGAACGCGCGATGTTGAGCGTGATCGTCACTTCGACTTCCGGGTGAAGCGCGATGGCGACGTTGGTCAGGCCGATGGTCTTGATCGGCTGGTTGAGTTCGACCTGGTTGCGGCCGACCGAGAAGCCGTCGGCGGTCACGATGTCGGAGATGTCGCGCGTGGAGACCGAACCGTAGAGCTGGCCGGTTTCGCCCGCCGAACGGACGACCACGAAGGTCTTGCCATCGAGCTGGTCGGCGACCTGCTGGGCTTCGTTCTTGCGCTCGAGGTTGCGGGCTTCGAGCTGCGCGCGCTGGCCTTCGAACTTCTTCTTGTTGGCTTCGTTGGCGCGCAGCGCCTTGCCCTGCGGCAGAAGGAAGTTGCGGGCGAACCCGGCCTTCACCTTCACGGTCTCGCCCATCTGGCCGAGCTTGGAAATACGTTCAAGCAGGATGACGTCCATGTCACTGTTCCTTGTCTTCGCGCCGGTCGTCCGGCGGGCAGGAACAGGAAGGAAGAGCCGCATGCGGCGTCTTCGGGCGCTGTCCTGCCGGTTGGCAGTTAGGAGCGGTGCGCTCCAACTCGGAAATTCTCGTCTCGCCGTAATGCCGAACATGACGGGAGGGACGTCGGAGGCGGCAGGCCGCCTCCGACGAAGATGCTTACTTCACGACGTAGGGCAGGAGGCCCAGGAAGCGGGCGCGCTTGATCGCCTTGGCGAGCTCGCGCTGCTTCTTCTGGCTGACGGCCGTGATGCGCGACGGCACGATCTTGCCGCGCTCGGAAATGTAGCGCTGCAGGAGCTTGACGTCCTTGTAGTCGATCTTCGGAGCGTTGGCGCCGGAGAACGGGCAGGTCTTGCGGCGGCGGTGGAACGGCCGGCGCGTCGGGATCTGGTTGATGTCGACCATTATGCGCCAGCTCCTTCAGCCTGGTTTTCGCGCGGGCGGCGCGGGCCGCGATCGTCGCGATCGCCACGGGGACCACGATCGTCACGATCGCGCGGGCCACGGTCGCGGTCGCCGCCGAAGCGGTCGCCGCGCGGGCCGCGATCGCCGCGATCACCACGGTCGTCGCGCTTCTGCATCATCGCGGACGGGCCTTCCTCATGCGCCTCGACCTTGATGGTCATGAAGCGCAGGACGTCTTCCGACAGACCCATCTGGCGTTCCATCTCCTGGATAGCAGCCGCCGGGGCGGTGATGTCCATCAAGGTGTAGTAGGCCTTGCGGTTCTTGTTGATGCGGTAGGTGAGGGACTTGAGGCCCCAGTTCTCGACCCGGCCGATCGAACCTTCATGCGCTTCGATGACACCCTTGTACTGTTCGACGAGGGCATCGACCTGCTGCGCGGAGAGGTCCTGGCGGGCAAGAAACACGTGTTCGTAAAGTGCCATGTTATTTGCCTTTCTTCGTTTCCCTGCGCGGCGCCAGCGGCTAAAGCCTCATCAACTTCTCTCACCCGCGAGGCGGGCGGAAAGGCTGTGGTCGAGACGGTCGAGAGCGGAGACACGGGAGGCCGAAGGCACCTGGCCTTCATTCATGTGCAATTCTTATCGAAAAACGCGCATGGCCCTCCGTTCAGCCCCCAGCTAGGACCGGCAGAGTGCGGCTCATATACACCATCTTCGCCGGGATGCAATGCTCGGGCTCCGGTGGGACGCCATTTGCCCGCCAGCCTTGACTTTGCGGCCCCGCCTGCGCCACACGCTTTGCCACGAATACGGACCGGACGACCAGAGGAGACGCGCCATGGCGATTGCATTCACCTTCCCGGGGCAGGGCAGCCAGTCGGTCGGCATGGGCAAGGATCTCGCCGACGCCTTTCCCGAGGCGCGCGCGGTGTTCGACGAGGTCGATGCGGCGCTGGGCGAAAAGCTTTCCACTCTGATGTGGGAAGGGCCGGAAGAAAAGCTGACCCTGACCGCCAACGCGCAGCCGGCGCTGATGGCCGTTTCGATGGCCGCGATCCGCGCCATGGAAGCGCGCGGCTTCGACATGAAGTCGAAAATCGCCTATGTCGCAGGTCATTCGCTAGGCGAATATTCCGCCCTTTGCGCCGCCGGCATGTTCTCGGTCGCCGACACGGCGCGCCTGTTGCGCACGCGCGGCAACGCCATGCAGGCGGCCGTTCCGGTCGGCGAGGGCGCCATGGCGGCGATCATCGGCCTGGAGCAGGATGTCGTGCAGGCGGCCTGCGAAGAGGCGTCAGCCAAGGGTGTGTGCCAGATCGCAAACGACAATGGCGGCGGCCAGCTCGTTATATCCGGCTCGAAAGACGCGGTGACCGAAGCCGCCCGCATCGCCACCGAAAAGGGCGCCAAGCGCGCGCTGATGCTCCCCGTTTCCGCCCCGTTCCATTCGGCGCTGATGTCGCCGGCGGCGGACGCGATGCGCGTCGCGCTCGGCGAGGTCGACAAGAAGCCGCCGGTCGTGCCCGTCGTCGCCAACGTCACCGTTTCGCCGCTCACCGATCCCGATGCGATCGTCAACAGCCTCGTCGAGCAGGTCACCGGCCAGGTGCGCTGGCGCGAGACGATCGAGTGGTTCGCCGCGAACGACGTGACGACGCTTTATGAAGTCGGTACCGGCAAGGTCCTCTCCGGCCTTGCCCGCCGCATCAACCGCGACCTGACCCCGGTGTCGATCACGACGCCGCAGGATGTCGAGACCGCGCTCGCCAATCTGGCCTGATACATCCGAAAGGAAGCACATGTTCGATTTGACTGGAAAGAAGGCCCTCGTCACCGGCGCGACCGGCGGCATCGGCGAGGCGGTCGCCCGCGCGCTGCACGCGGCCGGCGCCACCGTCGGCATACACGGCACCCGCGTCGAGAAGCTCGAGGCGCTGGCGGGCGAACTGGGCGATCGCGTCAAGATTTTCCCTGCAAACCTGTCGGACCGCGAAGCCGTCAAGGAACTCGGCAAGAAGGCCGAGGCGGACCTCGAAGGCGCCGACATTCTCGTCAACAATGCCGGGATCACCCGCGACGGCCTGTTCGTTCGCATGTCGGACGAGGACTGGGATTCCGTGCTCGACGTCAATCTGGGCGCCGTCTTCCGCCTGACGCGCGAACTGACGCACCCGATGATGCGCCGCCGTTCCGGCCGCATCATCAACATCACCTCCGTCGTCGGCGTGACCGGCAATCCGGGCCAGGCGAACTATTGCGCCTCCAAGGCCGGGCTGATCGGCTTTTCCAAATCGCTGGCGCAGGAGATCGCGACGCGCAACGTCACGGTCAATTGCGTTGCCCCCGGCTTCATCGAATCGGCCATGACCGACAAGCTGAACGACAAGCAGCGCGAGGCGATCATGGGCGCGATCCCGATGAAGAAGATGGGCAAGGGCGACGACATCGCGGCCGCCGTCATCTACCTCGCCTCGGACGCCGGCGGCTACGTCACCGGCCAGACGCTGCACGTCAATGGCGGCATGGCGATGATCTGATCGTCTTCGCGGGAAACGGTGCGAGCGGGCTCTTTTCAACCGAAAAGCGTACGCTTTCGCCTTGGAACCGGCCCGGAAGTCGTGTAATCGGGCCGCAATTGCCGCCGGTACGGGGCAATGCAACCTCGTTCCCCACCGCAATGGAACAGTATGCCGCCCGCCGGATTTGAAGGCATCTTAAAGCTTGATTAGCCGCTATCGGGCGGCTAACGAAGACCGAACACCATACGCAAACCACAAACTCGAGGGTTTTTCGAAATGAGCGATACCGCAGAACGGGTCAAGAAGATCGTCGTCGAACACCTTGGCGTCGAAGCCGACAAGGTCACGGAAGGCGCGAGCTTCATCGACGATCTGGGCGCAGACAGCCTGGACACCGTCGAACTCGTCATGGCCTTCGAGGAAGAATTCGGCGTGGAAATCCCGGACGATGCCGCCGAGACGATCCTGACGGTCGGCGACGCCGTCAAGTTCATCGAGAAGGCAACCGCCTGATCCGATTGCCGCGCAGCGGAAACATGTTCACGATTTTGAGGGAGGACGGCCAATGAGACGCGTCGTCGTCACGGGCCTTGGCCTTCTGTCGCCTTTCGGCGTCGGTGTTGAACATGGCTGGAAAGAGCTTCTTTCCGGCAAAAGCGCTGCGCGGCCCATCGACCAGTTCGAGACGAGCGATCTGCCCTGCAAGATCGCCATGCCGATCCCGCGCGACATGTCGCAGGAAGGCGCCTTCGATCCTGACGCGTTCATGGAGCCGAAGGAACAGCGCAAGGTCGGCGACTTCATCCTTTATGGCGTCGCCGCGGCCGAACTCGCACTTGCCGATTCCGGTTGGAAGCCGACCAGCACCGAAGACCAGAATGCCACCGGCGTCATGATCGGCTCGGGCATCGGCGGCATCGAGGGCATCGCGGAAAACGCGCTGATCCTTCAGGAACGTGGCCCACGCCGCATCTCGCCCTTCTTCATTCCCGGCAACATCATCAACCTGGTCTCCGGCCAGGTGTCTATCCGCCACGGCCTCAAGGGGCCGAACCATGCGGTCGTCACCGCCTGCTCGACCGGCGCACACGCCATCGGCGACGCGGCCCGCCTGATCGCCTTCGGCGACGCGGACGTGATGCTGGCCGGCGGCGCGGAATCGCCGATCACTCGGCTGTCGATCGCCGGCTTCTCGGCCTGCAAGGCCCTCTCGACCGATTTCAACGACACGCCGCAAAAGGCCTCGCGCCCCTACGACAAGGACCGTGACGGCTTCGTCATGGGCGAGGGCGCAGGCGTCGTCGTTCTGGAAGAGCTCGAACACGCCAAGGCGCGCGGCGCCAAGATTTATGCGGAAGTGGTCGGCTACGGCCTGTCGGGCGACGCCTATCACATCACCGCCCCGTCGGAAGACGGCGACGGCGCATTCCGCTGCATGACCATGGCGCTGAAGCGCGCCGGGCTGAAGCCGTCCGACGTCGACTACATCAACGCGCACGGCACCTCGACCATGGCCGACACGATCGAGCTCGGCGCCGTCGAGCGCCTGGTCGGAGATGCGGCGTCGAAAATCTCGATGTCCTCGACCAAATCGTCGATCGGCCATCTGCTCGGCGCAGCCGGCGCGGCCGAGGCGATTTTCTCCATCCTCGCCATCCGCGACAACATCGCGCCGGCGACGCTCAATCTCGACAATCCGTCGAAGGAGACGGAGATCGATCTCGTCCCGCACAAGCCGCGCGAGCGCGAGATCAATGTCGCCCTGTCGAACTCCTTCGGCTTCGGCGGCACCAACGCATCGCTCGTCTTCCAGCGCTATAACGGCTGATCGCTCCCGTCAGGCGTTTTGCGCGCGCAAAGATTTTGCCATATTGGCCGCTACTTTGCGTGGCGATTCCATTTGCATTCGAGAGTTCGAGGCCAGATGACCACTGATCCTGCAGGCGGGAACCAGCCCGGCCAGCCGCCCATGCCGTCGCGGCCCATTGTTGCGAAGTCGGGAAGCGAGGCGTTGCGGCCGCAGGCCGGCACGCCCCCGCCGTCTCGCCGGTCTCGCCGGTCGCGCAGCCAGTTCGTCATCTTCATGAACTTCGTCATGTCCTGCATCGTCTTCGCGACGCTGGCGGCTGGCGCGGCGGTCTACTACGGCAAGGTGCAGTTTGAGGGTACGGGGCCGTCGGCGACGACGCAGACCGTCCTCATTCGCCCGAACACCGGCACCTCCGAAATCGCCGCGACGCTGGAGCGCCAAGGGCTGATTTCCGACGCGCGGATCTTCCGCCTCGGCCTTCGCGCTTATGGCAGCGACGCCAATCTGCGCGCCGGCGAATATGAAGTGAAGGCAGGAGCTTCCATGTATGAGATCATGGAACTTCTGAGGAGCGGCCGCTCCGTCCTCCATGCCCTGACCATCCCGGAAGGCTTCACCGTCCACCAGGCTTTCGCCCGCATCGCGGCGATGGAAGAACTCGAAGGCGAGATGCCGGCGGACCTGCCGCCTGAAGGCTCGATCGCCGCCGACACGATCCGCTTCACCCGCGGCATGAACCGGCAGGAACTGATCAGCCGCCTGTCGTCCGACCAGCAGCGCATGATCGAGGAAATCTGGGCCCGCCGGGACGACGATCTGCCGATCGACACGATCGAGGAATTCGTCACGCTGGCCTCGATCGTCGAGAAGGAAACCGGCCGCGCCGACGAGCGTCCGCATGTCGCGTCGGTCTTCATCAACCGTCTCAACCAGGGCATGCGCCTCCAGTCGGACCCGACCTTTCTCTACGGAATCTTCGGCGGCGAGGGTAAGCCGTCCGACCGTCCGATCTACCGTTCCGACATCGAGAGCGACACGCCTTACAACACCTATCGCATCGCCGGCCTGCCGCCCGCACCGATCGCCATTCCGGGCCGTGCATCGCTGGAGGCGGTCGCGAACCCGTCGCAGACTGACGACCTCTACTTCGTCGCCGACGGCAGCGGTGGTCACGCCTTCGCGCAGACGCTGGACGAGCACAACCGCAACGTCGCCCGCTGGCGCCAGATCGAACGCGAGCGCCGCGAAGCGGGTGCTGCCCCGACCGATGACGACGCCGTTCTTGCGGACGAGGTCGTCGAGGACGAATAGCGGGCGCGAATTGGGGACGTGATGACCATCGAGAGCATGACGGGCTTCGCCCGCGCATCGGGACAGGCCGGCGACGACCGGATCGTCTGGGAGCTGAAATCCGTCAACGGCAAGGGGCTCGACGCGCGCCTGCGCCTGCCGCCGGGCTTCGAAAGCATCGAGCAGCCCGCGCGCCAGGCGCTGCAGAAGACGTTCCAGCGCGGAAACATCTACGCCAACTTGACCGTCGCCCGTCTCTCGAGCGCATCGACGGCCGTCACGGTCAACGAGACCTTGCTGGTCGAACTTGCCACACTGGCCCAGCGCCTCGAACAGGATTTCGGCATCGCTCCGGCCCGTGCCGACGGCCTTCTGGCCTTGCGCGGCGTCATCGAGTTGCAGGAGAGCATTCTCGATGACGATGCGCGCGCCGCCCGCGACGCGGCCGTTCTCACCGTCCTCGGCGAAGCGCTGGCCGGGCTGACCGAGGCGCGGCGCGAGGAGGGGCAGGCGCTGAAGGCGATCATGCTCGACCAGATCGACCGGATCGAAAGCCTGACCGAGCGCGCCGCGGCCGATCCGTCCCGCGATCCCGCCGCGATCCGTGCGCGCCTGGCCGATCAGGTGCGGCTGCTGCTCGAAACCGGCGCGCCGCTCGACGAGGCGCGTCTCAACGCCGAAGCCGCCTATCTCGCGACCAAGGCGGACATCCGCGAGGAAATCGACCGTCTGCGGACGCATATCGCATCCGCGCGCACGCTTCTGGCCGGAACCAGCGCGGTTGGCCGGCGTCTCGACTTCCTTTCGCAGGAATTTAACCGGGAATCGAATACGTTGTGCTCCAAGTCGAACGCGGCGGCCATCACGGCGATCGGGCTGGAACTGAAGGCGGTCATCGACCAGTTCCGCGAACAGGTCCAGAATCTGGAGTAGGAATGCACAACGAACCTTCGTCCGTCGCGATCCGTCGACGCGGCCTGATGCTCGTCATCTCCTCGCCTTCGGGCGCGGGAAAGTCGACCATTGCGCGCAACCTGCTCGAAAGCGACCAGGGCTTCCAGCTCTCCGTCAGCGTCACGACGCGCCCGCGCCGTCCGAGCGAGATCGAAGGCGTCCACTATCATTTCCGAACCAAGCGCGAGTTCGACATCCTGCGCGACAATGATGCTCTGCTCGAATGGGCCGAGGTTCATGGCAATTTCTACGCCACGCCGCGCGAGCCCGCGGAAGAGGCGATGGCGGCCGGCAACGACATGCTGTTCGACATCGACTGGCAGGGTGCCCAGCAGCTTCGCGACAAGATGCGCGGCGACATCGTTTCCATCTTCATCCTGCCGCCGTCGATGCGGGAACTGAAATCCCGTCTGACGCGCCGCGCCGAGGACAATGCCGATGTCATCGAAGCGCGGCTGAAGAATGCGCGCGTCGAGATCGAACACTGGCGGGAGTATGACTACGTCGTCGTCAACGACGACCTCGACCGTGCCTTCCATGCCGTCGAGGCGATCGTGAAGGCGGAGCGCCTGCGCCGCGACCGGCGTCCCGGCCTGTTCGAATTCGTGAGCGGGCTGCTGGACGAGAAAATCTGACCTCGCGACGAGATGCTCAGATCGCCTGCGCGATCCGCACGAATTCAGCTACCGAAAGCGTCTCCGCGCGGCGCGTCGCCTCGATGCCGACGCGAGCGAGCAGTGCCTCACCGCCGAGCGGTTTCAGGCTCTGGCGCAGCATCTTCCGGCGCTGGCCGAAGGCGAATTCCGTAACTTTCGAGAGCTTGGTGCCTTCGACAGGCAGGGGATTTTCCCGCGGAACCAGATGTACGACGGCCGAAGTCACTTTTGGCGGCGGCGTAAAGGCCTGGGGCGGCAGGTCGAAGAGGATATCTGAATGCGCCCGCCAGCCGGCGAGCACGGCGAGCCTGCCATAGGCGTCGTCATCCGGCGTCGCGACGATGCGCTGCGCGACCTCCTTCTGGAACATCAGCGTCAGCGACGTCCAGTAAGGCGGCCACGGCTCGACCGACAGCCAGCGCACGAGAAGTTCGGTGCCGATATTGTAGGGCAGATTGGCGACGATCCGCACATCCTCGTGGCCATTGGCGAGCGCGGCGAAGTCGGTCGTCAGCGCATCGCCCGAGATGACCGTGAGCCGGCCGGGATAATGTGCGGAGACTTCCTCCAGCGCGGCAAGGCAGCGCTCGTCGCGCTCGATCGCGATGACATGCTTTGCGCCGTTGAGAAGCAGTGCGCGCGTGAGCCCGCCGGGACCGGGACCGACCTCGATGATGGTCGCGCCAGTCAGGTCGCCGGCGCCGCGCGCCACTTTCGAGGTAATGTTGAGGTCGAGCAGGAAGTTCTGGCCGAGCGACTTTTTCGCGCGCAATTCGTGCCGTGCGATCACGTCGCGCAGCGGCGGCAGGCCGTCGATGCTCATGTCAGACGGCTCATCCGGTCGGCCATGTCGATCGCGGCGAGCAGGCTGTCGGGGCGCGCAATGCCCTTGCCCGCAATGTCGAACGCGGTGCCGTGGTCGGGCGAGGTGCGCACGAAGGGCAGGCCGAGCGTGACGTTGACCGTCTCGTCGAAGGCCAGCGCCTTGGCCGGTATCAGCGCCTGGTCGTGATACATGCAGATCGCCACGTCGTAGCTTTCGCGGGCGCGGGCATGGAACATGGTGTCGGCGGGCAGGGGCCCGAAGGCATCGATGCCCTCGCCGTTCAAATCCTCGATCGCCGGAACGATCGTGTCGATTTCCTCGGTTCCCATCGCGCCACCTTCACCCGCATGTGGATTGAGGCCGGCAATGGCAAGGCGCGGCCGGGAAATGCCGAAGCGGGCATGAAGATCGGTCGCCACAATCCGGCAGGTCGAGACGATGAGATCGCGCGTCAGGCCGGCCGGAATGTCGGCAAGCGGAATGTGAATGGTTACCGGCACCGCGCGAAGCGCCGGACCGGCCAGCATCATGACGGGCTGGACGGGGTGTCCGTAGCGGGCGGCTGCGAGATGGCCGAGATACTCGGTATGGCCTGGAAAGCGGAAGCCGGCTTCGTAGAGTGGCTTCTTCGAGATCGGCGCGGTGACGATGGCCCGGGCGTCGCCGTTGGAGACGAACTCGACAGATCGTTCGATGGCCTCTATGATGCCCTCCGCATTCGCCCGGTCCGGAACGCCCGGCCGGTCGATGAAGCGATTGAAGAGCGGGATGACCGGCAGGGCTTCGGCGAATAGGTCGGAGCTGCGCTGCGTGCCGTCGATGCTTGCAATCTGGCCCTCGATGCCAAGCAGCCGCATGCGGCTTTGCAGAAGTTGCGGATCAGCGAGCACCGCGAACGGTGCGACCGGGCGCTCGCGCCGGGCGCTCCAGGCTTTCAGGATCAATTCCGGTCCGATCCCGGACGGATCGCCGCAAGTGATGACGAGAGATGCCGGCACGACGACCTTTCAGCGACGCGACGCGCCGGCGCTTGGCTTATCTCTGGACGATCTGGGCGCGTTCGCGTAGCTCGGCCGTGTACTTCTTGCTCAGATCGTCGGAATCCGCGCTGTTGCCAAGGTTCTCGGCCTCGAACACCGCTTGCGCGACCGTATCGTCCGAAACCTGGCGGGCGCTGCAGATGCCGATGAACTCGACCCCGCGTTCGGTGTCGCGCACCACCGTCGCGTTGCCGGCGGAGGTCGACTTGATCGGGTCGGCCCATTCGGGCGGCAGTTGCGGTTCGAGCACACGGCCGAGATCGCGCACGGTCACGTCGATGAGGCCTCTTGCGAACTGAACGGTCGATTCGCAGCCCTGGAAGCGGGCGCGCATGGCCTCGGCTTCGCGCCGGCGCGTCGCAAGCCGGGCACCGCGCTCTGCGGCGGGCACGACGAAGATGACCTGCTGCAGCATGTATTCTGTCGCCACCGGCTTCTCGCCGCCCTGCTGAAGCATCCGCTGCACGGCGTCCTGCTCGCTGACGCGGCTGCCCTGATCGTGGCGGGCGCGTGCGGCGAGCGCCTGGCTCCAGCCCATCTGCGAGCGAATGAATTCGAGGAAATGCTGCTTGGTCACGCCTGTCTGCGACATGACCTGGTCCATCTGGGCGGGGGACATGTTGTTGGAACTGGCGAAGCGCTGATAGGCCTGCGCGACGTCGTCGTCGGAGATGTTGATGTTGAGGCGGCGAACCTCGTTGCGGCGCAAGGCCTGCTCGATCAACTCGTCCGCCGCCGCCTGCTGGCCGCCGCCGCGACGCTGCAACTGCAGGAATGCGGCGCGTCGCTGGATGTCGTAGCTCGTGATCGGCGTGTTGTTGACGACGTAGCGCACTTCGCTCGTCTGCGCGAATGCCGGTTCGGGCAGGGCCGCGAAGCCGAGGGCGAGGGCGATGCTGGCCGAGAGCAGCAATGTCTTCATGCGTCTAGCCTCCTGATCCGGGGCGCAAGCGTTGTTGCGAATGGCAAGCCCCTGAAGTGCATCTTGGGCAAAACGATGTCAACGCCTGACGTAGCCGCACTGTGCCTTGGCTAGAAGGTGGTCGAGTTGCCGCTGGTCGACTGGCCGAAATCGCCCAGCGTACGCAGCGAGATGTTGATGCCGAAGTCGCGCGAGAGCACTTCGTTGCTGACGTTGCCGCGTGTCTCCGATGCCGTGAAATTGATGCCGAAGCAATCATCGTCATAGGCAAAGCCGATCCGGCGCTGAACGAGGTTGCTCGTGTTCAGGTCGAAAGTGGCGTTACCGAAAACACGCCAGTATTCGTGCACCTGCGCCGATGCGCCGACACGGACTTCATGGCGATCGTCGGCGAAGCCGTAGTCGGGCTGGGCTTCGATGAACGAATACTGGGTCGAAAGCGAAACGGCCTGCGTCGCGTAGCTCGCCGCGACATCGGTGCGACGGACTTCGAGATCGTCCTTGTCGAGCCGTGCGCCCGCTGCCAGGGAGACGCCGACTGGCGTGTTCAGGCCGACCATGCCGACATAGTCCGAAACGTCTTCCTCAAGGCCGGAATAGGCGCCGGCATAGACGAGGTCGGGCGAAGCGTAGGAGTTCGTGCCGGCCAGATGATAGGACTGGCCGACGATCGCGTTGACGCCCCAGCCGCGACCGAGTTCGCCCGTATAGCGGATACCGACATTGGCGCGGGTGCCGCCTTCGATCCGGTCGTAGCCGGAGAATTTGTCCCGCTCGAAAAGCGTGGCCGCGTCGAAGACGAGGCTCTGCGCGTCCTCGTTCGGAATACCCAGCCGGCCGCCATAGGGCTCGTCGGGCCGGGCGAAGATCTGCCCCATCGGCTCGAAGACATGCGTCGAGCTGGACGTGGAGAACAGGATCGGCCAGCGTGCCTCGAGGCCTGCCGTCGCCATCGAGCGGTAGTAGGCCGAGCGGATGTCCGCGGCCACGCCCTGCGCACTGGCGACGCTGGCAATACCCGCGTCGGAAAGTGCGCCGTCGCCGAATTGCACGCCGATCGCGTCCTGTCGTGCGTGGAGCGAGGGCGTGATCAGGAGTCCGCCGCCGGTGATGAAGGTCCGCTTCCATTCCGCTTCGGCGGTCAGGCGCCCGGACCCGCCGTCAATCCCGCGGCCCGTCGGCGATGAGGATTGCGTCGCGAAGCCGCGACCATCGAAACGATCGCGCCAGAGGGCCTGGCTGTTGACGTCGATCGTCAGCTCACCACCGGCGATCGGCGTGTCTGGCGTCACGCTGTAGTCGAATGAGGGCAGGACGAACGGCTGGAGAGGCGACGATGCGCTGGGGTTCAGTTCACGGGTGCCGCTTTCGTCCGTGATGAAATCGAGGGCGGTTTCCTGCTTGCTGAAATGATAGGCGCGCAGGTCGAAGAAATTGCGACCGTCGAGGCCGGTGAGATAGACCTGCGAGACCTGATCGTAGTCGTTCGCCTGCTCGATATCGTAGGTATAGCCGAAATTCTTGTCGGTCTGAGCCAGGACGTCCCAGCCGAAGCGCCAGCGCGGATTGATCGTGAAGTCGCCGCGCGAGGCTATGAGGGCGCGCCCGGTTTCGTTGCCGTCGACCGTGCGCGAGCCGAACGTGTCGGGGTCGCGCTGCGAAATCCCGGCGATCCGCAGATTGTATTCGCCATTGTCGAAGCGCTGGCGCCATTCGGCCTGCCCGAGGAAGCCCTGCTGCGTATATCCGCCCGCCGTGACCGTCAGGTCGTAAGTCGGCGAAAGCGCGAAATAATACGGCACGTTGATGAAGGTGCCGAGATTGTCCGAGCTGCCGAAGGTGGGGAAAAGGAAGCCGCTTTTGCGCTTGACCGTCGGATCGGCGATCTCGAACGCCGGCACCCAGGCGAGGGGCACGCCGAGGAACTCGAACCGCGCGCGCTCGAAGCGCACGGTCTTGGTCTCGCCGTTCCAGATGATCTTCTGCGCCTTGATGTTCCAGACCGGCGGCTTGTCGGGGTTCTCCTCGCACGGCTCGCACGCGGTGTAGACGCCGCGCTCGAACTCGGTCACCGCACCGCCGCGCCGTTCCGCGCTGTCGGCGCCGAAATAGACGCGGTCCGGCGTCTCCACGCGCAGCGTGCGCACGAAGGCGTCCGCGAAATCGTCGGTGACGTCGATCTCGTCGGCCTGGAAGCGCGTGCCGTCAGGGTCGATGATCTCGACGCCTCCGCTCGCGATCAGCCGCGATGTCGCGCGGTCATAGGTGACGCGCTGCGCCACGAGGCGATTGCCGTCATAGTCGATCTGGACGGAGCCGAGGGCGGTGATGCGGTTGCGGTCGTTGTCGTAGACCAGCGTGTCGGCCTCGAGCAGCATGTCGGCATTGGGATCGGTCTGCGCGGACAGATCGATGCTCTGCGCGATGACGGGCTGCAACGCGACGATCGAACCGGTCGCGGCGAGGACGCCGGCGAGCGCCGTCGCACCCAGAAGGCGCCGGGCTCGAACCGCTCTGCTCAGGCCGGAAAGCACGCCCCTCACTAACCGTCCTCTCTGTACAGCAAGAAAGTCACCCCGAAAAAGCCTGCGACGACGACCGGAAACCAAGCGGCGGCGACAGGCGGCACGAATCCGGCGCTCCCGAACGCCTTGACCAGAACCGTCACGACATAAAGCAGAAACCCCGCCATCACGCCACCCAGAATCATGGCGGATGATTGTCCCATTCTGGCAAAACGCATGGACACTGTCGCGGCGATAAGCGTCATCGCGACGAGCAGCGCCGGCATGGCCAGCATCGAGTGCATGTGCATGGCGAAATTGTTTGCCGGCAGCCCGAACGAGCGTGCCGCAGCAATCTTGCGCGGCAGTTGGAAGATCGGGATCGTCTCCGGGCTTGCCAGGCGTTCGAGCACGAATTCGGGCGTCAGGTTGGTCGGTATCGAGACCGTTTCCATGAGTTCCGGCGGATTGCCGCGAGTGGTGCGACGGGCGTTTTCGAGCTGCCATTCGCCGGCGCGCAGGAATGCCCGCTGCGCATCGAACCGTTCCATCGCGTCCATGTCGGCGCCGATGACGATGAAGGTCGCGCCGACGAGCTGCAGCCCTTCGTCGAGGACGCCGGCCGCGCCGATATAGGTTTCGGTCTGTCCGAAGCGCTGCTTGATCCACGGCGCTTCGCCGCCGGCCACCGGCGTGTTGTTGCCGCCGCGAATGTCGGCCTCGAGAAACTGCGTGCGCTCGTAGCCGAACGAGGCGAGGGGGTTGAGGACGAAAAGCGCGGCGAAGCCGAAGAGAAGCGCGCCGATGCAGATCGGCAACAGAAACTGCCAGGCCGAGATTCCGGCGGCCCGCGCCACGACGAGCTCATATTTGCGGTTGAGCGAGATCAGCGTCGCGATTCCCGAGACGAGCGCGATGAACGGCACCGCCTGCTGCATGATGAACGGCGTCTGCAGGGCAGCGAAAGTAACACCCCACCACAGCGAATAGTCCGGCAGGTCGCCGACCCGGCGCGAGACTTCGGTGAAGTTGACGATGAAGATGAGGCCAAAGATACCGGTGAAGAACCAGAAGGTGATGATCAGGTAGCGCCGCATGAAATAGGCGCCGAGGGTACGTCCGATCATGACTTGCCCTCCGAGGCGGAGCGGCGGCGAAAAATCGACCGCGACGCCTGGCGGGTCCAGAACTCCTGCATGCGTTCGGTCCAGCGGGTCGGGATTTCGAGCCGCTTGTTTGCCGCGATCACCCAGATGCACACGGCCATCGCCATCAGCGGCACCGCATACAGGGCCGGAATGACGGCAGGACTGTCGGCCGCGGCATTGCCGACGATGAAGCCTTCCCACCGGATGAAAAGCGCGATCAGCATGGTCGTGATCAGTGGATGGATGCGTGATTCACGGAAGGATCGCGAATCGCCGGCAACCGCCAGGCCCACCAGGGCGAATACCAGCGGATAGACCCAGTCTGTCAGCCGCCGGTGCAACTCGGCCGCAAAGGCAAGCGGCGCGCTCTGGAAGACTGGGTCGGCTGGGTCCGGATTCATCAGGAACCCGAGCGTCCGGTCCTTGGGCAGATAGTTGATCTGAGAGGTTGCCGGCGCGAATTCGGCCAGGTCGAACGCATAGGACTGGTAGCGGATGATCGAGACGTTGCCGGTCGCGTTGCGCCGATGGACGACGCCGTCCTGCATCACCAGAACGTGCTCGCCATTGAGTTCGATCGTCGCGCCGGTGTCGGCGTAGTAGATCAGCTCGGTCTCCTCCTCGCGCGTATCGGCGAGGAAGATGCCGGCAAAGCGGCCATCGGGCAGCCTTTCGCTGATCTGGATGACGAGACCGTCATCGATCGTCTGGAACGTGCCTTCCTGAACGACCGAGGTGATCAAATCGGCGCGCGCTTCGGAGACGAGGGCGCGAAGCCTTTCGCGGGCGAACGGCTCGACCCCGTTTTCGATGGCGAAGGAGGCGACGGAGGCGAGGGCCGCGATCAGCAGGATCGGTCGGACCACCGTCGTCTTCGGGCTGCCCGAGGCGGTGATCACGATCAGCTCCGAATCGGTGTTCATGGAGCTCAGCGTCTGCGCGACGGCGATTCCGAGCGCGAACGGAATCACGATCGGGATGACGGCGGGCAGAACCAGCGCGGCGATCTCGAAGAAGGTTGCGGCGGACTGTCCGCTGCTGGTGACGATGTTGATGCGGGTGAGGACCTGCGTCGTCCATACAATGGCCAGAACCCATAGCAGCGTCACCGCGAAAATCGCGAAGGTGCGCCGCATGATATAGGTTTCGAGCACTCTCATGCGAGCTGATTGATCCGTTCATTGGGGCAAGTCTACGGCGCATGCTGCTGCCGCTGCGTCGCTTTGCCGACGCAACCCGATCCGTGGAACATACAATCGGCCTCCTTGGCAAACAAATGCCAAACACGCATGGTTAACGTTTGGTTGACGACCTCTTTCGACCTGGCCCACCTGTCTTTTCTTGAAATGCGGTGCCCGATTCTCTACCGCAAAGGCAACGACCTCGCCTTCCATCCCTTCGCACAAGGATAGCCAATGTCCCGCACCCCAGCCATCAGCTTTGCCAAGCCGTCATCCATCTCAGAAGGCGTTCTGGTGCTCTTGAGCGGCGAGGAAACCGGGCTGGCTGCCTCGGCGGCGGGACATGACCCGCAGGGCGTTCTCCCCCGCGCGGTGGAAGCCGCTTCGTTCAAGGGCAAGATGGGCACCTCGGCCGACATCCTCGCGCCGCACGGAACCGCGCTCGACAGGCTGGTCGTGCTCGGCATCGGCAAGCCGTCGGCGCTCGACGAACAGGCCTGGCTGAAGGTCGGCGGCGCGGTGCAGACCGCGGCCCGCAAGGCGAAGAAAGTGACGGTGATCCTTGATGTCGCCGGCGCCGAGGCGTCGTCCACCGAGGCCGCGCAGCTTGCCATGGGCATTCTTTTGCGCGCCTACACGTTCGACAAATACAAGACGCGCAAGGATGACGCCAACGGCGATGGCGACAAGGAAACCGCCTTCGTCGTCGCCTGCGCCGATCCCGCAGGGGCGAAGAAGAAGTTCGCCGAACTGGAGGGCATCGCCGGCGGTGTGCTCCTGGCCCGCGATCTCGTCAACGAGCCCGCCAACATCCTCGGCCCGCTGGAATTTGCCGCCAAGGCCAAGGAACTGGAGTCGCTCGGCGTCGAAGTCGAAATCCTTCACGATGCGGACATGGAAAAGCTCGGCATGGGCGCGCTGCTCGGCGTCGCGCAGGGCTCGGAGCGTCCGGCGCGTATGGTCGTCATGAAGTGGAATGGCGGCAAGGCCAAGGACAAGCCCGTCGCCTTCGTCGGCAAGGGCGTGGTGTTCGATTCGGGCGGCATCTCCATCAAGCCGGCCGCCGGCATGGAGGACATGAAGGGCGACATGGGTGGCGCGGCCGCCGTCACCGGCCTCATGCACGCGCTCGCTGCCCGCAAGGCCAAGGCCAATGTCGTCGGCATCATCGGCCTCGTCGAGAACATGCTCGACGGCAAGGCGCAGCGTCCCGGCGACATCGTGACCTCCATGTCCGGCCAGACGATCGAGGTCCTCAACACCGACGCCGAAGGCCGCCTCGTGCTGGCGGATGCGCTTTGGTATTGCAACGACCGCTTCGAGCCGCGCTTCATGATCAATCTGGCGACGCTGACGGGCGCGATCCTGATCGCGCTCGGGCAGCACCATGCGGGCCTCTTCTCCAACAATGACGAACTCGCCGGCCGTCTCTTCGAGGCGGGCCAGGCAACGGGCGAGAAGGTCTGGCGCATGCCGATGGGTCCCGACTACGACAAGCTCATCGATTCCAAGAACGCCGACATGAAGAACATCGGCGGACGCCATGCCGGCGCGATCACCGCCGCCCAGTTCCTGCAGCGTTTCGTCAAGGACACACCCTGGGCGCATCTCGACGTCGCAGGCACCGCCATGGGCTCGCCCACCAACGAGATCAGCCAGACCTGGGCGTCGGGCTACGGCGTGCGCCTTCTCGACCGTCTCGTGCGCGATCACTACGAAGGCTGAGGCGCGTTTGACGGAAATCCTGTTCTATCACCTGACCGAATCGACACTCGAGGAGGCGCTGCCGGCGCTCCTCGAAAAATCGGTCGACCGGGGCTGGAAGGCGGTCGTCCAGGCAGGGGGCGAGGAGCGCCGGGATGCGCTCGACGCCGCCTTGTGGACCTTTCGCGACGATTCGTTCCTAGCGCATGGCACCGATGCCGAACCCCACGCTTCGGAAAACCCGGTTCTGCTGACGACCGGGCAGGGGAACGAGAACGGCGCGCAGATCCGGTTTCTGGTCGATGGTGCCGACGCACCCGACCTGGCCGCATACGAGCGCGCGGTCTTCATGTTTGACGGCCATGACGACGAGCAGCTTCGCAAGGCGCGCGAGAGCTGGAAACAACTGCGGCAAGAAAGTCACACCGTCACCTATTGGCAGCAATCCTCGGATCGCCGCTGGGAACGCAAGGCCTGATCAAGAGTTCTGGCGGTCATGAATAGAACTTTACCTTCACTTGCCTTGATCGCTTGCGCCGCCGCCCTTGCCGGCTGCGGCAGCGAAGCGCCGATCGCACAGACAGCGGAAGCCGCGGCCCCGGTCGTCCAGACCCAGCCGGGCGTCGGCCACATCTATGGACGTTGGGCGCTGGACCCGGCCTTTTGCTCGGCGGATGGCGCAAGCCGTGTCATCACGATCGTCGAGCAGAAGCTCGACTCCCGCAACTACGCCTGCACCATGACCACACCCGAGGTGAACGGGGAGGGATGGCTGGTCACGCTCGAATGCACCGGTTCGAACGGTGCAGAGGACGTCACCGAGCGCGTGCGCTTCGTGCCGAACGAGGAAAAGCTCGAACTCAACTATATCGATCGAACCGAACGCAACGACGAGCGTCTGGTCCGCTGCCCATAGTTCAGGCGGCCGATATTCCCTCTTCGTATTCGGTCGAAAGGTTCAGCCAGATTTCCTCGTGCCGCTCGAGTGCTGCGACATTGTCGGAGCGCTCCTTGGCCAGTTTCGCCGCCTTGCCCGGATCGCGCTCGTATAGCGTCGGCACGGCCAGTTCCGTGTCGAGCGTGTCGATGCGCTTGCGCGTGCGCTCGATCAGGCCTTCCGTCGCCTTGATCTGCTTGGCGAGCGGTTCCAGCGCTGCGCGCTTCTGGGCCGCTTCGCGGCGCTTGTCCGCCTTCGAGGCCTTGTCCGTTTCGCGCTTTTCGCGCCGGTCGGAGGCACCGCCCGTCACCACCTGCCGGTAGTCGGCCATGTCGCCGTCGAAGGGTCCCACCTGGCCGTCCTTGACGAGCCAGAGCCGGTCGGCCGACGCCTCGATCAAATGCCGATCGTGGCTGATGACTATCACGGCGCCCGAATAATCGTTGAGCGCGTGGATCAACGCTTCGCGGCTGTCGATGTCGAGATGGTTGGTCGGCTCGTCGAGGATGAGCAGGTTCGGGCCGTCGAAGGCCGCGATCCCCATCAGGAGCCGCGCCTTCTCGCCACCCGACAAATCCTTGGCGGGCGTCAGCATTTTCTCTGTCACGAGACCCATCTGGGCGACCCGCGCGCGCACCTTGGCCTCGGGCGCATCCGGCATCAGACGGCGAACATGCTCGATGGCATTTTCCTCCGGCCGCAGATCGTCGAGCTGGTGCTGGGCAAAGATCGCGACCTTGAGGCCGGGCGCGATGGTCATCGTGCCTGAATCGAGTTGCAGCCGGCCCGAGAGCAGCTTGGCAAAGGTCGACTTTCCGTTGCCATTGGCACCCAGAAGCGCGATGCGGTCGTCATCGTCGATGCGGAGCGACATGCGCGACAGGACAGTCTTGCCCGGCGTATAGCCGACCGATCCGCCCGAAATCGCGATGATGGGCGCGGCCACCGTCTTCGTCGGCTCGGTGAAGGTGAACGGCCGCACGCTTTCGCCCATGAAGCTGTCGATCGGCTTCAGCTTCTCCAGCGCCTTCAGCCGCGATTGCGCCTGCCGCGCCTTCGACGCCTTGTAGCGGAAGCGCTCGACGAAGGCTTCCATGTGTTTGCGATGGGCTTCCTGCTTGACGATGGACTTCTGCTGCAATTCGGCCTGTTCGGCATATTGCCGCGAAAACTGGTCGTAGCCGCCGCGCCAGAAGGTCAGCTTCTTGTTTTCCAGATGCACGATCGAGGAAACCGCGCGGTTGAGCAGGTCGCGGTCGTGGCTGATCAGCAAAACGGTGTGCGGATAGCGCGATAGGTAGGTCTCGAGCCAGAGCGTGCCTTCGAGGTCGAGATAGTTGGTCGGTTCGTCGAGAAGCAGCAGATCGGGTTCGGCGAACAGCACCGAGGCGAGCGCGACGCGCATTCGCCAGCCGCCCGAAAAGGAGGAGGCCGGCCGCTGTTGCGCGGCCTCGTCGAAGCCGAGCCCGGCAAGAATCGTCGCCGCCCGCGCCTCGGCCGAATGGGCGTCGATGTCCGCCAGCCGCATCTGGATTTCGGCGATCCGGTGCGGATCGTGCGCGCTTTCGGCCTCGTGAAGCAGCGATGCGCGCTCCGTGTCGGCCTTGAGCACGATCGAGATCAGCGATTCTTCCGTCCCCGGCGCTTCCTGCGCCACCTGGCCGATCCGCGTGTTCCGCGGCAGGTTGATCGACCCGCTTTCGGTCGGCATTTCGCCGGTGATCGCCTTGAACAGCGTCGTCTTGCCGGTGCCGTTGCGGCCGACGAGGCCGGCCTTGGCGCCTGCGGGGAGGGACAGCGTCGCGCGGTCGATCAGGAGCCGACCGGCGATGCGCAGGGAGATGTCGTCGAGAACCAGCATGATGCTGCGCTGTTTGGACTGCCGCCGCATCGCGCGCAAGGGGGCGCAGTTCGCGAGCTAGATCGATGCGGTGCCTGACCCGTCGATCACGAACATGTTATAATCGGCTGCCGCCAAGACGGCGAAAACAATCATCGAGGGGTGAACGGCAATGCCACAGGTTTCGCAACTCTTCTTCAAGGCTGCAATTCTGTTTCTATTGGTCGGCATCGGCATGGGACTGCAGATGTCGATCTCCGGCAATCACAACGTCATCGGCGCACATGCGCATACCAATCTTCTGGGCTGGGTGACGAGCGCGCTGTTCGGCACATACTACGCGCTCAACAAGGAGAAGGCGGCCCAGCGCCTCGCCATGATCCAGTTCGGCGTCTACACGCTCGGCGTCGTCGTCATGGTGCCGTCGCTTTATCTGCTGCTGCAGGGCAATGCCGGCGCCGAGCCGTTCGTGGCGATCTCGTCGCTGATCGCGTTTCTCGGCGTGGCGATCTTCGCCTTCATCGTCTTCGCTCCAGCGCCCGCCGCCCGCGAAATGCCGCGCGGCCCGCTTGCCGTGAACTGACGAAATGGGCGCCGGCTCGCACCGGCGCCCTCTGAGACTTGATCCGGGCGATCCTAGGCCCGCCTGGAAAATTAACGCGTCGCCGTCTGAACCATGTTGCACAGGTCGACCAGCGCACGGTCGTAGACGCCTGGCGATGCCAGCACGTCGACGCAGCGGCGGCTGAGCCGCGCGATCTCCGCCGAATTCATGCTGCCGAGGCCGGGGGAGACACTGCCGGTTTCGGTGTCATCGGTGCCGGGCCCGGTCCCTGGGCCGGAGCCGCCATTGCCGCCCGGATCGCCGGGGCCACCAGGCCCGCCGGGTCCGCCGGGACCACCACCCGTACCGCCGCCACCAATGCCGATGCCCAGCCCGACATCGACGCCGCCGGGCCCGCCGACATTGGCTCCGACGCCGGCATCGATGCCAGAACCACCGCCAATGCCAACGCCCACGCCGGCATTTACGCCGCCCGAGCCACCGATGCCGACGCCTGCACCCGCATCGACACCCGAACCGCCACCGACGGACGCACCGGCCCCGACCCCGACGCCATCCGAGCCGCCGACGCTGGCGCCTGCGCCCGCATCGACGCCAGAGCCGCCGCCGACGGACGCGCCGGCACCCACACCGACGCCATCCGAGCCACCGACGGAGGCGCCCACACCTGCGCCGATGCCATCACTGCCGACCGATGCGCCGACGCCGGCATCGACACCGCCGATGCCCACGCCCACTCCGGCGCCGATCTGCGCATGCGCTGCGCTCGCCAATGCCAGAGCAGTTCCGGTCGCAAGTGCCAGCGCTGTTTTCCTGAAATTGAAGTTCATCGTCTTCTCCTCTTCCCATTGTTGCGATCGGAAGGGTACCGACCATGCAACAATACGGATTACCCAGAGGAAGGTTTCTTCAATTCACAGTAATATCATGAAAGAAATATAGTGCGTTATATAGATATACTATACGGATCATGATAAAATTCGAGCGTAATCTGAACTGTCTCGATTCGGCCCGAATTCGCGCTATACGGGAGTCGGATGCACGTTATACGGGAGATCGATGCCCGCTAAACGAGTATTGATGCAACGCGCAGTTTCTTCAGCTCAGGCGCGTGATTCGCAGGCAAGCGCCCGAAGCGCACGTCCTTGCCGCCCTAGGCGAAGCTGCGCCCGCCTTCGGAACGCTGGAAATAGGCGAGGTCGAGCGACGGAGCTTCACCGGCAAGCCGGGTGAGGGCGGCATGCGCCTGGCCGCGATGATGCGTCTGGTGGTTGAAGAAGTGGGCGAGCGCGGGCGCAAGGCGCTGCGAGATCGTGCGCATGTCGGTCGTGGTCGTATAGGAAAAGCGGCCACCCAGATCGTCGTCGGTCAGGTCGGCGACATAGCGCAAGATGCGCTCGTCCTCGGCCTCGCGGGCATCCCAGAGTGGGCCAATGTCGCGAAACAGGATCGCGTCGAGCCGCTTTGCCGCCGCGCCTTCGCCGGTAAACCGCTTCATCCAGATCCCGTCGGCGACGAGGACGTGATTGAGCGTGCCGCCGAGCGAGGTGAAGGCAAGGCCGAGGTCTGCCCAAAGTGCGTCGTCACCGGCCCTGGTGGCAGCATCGTAGATCAACCGGTTGGCCCAGGCATTATAGGCGGCGAACATGGAGAAATGCTGCTTCATCGGGTTTTCATTCGTCGTGGTCGCGGGCATAGATTTGCGTAACGCTTACACGCCCGGGAGGCCGCACAGCAATGACCGTTCTGCTTTATGATCTCGTCGGCTCGGACCCGACCCGTCCGTTCAGCCCGCATTGCTGGAAGGTCGCCTTCGCGCTTGCGCACAAGGGCCTCGCCTTCGAGCGTGTTCCGACGCCCTTCACGGCCGTGGCCGGTGTCGAGGGCGGCAGGCACAAGACGGTTCCGGTCATCCGCGAGGGCGAGCGCACGGTCGGCGATTCCTTCGAGATCGCGCTCGATCTGGAGCGACGCTATCCCGACCGGCCGACCCTCTTCGGCGGCGCGGGCGGTGAAGCCTCCGCGCGCTTCATCGAGCGCTGGGCGCTTGTCACCCTGCATCCTTATCTCGCGCAGGCCGCACTCATGGACATTCACGACCGGCTTCAACCTGAGGATCAGGCGCATTTCCGCACGACGCGCGAGGCGCGTTTCGGCAAGCGGCTCGAAGACATCCCCTTAACACGCGACGAGCGCCGTCCCGCATTCCGCGCAAGCCTGGAGCCATTGCGCTCGACCCTGACGTTCCAGCCCTTTCTCGGCGGCGAAAGCCCGCTCTTCGCGGATTACATCGTGGCGAGCGCGTTCCAGTGGGTCCGCGTCATCTCCGATTACGAGTTCCTTGAGAACGAAGATCCCGTTAGGGCGTGGCTCGACCGCTGCCTCGATCTTCACTCCGGTCTGGGCCGTTCGGTTCCCGCCGCCGCATAGGCCGCCGGCGGGACTTCACATCACGGGGCGAGGTGGGTATAGACGCGCATCCAATCACTCCCCCAAAGAATTGAGGAAGACCCGACATGGCGATCGAACGCACCTTTTCCATGATCAAGCCGGACGCGACCAAGCGCAACCTGACCGGCGCCATCACCAAGATGCTCGAGGATGCCGGCCTCAGCGTCGTCGCCTCGCGCCGCGTCTGGATGAGCCGCCGCGAAGCCGAAGGCTTCTACGCGGTCCACAAGGATCGTCCGTTCTTCGGCGAACTGGTCGACACTATGACGTCCGGCCCGACCGTCGTTCAGGTTCTCGAAGGCGAAGGCGCCATCCTGAAGAACCGTGAAGTGATGGGCGCGACCAATCCGGCCAATGCCGATGAGGGCACGATCCGCAAGGTTCACGCGCTGTCGATCGGCGAAAACTCGGTCCACGGTTCGGATGCGCCGGAAACGGCCGCTCAGGAAATCCGCTACTGGTTCTCCGACACCGAGATCGTCGGCTGATTCAGTTTCGACGCTGAAGCTTCGAAACAATTGAAATCGCAGGAAAAGCCGCGGTCGATGCCGCGGCTTTTTTTATGCGCGGAGCCGAGAGTCGCGCTCACCCGCATGATCGCGCATCTGCGTGCCGAGCGCCTGCAACCGGCGCGCATCGGTGACGCCGACGCCGTTTCCACCTGCCGCCTTGATGTCGTACATCGCCTGGTCCGCTTCCTTCAGGAGCACATCGACGGACGTTTCGGTGCCGTCGAACATGGCGACACCCACGCTTGCCGAAGCCTGGTGCGCGATGGCGCCGATCTGGAAGGGACGGGCCATTTCCGCGGCCATCCGCTCGGCGAGGGAGAGGGTATCCGTCAGTGCACGCGTCCGGTCCTCGGCTTCGGCGGGCAGGAGGGCAACGAACTCGTCGCCGCCGATCCGTGCCACGTAGCCTGCAACGCCGACCACGGCGGTCAGGCGCTCGGCGACCTGCTTGAGATATCGATCCCCCGCCTCATGGCCGTGCCTGTCGTTCAGCCCCTTGAAATTGTCGAGGTCGACATAGATCAGCGCACCGCAATTGCCGTCGCGACGGCAGGCTTGAAGCGCCTTGCGGGTGTCGTAGATCAGCGCGCGGCGGTTTGCCAGATCGGTCAGCGGATCGCGATAGGCGAGCCGGCGGATCTCCATTTCCTGCGCCTTGCGCAGCGAGATGTCGGTCACGTATCCGTGCCACATGATGCCGTCGGCAACCGGCTCCGGCGTTGCGAGGACGCGCAGCCAGCGAAACGCCTCGCCATGCTTGATCCGGAATTCATGTTCCCACGGACGACCGCCCTTGCGGGCTCGGTGGAAGCTTTCCAAGAAGGGCGGCCGGTCCTTCTCCAACACGATCTCGAAGAAGCGATGCGGGGAGGGATAGCCGCGCTCGAACGACAGACCCGTCATCGAGACGAACCCGTCCGAAATGTAGGCGACGTCGAAGCTGCCGTCGTGCCCTCGTTTGAACTGGAACAGTCCGCCCGGCAGGTGGCTCGTCAGCTTCGTGAAGCGCTCTTCCAGGTTCAGGCGCTGCATCGTTTCGGTGACGTCGCGCACCGTGCCTTCATAGCAGAGGGGAGCGCCCGTCCGGCGATGGCGGATCAGGCGTGCCGATTCGGAAATCCAGATGCGCTCGCCGGTGCGGTGCCGATAGGCCTGCGACACGAAGTCGGTGACGGTGCCGTCCCGGAAAAGCAGTTCGCGAAACTGCGCGCCGCGCGTCGGGTCAACATAGCATTCGACAGAAGGGCGAGGAGAGGCGTGCATTACCGCTTGGGAACTGGCGTAGCCCTGAAGCCGCGCCATCGCCGTGTTGGTACGGATGTGCCGACCGTCGGGCAGGGCCCGGTAGACGCCTTCGGCAAGGTTCTCGAACAGAAAGCGGCTGCGCGAAAGTTCGTCGGCGACGGCTGCGTGACGGCGCTGGAAGTAGACGGCGCCTGCGACCGAACACGCCACCACGGCAAGCATCGCCCCGTCCAGCCAGCCTTGAATTTCCGCCACCGTCTCCAGCATGTCCGCCCGCCCGCATTGCAAGGATCGGAGCCTAGCCGATGGCGGCTACCAAATGCCTAACATGGAGATTTTGGCCGGGCCGGTTGGCTGGGGATTTGCTCACCAGCGCGCGGCAGCGTCGTCGTCGGCATCCTTCGCCTCGACCCATTCCCCCGACGTGCCGTCGACCAGATGTTCCTTCTTCCAGAATGGGGCGCTGGTCTTGAGGAAATCCATCAGAAACGAGGCCGCCTCGAATGCCGCCTGGCGGTGGATCGAAGCGGCGACGACGAGGACGATGTCCTCTCCGGGCGTGAGCTTGCCGTGACGATGGATCACGGTCAGGCTGGTGACGGGCCAGCGTTCGGCAGCCTGCGCCGCGATGCGCCGGATCTCGCCCTCAGCCATGCCTGGATAATGTTCGAGCTCGAGTGCGGCGAGCCGCCCGCTTTCGTCCCTGCACACGCCGCTGAAAGTGACGACCGCACCGACATTTCCGCCCGCCGCCTTCGCCGCATCGATTTCGGCTGCCGTATCATAGGCGGCGGACTGAACAGCTACGCGAATGACGCATGCGTCCGTCACGTCGTCACCCGCCCGTCATCGGCGGAAAGAGCGCGATTTCGCGCGCGCCGGCAATGGGTTCGCGGTGGTCGACATGCTCCTGGTTGATCGCGACGCGAATGACTTTCGGGTTCTGCAGCGCTTCGGCATAGCCGTCCCCGCGCTCGCGCAGCCACGCGAGAAGATCGCCCGCCGTCTTCACGTCGCCGGGCAGGTCGACGTCTTCTTCGGAAATGCCGATGCGCTCGCGCACCCAGGCGAAATAGATCAGCTTCATGCTCAGTCCTCGATGACGTGCTTCAGGCCGGCGCGAAAATAATCGTAGCCGGTGTAGAGCGTCAGCATGGCCGCGATCCAGAGCAGCGCCAGCCCCATTTCGCTCGTATAGGGCAGGACCTTGTCTCCAGCGGGGCCGGCCAGAAGAAAGCCGATGGACACGAGCTGGATCGTGGTCTTCCACTTGGCGAGCTGGGTCACCGGCACCGAAACCTTGAGCGCGGCAAGATATTCGCGCAATCCCGAAACGAGGATTTCGCGGCACAGGATGATGATGGCGGCCCAAAGCGACCACTCGCCGATCGTGCCTTCGGCCGCCAGAAGCAGAAGCGCCGCTGCGACGAGCAGCTTGTCGGCGATCGGATCGAGCATTCGGCCGATATTCGAGGTCTGGTCCCAGATGCGCGCCAGATAGCCGTCGAGGAAATCGGTGAGGCTGGCGACGAAGAAGATGGTGACCGCGGTCCAGCGCCAGAAATCGGTCGCCTGTTGGCGGTCGTCCGGCACGAAGCAGAGCACGACGAGCGGAACCGCCAATATGCGCGCATAGGTCAGGATGTTTGGAATATTGAAGGCGCGATTGGACATGAAAGCCTGTCGTTTATTCTGGAGCGCCGAACCTGCACCGTCCGGGCTGGCTGCAAATTCGCGGGACGGGTGGGGCAAGTCAAGCCGATAGCACGGCCGACCGTCATCCCTTTTCGTGGAAATGGTCGTAGATCGTCTTGGCAACGGTCGCCGAGATGCCCGAGACGGACATCAAATCCTCGATCCCCGCACGGCTGACGGCCTTTGCGGTGCCGAAATGGTGCAGCAGCGCGCGCTTGCGGCCGGGGCCGATGCCTCCGATCTCGTCGAGCGGGTTGCGCACCATCTCCTTCTTGCGCCGCGCCCGGTGCGAGCCGATCGCGAAGCGGTGCGCCTCGTCGCGCAGGCGCTGGACGAAATAGAGCACCGGATCGCGCATCGGCAGCGAAAAGGGATCGCGGCCCGGAATGAAGAAACGTTCCCGCCCGGCATCCCGGTCGACGCCCTTGGCAACGCCGATCGTCGCCATCGCTTCCTGTATGCCAAGATCGACCAAAATCTTGCGCACGGCCGAAAGCTGGCCCTGTCCGCCGTCGATGAGCAGGAGATCCGGCCATGCCGGAAACTCGTCGCGGTCGTCGGGCGCGTTGCGATCGGGAATTCCGTTCTCCTTGATCAGCCGCGAGAACCGCCGCTCCATCACTTCGCGCATCATGCCGAAATCGTCGCCGGGCGTGATCTCGGTCGAGCGGATGTTGAACTTGCGGTACTGGTTCTTCACGAAGCCTTCCGGCCCGGCGACGATCATCGCACCGACGGCGTTCGTTCCCATGATGTGCGAATTGTCGAAGACTTCGATCCGCCGCGGCGTCCGATCCAGGCCGAACGCCTCGGCAAGCCCCGCAAGAAGCCGCGCCTGCGACGACGTCTCGGCCAGCCGCCGCCCGAGGCCCTGCCGGGCGTTCTGCAGCGCGTGATCCGTCAGGTCCTTCTTCTCGCCGCGCTGCGGCACCATCACCGTGATCCTGCGTCCTGCCTTGGTCGCCAGCGCCTCGGCCAGCAATTGCTGTTCCTCTACCGGCTGTGACAGGAGGATCGTGCGCGGGATCGGCTTGTCGTCGTAAAATTGCGCCAGGAACGCGCCGAGCACCTCGGGCGCCTCGATCGAGGGATCGGCCTTCGGGAAATAGGCGCGGTTGCCCCAGTTCTGGCCGGTGCGGAAGAAGAACACCTCGATGCAGTTCTGCCCGCCCTCCTGATGAATGGCGAAGACGTCGGCCTCCTCGGTCGACTGGGTGTTGATCCCCTGATGGCTCTGCACGTGGGAGAGCGCCGACAGACGGTCGCGATAGATCGCCGCCCGCTCGAAATCGAGATCCGCCGACGCCTCCTGCATCGCCTTCGAGATTTCCGCGACGATCTTCGACGACTTGCCCGACAGGAACGCCTTCGCCTCGTCGACGAGTTCGTCATAATCGGGCTTCGACACTTCGTTCGTGCAGGGGCCGGAGCAGCGCTTGATCTGGTAGAGAAGGCAAGGCCGCGTCCGGCTCTCGAAGACCGAATCCGTGCAGGTGCGCAAAAGGAACGCGCGTTGCAGCGAGTTGATGGTCCGCCCGACCGCGCCGGCCGAGGCGAACGGGCCGAAATAGTCGCCCTTCTTCGAACGCGCGCCGCGATGTTTGAAGATGCCGGGCGAGGGGTGGTCGCGGGTCAAAAGGATGTAGGGAAACGATTTGTCGTCCCGCATCAGAACGTTAAAGCGCGGCCGCAACCTTTTGATCAGATTCGCTTCCAGAAGAAGCGCCTCGATCTCCGTGCGCGTGACGACGAACTCCATATGCGCCGTCTCGCGCACCATCCGACCGATCCGGTTGGTGTGGCCTTTGCCCTGCGCATAGTTCGTAACGCGCTTCTTCAGGCTGCGCGCCTTGCCGACATAGAGCACGTCGCCGGCCGCATTCGTCATGCGATAGACGCCGGGCGAATTGGGCAGGCGTTTGACCAGCGTCTGGATGACGTCGATGCCCGTCTTGCCTTCCGCGTCGCCGCGGTCGCCATCCCACTCGATGCCGAGATCGGTGCCCGCCGGCTGCGGCTCGGCTTCGGTCTCGTTGTCGTCCTCGTCGTCGCCGTTCGGCATATAGCCCGCGACGTCACCACCGGAACGTTCGGCACGTTTCAGGGCGGAGGTGCCTTTTTCGGGTGTGGGCGGCTTCATTCCGCGACCCCGGCGACGTCCGGCGTTTCCCAGGCGAGATGCTGGCCGCCGTCGAGCGCTATCATCTGGCCGGTCACCGAACGGGCATCCCACAGCCAACGGATCGTCCGGCCGAACTCGGCCAGGTCCGGCCCGCGCTTCAACAGGAGCGCATCGACCTGGCGCTTGAAATCGCCATCGTCCTGCCGGGCATTGGCGAGCGTCGGTCCAGGCCCGATCGCGTTGACGCGGATCGCCGGCGCGAGTGCCTGCGCCAGTGTGCGCGTCGCCGTCCACAGCGCGGATTTGGAGAGGGTATAGGAGAAGAATTTCGGCGTCGGACGCCACACCCGCTGATCGATCAGATTGACGACGAGCCCGTCGGTCCTTGCCGGCAGGCGCTCGGCCATCGTGCGGGCAAGCATCGCCGGCGCTTCGAGGTGGATCGCGAAATGGCGATCCCATGCCTCCCATTCGAAATTTTCGGCCCCGTCCTCCTCGAAGAGCGAGGCATTGTTGACGAGCAGACAGATCGGCCCGAGCGCGCTCTCGGCGCGACGCACGAGCTGCGCCACGGCGGCGCGGTCGGTGAGGTCCGCATCGACGACGGCGGTCTTCGCCCCGTTGCGGGCAAGGCCGGCAGAAAGGTCTTCGGCCGCTGCGCGCGAACCGTTGCAATGGATCGCCACGGCAAAGCCATGCGCCGCGAGGTCCTCGACGATGGCCCTGCCGATGCGCTGCGCACCGCCCGTGACGAGTGCGACTTGGGGCTTTGCCTGGAGATTGGTCTGCATCATCCGTTCGTGCTGCCGGGAAGGGAACGACAGATATAGGCGGCGAACGTCCAAACCAGAAGACCGCACCGGTCTTTTCCCATGACGATCCCGCCATCTTCCCAGATCTCGGATCGTGCCGCGAACGTGACGCTCGTACGCCGCCACTAAGACGCCGATTGCCGCCCGGACATGAGACGACGGTCCTTGCGCCCGATCCGATTAGGGTATAGTAAACAGAGAGTTAACCGAGGCAGGCGTGCGTTACTGTGGCACGAATGCAACGTCACATTGCAGCCATATTGCAGCCAGGGAATGACCCATTTTCAGTTTGGGTTCAGCCGCAATTCGAAACGAAATTCGCCTCGGTCGACGCCTGGAACCATTTGCCTCCCGTAAGGGTTCAGCGTCTGTCTCGAAGTCGGGAACCGCGTAATGGTTCTCGTGGCTAAGGAGTTATAAAAATGAATAATCGTTTCTACCGCCCCGCCGCTCTCGCTCTCGGCGTTGCCGTCCTCGCTTCGGCCCCGGCCTTTGCTGCTGACGTTGTCTACCAGGAGCCGCCGGCACCGGCCGCTCCGATGGAGTTCGCTCCGGTCAACACCTGGTCCGGCCCTTACGCCGGTGTGAGCCTCGGCTACGGCTTCAACGGTGAGACCCGCAACCGCGCCACCAACGAAGAAGCCGAAACCGACGGCTGGATGGGCGGCGCGTTCGGCGGTTTCAACATGCAGAATGGCTCGTTCGTGTATGGTGCTGAAGCCGACATCAATTACAGCCGCGTCGATGGCGAAGCCACCACGTTCGACTCGCGTTCCACGGTCGACGGCTCGCTCCGTGCCCGCGCTGGTGTCACCGTCACGGAAGACATCCTGCTCTACGGTACGGCTGGTGTTGCCGCTGAGCGTCAGCGCATCACCGACGTTGCAACGGGCGACCGCGACACCAACGTCGCTCTCGGCTACACCGTCGGCGCCGGCGTCGATGCCAAGCTGACCGACCAGGTCTTCGGCCGCCTCGAGTACCGTTACACGGACTACGGCAGCAAGGACTACGCGCTTCCGGGCGTCAATGGTGCCGACTTTGACTCGAGCAACCACCGCGTGTCGGTTGGCCTCGGCGTGAAGTTCTAATTCGGTCTTCGACTGAATGCAGAAAGGCCGGCGATTTCGCCGGCCTTTTTGTTTGCGCTATTTCGGAAGCTCGGCGGCAATCTCCGGAAAACGTTCGTCGAAACGCTTGGCCCAGCGCGTCAGCTTCGGCCGCCCCCGTTCCCATTGGCCGTCGAAGCGTAGCGCCAGATAGCCGAGCGTCGCCCGCAGCGCGATATGACCGCCGGTGATCTTCTTGGTCAGCTTCGGCGGATTTTCGTTCAGTTCGTCGAGCGCCCGCGTCGCCTTCGACCATTGCCGCTCGAGCCAGGGCAGGTGGATTTTCTCCTCCGGCCGAAAGCGGCGTTCGTAAACATGCGCGAGCAGGCAGTCGCAAATGCCGTCGGCGATCGCTTCGAGCCGCTCGGCTTCGAGCCGCTTCGCCGAATTTCGCGGATAGAGCGTATTGCCGGTCTCGCGGCCGATATACTGCATGATGACCCGGCTGTCGTGAATGCCGTCGCCGTCATCGGTGACGAGACAGGGGATCTTGCCGAGCGGGTTCGCCTTCAGCAGCTTCTCGGGGTCGGCATTGGTGTCGACCGTTTCGGATTCGAGCGCATATCCGGTGTGGACGGCGGCCATCCGGACTTTGGCGCTGTAAGGTGAAGCGGGCGAATAAAGCAGTCTCGGCATCCATTTCTCTCCATGCGATCGGTTGCCGACAAGCTATGCGAGCACGGCCGGGTCGGCAATCACATCTCGTTCAGGGTGCGGGCAGGCGCAAATCCGGCTGCCGGCAGGACCGCTCGGCGACTTCCGAGCACGAGCGGAAGTCGAGCGCAGTCGTCATGCAGATGCGCACTTCGCGCAGGAGGCCGCTGCTGCAGGTGACGGCGAGCCCATCGGCGGGCAATCCGTCATTGGCCTCGAGGAAGGCATCGCGCATGTCGGCTGCAGAGACGCGGCGCTGGCTGAACTCCGGCACCGTCACCTTGTCGAACGCCGCGCGCGTCGTGTCGAAATAGCCGTCGGCCGCCAGCCCGGTACAGGTGCCGTGCTTGCGCCATTGATGGCGGATCAATCCGTCGGAGGGAATGATGTCGGAGATGGCATCGATCTCGGCGCGCGACGGATTGCGTGCATCGTCGTCGCAAAATTCCGGCCAGCCCTGATCGAATTGCGGCCAAAGCCCATGCACGACGAAGCCGAGATCGCGATCCGCATCGCATTGCTGCGGATCGGCATTGCCGCCTTCGGCCGCACAATAGCTCGGCGACCAGGAAAGCGAGAGGACGTAGAAGTCGAAGGGCGCGGCCTGCTCGCCGCCGGTCTCGTCACCGCAGCCTGCAAGAGCAAGGCAGGCCGCCAGCAAACCGATCAAACGAACAGGCAAATGATCAGCGCAGGACGCGGCAATTGCCGCCATAGACCTTCCAGCGGTCGAAGCCGAGAACGCAGAATTCGACATTGCTGCCGATCGACGCGAAGCCCATCGGATGCTCGATCAGATACCAGACGTCGCGCATATGGCCGTCGGTCAGGTGAACGTTGGCGATGCAATAGCGGCGCTCGATCGGCCAGTCGGGACGCGAGGGCAAATAGCGGTTCTCGCGGATCTGGCGGAATTCGACGATGTCGACCATCGGCAGGTTCGGCACGTTGCGCACCTGATAGGCGAACTTCTTGGTGATCGCGCCGAGCACCTTGTCGTTTCCGCAGACGCCCGGATCGGTCGCATAGACGCCCCGGACCATGTCGGCCGCCGCCGCCTGATGCGTCATGCCGCCGGCGAGGATGGAAAGTGCCGTGAAGAAAGCAGCGCCGGCCCGGCGAAGCGAAATGGCCATGGAAAGTCTCCCGAAGGCGGTCAATGAGTCGGCAATGTCTGTCACCGCCGCATTTCGGTCAAGATGCAGGCCGTTCCCCCGCGAGCCATTCCGCCCGCCATGTTGCGTCTTTGCCATCACCGAGCAGCCGCGCGAGCACGGGGAGCACGATCTTCATCTCGGCTTCGAGCGGGTAGGGCGGGTTGACGACGACGAGCCCGGTCCCGTCGAGGCGCTCCGGCACACTCGGTGCCCGGATGTCGAGCGACAGGTCGAGAATCTTGGCGATCCCAGCTTCGCGAAGCGCATCGCGGAAGGCGGCGACCGCTTTCCGGTTCTTCACCGGATACCACATCAGATAGGTCCCGCCCGGCCAGCGCTTGTACGCTTTGACCAGTCCGTCGATGAGCCGGTCGAACTCGCCCTCGCGCTCGAAGGGCGGATCGACGATGACGAGGCCGCGTTTTTCCTTCGGCGGCAGGTGCGCGCCGAGCGCCAGCCAGCCGTCGAGGGCGATCACGCGGGTCTGGAAATCGCCGGCAAAATGCGTCTTCAGCGTTTCGGCATCCGCCGGATGGAGTTCGATCGCCGTCAATCTGTCCTGATTGCGCAGGAGATGACGCGTGATCGCTGGCGATCCGGGATAGGCGGTGAGGCCGCCTTTGGGGTTCGCCGCACGGACGGCGTCGAGATAGGGCGCGATCAGCGCCGCCGCATCGCCGGGCAGATCGGCGTCGAGCAGCCGGCCGATCCCGTCCTTCCACTCGCCGGTCTTCTGCGCCTCGTCCGACGACAGGTCGTAGACCCCGATCCCGGCATGGGTGTCGATCACCCGGAACGCGCCGGGCTTGCGCTTCAGATAGTCGATCGTGCGGGCAACGACGATGTGCTTGACCACGTCGGCGAAATTCCCGGCATGGTAGATGTGGCGATAGTTCACGTTTTTGTCCGATCGATCGCGTCGAGGGGGGGCTGTTTAGTATCACCGCACGGACTGCGCCGCAGAGGAAATTTGTCGGTTCAAGGAGGGAGGAGGAAGGACATGCCGAGCATATTCGACGACGACCGACGCCGAACCGGCAGATTTCAGCGCGGCACAGCCGTGCGGTGATATTCAACAGACCCACACATGGTGGATCAATCCTTTTGTTGGGTCGACGGCCTACACGCTGCAAACGATTTCGGCTAGGTTCCACGGCATGAACCAGCACGCTCCGATCCGCATCGGCCACTCGGCCTGCCCGCATGATTGTCCGTCCACCTGCGCGCTCGACGTGGAAGTCGTCGACGGCAAGATCGGCCGCCTCCATGGCGCGAAGGAAAACAGCTACACCGCCGGCGTCATTTGCGCCAAGGTCGCCCGCTACGCCGAGCGCATCCACCACCCCGAACGCCTGTTGAAGCCGCTGGTGCGCGCCGGCGCCAAGGGCGAGGGCAAGTGGAAGGAGGCAAGCTGGGACGCCGCGCTCGACCTGATCGCGGAGAAGTTCGAGGCGGCAGAGGCGAAGCACGGCTCGGAATCCGTCTGGCCATACTACTATGCCGGCACGATGGGCCTCGTTCAGCGCGACGGCATCCACCGCCTGCGCCACGCCAAGAAATATTCCGGCTTCTTCGACACGATATGCACCAATCTCGCCTGGACCGGCTGGGTCATGGGCGCGGGCGCGCTGACCGGTGTCGACCCGCGCGAGATGGCGAAGTCGGATTGCGTCGTGATCTGGGGCACCAACGCCGTTGTCACGCAGGTCAACGTGATGACCCACGCGGTCAGGGCCCGCAAGGAACGCGGCGCGAAGATCGTCGTCATCGACGTCTACGACAATGCGACGATGAAGCAGGCCGACCTGGCGCTGATCCTCAAGCCCGGCACCGACGGCGCCCTCGCTTGCGCCGTCATGCACGTGCTCTTCCGCGACGGCTTCGCCGATCGCGCCTATCTGGAAAAGTACACCGACGATCCGAAGGGGCTCGAGGCGCACCTAGTTGCGAAGACTCCTGAATGGGCGGCATCGATCACAGGCCTCTCGATCGCCGAGATCGAAACCTTGGCACGCCTCGTCGGCGAAACGAAGCGCACCTTCTTCCGCCTCGGCTATGGCTTCACCCGCAGCCGCAACGGCGCGGCCAACATGCACGCCGCGCTCTCCATTCCCGCGGTCACCGGCGCCTGGCAATATGAAGGCGGCGGCGCCTTTCATTCCAATTCGGACATTTTCAAGCTCGACAAGACCGAGCTCGAAGGCCGCCGCTTCCTCGACCCGAAAATCCGCCATCTCGACCAGTCCCGCATCGGTCCGATCCTGACCAGCGATCCCTCGGCGCTGAATGGCGGCCCGCCGGTCACCGCGATGCTGATCCAGAACACCAACCCGGCCAACGTCGCGCCCGAGCAAAGGCTTGTGAAGCAAGGCTTCCTGCGCGACGACCTCTTCACCGCGGTGCACGAACATTTCATGACCGACACGGCCATGCTCGCCGACGTCGTCATCCCCGCGACCATGTTCCTCGAACATGACGACATCTATCGCGGCGGCGGGCAAAGCCACATCGTGCTCGGGCCAAAGGTCGTCGATGCGCCGGAAGGACCGAAGACCAACCATTTCGTCATCGAGGAACTGGCGAAACGCCTCGGTGTCGCCGGCCTCCCCGGCTTCGGCCTGACCGAGCGCCAGCACATCGACAAGATGCTCGAAAAGCGCGGCCTCGGCACCTTCGAAACCTTTTCCGAAGAACGCTGGTCGGACATGCAGCTGGACTTCGAAAAGGCGCATTTTTTGAGCGGATTCGGCCATTCTGGCGGAAAGTTTCGCTTCAAACCGGACTGGATCGCGACGGTTTCGCCGAATAAACCGCCGAAATCGATCGGTTTGCAGGGAAACTGGGCCGGTTTGCCGGCATTTCCGGACCATGTCGAGCTGATCGAGAGCGCCGATCCGGCTCATCCGTTCCGCATGGCGACCTCGCCGGCGCGGTCGTTCCTGAACTCGTCCTTCACCGAAATGCCGACCTCGCGCAAGAAGGAAGGCCGGCCCGAACTGATGCTCCACCCCGATGACGCAGGCGCCCTCGGAATCACTGACGGCGACCGCATCGAGATCGGCAATGAACGCGGCGAAGTCGTTCTGAACGCAAAGCTTTTCGATGGCGTGAAGCGCGGCGTGGTAATCGCCGAAGGCATCTGGCCGAACGGCTCGCACGAGCGCGGCGAAGGCATCAACGTCCTCACCGGCTCCGACGCCGCCGCCCCCTACGGCGGCGCAGCCTTCCACGACACCAAGGTCTGGTTGCGGCCGGCACCACCTGCTGGACCACCTGCGACATCCTTGGGTTGAATTGACGTCCTCCATATGCGGTAATGAAAGCTCGGTCAGGAGGTGACCGTGTTTTGCCAGCGACTGATTGATCGCCGGGACATCTGGGAGGATGACATGCAACGACGATCGTTTTTGGGCGGTTTGGCGACTGGCAGCGTGGCTGCGAGCGCGACCGCCTTGGCAACGCCCGCCATCGCACAAAACACTCAGACATGGCGGATGGTCACGGCCTGGCCCAAGAATTTTCCCGGCCAGGGTGTAGGCGCGCAACGCCTGGCTGACCGCATCACGCAGGCATCGGGCGGACGGCTGACGATTCAGGTCTTTTCCGCAGGGGAACTCGTTCCGCCGCTCCAGTCCCTCGACGCCGTCATCGACGGTAATGCCGAAATGAGCCACGGCGCTTCGTATTACTGGCAGAACAAGAGCGCCGGGTTGTCACTCTTTTCCGGCGTCCCTTATGGCATGACCTCAAGGGAGTTATCGGCTTGGATACGCCATATGGGCGGCCAGCAGCTTTGGGACGACATCTACGATCAATTCGGCGTCCAGGGCTTCCTTGCCGGCGATACGGGCACTCAAGCCGGCGGCTGGTTTCGCAACGAGTTGACGAGCGTCGCGGACATTCAGGGCTTGCGCTTTCGAACCCCCGGCCTTGGCGGAACTGTCTGGCAGCAGCTTGGCGCTTCAGTGACGAACATGGCTGCAGGTGAGATTTTTCAGGCTCTTCAATCGGGTACGCTGGATGCGGCCGAATTTGTCGGACCTTACAACGACCTTGCGCTCGGTTTCCACCAGATCGCCAAGAACTACTATTTTCCCAGCTTCATCGAGCCCGCGCTGACTGCCGAATTGGCAATCGACAAGTCCAAATATCTGGCGCTTCCCGAAGACTTGCAGGCGATCATCAGACTGGCGGCCCAAGCCGAGCATGACGAGATTGCGTCGGATTTTGCGGCAAATGATCCGCGGGCGCTGGAGACGCTTATCGATGACCATGGCGTTCAGGTCCGCCAGTTTCCGGAAGACATCCTCGAGGCGGGAGCCAAGGCGGCTGCGGAGGCGATCAACTCGCTGCGCGACGGCGACGAATTGACGGCGCGTGCCGTGGAAGGCTTCATCGCGGCTCTAGCGATCGTGCGGCGCAAGACGGAACTGGCCGAAACGCCCTTCGTCCGGGCGCGGGAGCAATACTTCAAGCTCTGAGGCTTGGAAGGGCAACGCCCGACAAACGCGATCTCAGGGCGTAAACCGTGCCAGCGATTCGAGGTCGGCTTCGCTGTCGTGGCCGGTGGAGGGCGAGAGGATGCGTTCGCGGCCGCTCGATGCGCCGAGATGATCGAAGGCGACACGGTTGCCGACGAGTTGAGCGCGGCCGGCGGCGACGAGGTCGAGGGCCATCGGGTAGAGCTGGTGCTCGGCGGCGAGCACGCGGCGCGTCAGGCTGTCCTCGTTGTCGTCAGGCGAGACGGGTACGGCCGCCTGCGCGATGATCGGCCCGCCATCCATTTCGGCGGTGACGAAGTGGACGGTGCAGCCATGGATGCGAAGCCCGCCATCGAGCGCACGCTTGTGCGTATCGAGCCCCTTGAAGAGCGGCAGGAGGGAAGGGTGGATGTTGATCATCCGGCCCTTCCAACTCTCGACGAAATCCGCCGACAGAAGCCGCATGTAGCCTGCTAGCGCGACGATTTCGACATTCCAGCGCTTGAGTTGCGCGTCGATGGCGGCTTCGTGCGCCGCCTTGTCGGCAAACTCCTTGCGCGGGATCGCGCGCGCCTCGATGTCGAGGGCGGCGGCGTGGTTGAGGCCGGTCGCCTCCGGCTTGTCGGAGATGACGCCGACGATTTCGTAGGTCGCGCGCGGGCCGGCTGCGGCTTCCGCCAGTGTCTTCATGTTCGAGCCGCGGCCGGAGATCAGGACGGCGACGCGCTTCTTCGTGATGCTCATAGGTCGAGATGTCCGCGATAGACGACGCCGGTCTCGCGACGGGGCACGATGCGTCCGATGGTCATGACGTGTTCGCCTTCCTTCTGGAGAACGGCGGCGACTTGCGCCGCCTGTCCGGACGCGACGACGAGGATCATGCCGACGCCGCAATTGAAGGTGCGCTTCATTTCGACGGGCGCGACTCCGCCAGTCTTGGCGAGCCAGGAAAAGACGGGTGGAACGTCGATCGCGTCGAGGTCGAGTTCGGCGGCGAAATCCTTCGGCAGGACACGCGGGATGTTTTCGGGAAAGCCGCCGCCGGTGATGTGGGCGAGCGCCTTGATGCCGTGCGTGGAGCGGATCGCGGCGAGGATCGGCTTGACGTAGATGCGGGTCGGCTCGAGCAGCGCTTCGCCGAGCGTGCGGCTTTTGTCGAACGGCGCCTTCGCATCCCAATCGAGACCTGAAAGCTCGACGATCTTGCGGACGAGCGAATAGCCGTTGGAATGGACGCCGGAGGAGGCGAGGCCGAGAATGACGTCGCCTTCGACGATGTCGTCGGTCGGCAGCAATTGGCCGCGTTCGACTGCGCCGACGGCGAAGCCCGCAAGATCGTAGTCGCCATCGCGATACATTCCCGGCATCTCTGCCGTCTCTCCACCGATCAGCGCGCAGCCTGCCTGTCGGCAGCCCTCGGCGATACCGGACACGATGGCCGCGCCCTGGTCGGGATCGAGCTTGCCGGTCGCGAAATAGTCGAGAAAGAAGAGCGGCTCGGCCCCCTGCACGACGAGGTCGTTGACGCACATGGCGACGAGGTCGATGCCGACCGTGTCGTGGATGCCGGCGTCGATGGCGACCTTCAGCTTGGTGCCGACGCCGTCATTGGCGGCGACGAGGACGGGATCGGAAAAGCCCGCGGCCTTCAGGTCGAACAGGCCGCCGAAGCCGCCGATCTCGCCATCGGCGCCCGGTCGCCGCGTCGAGCGCACCATCGGCTTGATCTTCTCCACCAGCGCATTGCCCGCATCGATGTCGACGCCGGCCTGCGCATAGGTGAGCCCGTTCTTCTGGTCGCTCATCTGAGAAACTCCGCTCCGGACCGGCCTTACGAGCCACGCTCGCCGCAAGCCGTCCAAATTTCGTATGCTCGTGCCCGCTCTTGGCACGAAGCACGCCCATCCTGCAAGGCGAAGGCTTGCTTGCCGGCCACTTGACCACCGCAACCGCGCGCGCCTATGTCGTGAGCCTGCCCGAACAGCGGATGACGAAGCGCATGACGACGGAATCGCCCACTCCTGCCACGACGCCCGCCACGGTGCAGCCGCGCATGTCGCTGCGCCGGCAGGCCATGTTCTGGGCGGCCGCCGTCGCGGTCTTCGTCCTGTTCCTCTACATCTTCGCGTCGGTCCTGCTGCCCTTTTTTGCGGGCATGATCCTTGCCTATTTCCTCGATCCGGTGGCCGACTGGCTGGAGCGGCGCGGCCTGTCGCGCATCTGGGCGACGGTGCTGATCCTGATCTCCTTCGTGCTTCTTCTGGTCGTCGGCCTGGCGGTTATCGTCCCGATCCTCGCCAACCAGCTTGCCGGCTTCATCGAGCGCGTGCCGGACTATTTCGCGCGGCTGCAGTCGCTGGTCACCTCGTTCGACTTCGATTGGTTGTCCTCGCGTATCGGGATGGAGCCGGGCGGGCTGGAAGAGGGGATCGGCTCGATCTTTTCCGAAGGCTCGGGCATGGTCGCCGCGCTGCTGGCCTCGATCTGGAGCGGCGGACAGGCGCTGGTCGACATCGTCGGCCTGCTGGTCGTCACTCCCGTCGTCGCCTTCTACATGCTTCTCGATTGGGACAAGATGGTCGCCCGCGTCGACCAGCTCGTGCCGCGCAACAACGTCGAAACCGTGCGCCAGATCGCGCGCGACATCGACGCGTCGGTGGCCGGCTTCGTCCGGGGGCAGGGCACGCTCTGCCTCATCCTCGGCACCATGTATGCGATCGGCCTGACCATCGTCGGCCTCAATTTCGGCCTGCTGATCGGCATGTTCGCCGGGCTCATCTCCTTCATTCCCTATGTCGGGTCGATGGTCGGCCTCGTTCTGTCGGTCGGCGTCGCCTTCGTCCAGTTCTGGCCCGAGTGGCACATGGTGGCGCTCGTCGCTGCGATCTTCTTCGGCGGCCAGTTCATCGAGGGCAACATCCTGCAGCCCAATCTCGTCGGCAAGAGCGTCGGCCTGCATCCGGTCTGGCTGATGTTCGCGCTCTTCGCCTTCGGCTATCTGTTCGGCTTCGTCGGGCTTTTGATCGCGGTGCCGGCGGCAGCGGCCGTCGCCGTTCTGGTGCGCTTTGCGATCGGCCGCTACGAAGCCTCGCCGCTCTATAGCGGCGGACAAAAGCCGCTCGACCGGGTCTGATCCGTGACACTCGCGCCAAGACGGCCGCAGCAGATCCCGCTCGATCTGGCGCATCGGCCGGCCACGAGCCGCGACGATCTCGTGCCGGGCACGTCGATCCGCCCCGCCTTGCATCTCATCGACACCTATCCCGACTGGCCGGCTCCGGTCGTGGTGATCGTCGGGCCGTGCGGGGCCGGAAAGACCCATCTGGCCTCCGCCTGGCAGAAGATGACCGGCGCCGCCTCGCTAGCCATCGCCGGCATCGCGCCCGAGGCGCTGGACTGGGCCGAGCGCGGGCCGATCCTGGTCGACGATGCCGATCGCGCGCCGATCGACGAGACGGGCCTGTTCCATCTGATCAACGCCATCCGCTCGGCCGGAACGCACCTCCTGCTGACGGCCGTGACGCGCCCGGCGGCGTGGCCTATCGAGCTTCCTGACCTCGTCTCGCGCCTGCGCGCGGCGGCGGTTGTCGACATCGGTGAGCCCGACGACATGCTGCTCGCCGGTGTCCTCACCAAGCTCTTCTCCGACCGCCAGGTCGAGGTCGATCCGGCGGTGATTCAGTATCTCGTCAAGCGGATGGAGCGATCGCTCGAAAGCGCCAACGATATCGTCGAAAGGTTGGACGCAGCGGCCCTCGCGCGCAAGTCTCGGATCACGCGCGCGCTTGCGGCCGAAGTCGTCGGCGAACTTTGACCGACGCACCGGTCGTCGGGCCTAACCAACTGATCCTGTTGCGTCCCAAAGATTTTCCACTACTCTGTGACGGTCATCATGGAGGGGGCCATGCCGCTGCATCGCAAGGCGGAAGAAGCTGGGATCATCTCGCCCATCGAACTGGCGCTCCTGGCCCGCGTCTTCCAGGCCACGGGCCGCACCGGCGAGAACGAGACCGACCGCGAGGCGCGCGCCTCGCGCATCCTCGGTTATTATCTGGCCGGCATCGATGACGAAAGCGAACTGATAACGCTCGCGCGCCAACCTTTGCAGCGGTAGGGCGCCTGACGGGTGGCTGCGCCTTCCCGGATCGGGAAACGACTCGCCGGACGCGCCATTTACAGCGTCGAGCGCATGCGGCTCATGTATTTTCAGACCAATTATCCGATCTGATCTAAACGGCGATGCAATGCAGAATGGCGTCTGCTTGACATGATGCCATTCTGTATTAGTGTTTATTGAGTTATGGTCGGATCGATATAGTATAACAAACTATTTAGATCGCGATCTAGTACAAAATATTGGGACCGATCAAGAAGACGCCGAGAGATGACGGCGAAACGATCGAAGAGGGTTGTGGTTTCCTGCGGGCGAGTGAGGTTTCGATGACGACGCTGGACAATGATCGGCTGTATCAACAGGGGCTGAACGCCGGCCTCGTCGAGATGTTCGTCATGCTGGTCAGGGAGATGGACATACAGGGCGCCATCGACAAGGACCTCCTTCTCAAGCGCATATTCACCGCGCTGACCGATCTGGAGAGCCGGACGGAAGGCATGGTTTCGGAGCTCGATCGGGGGCTCATCGATCAGTTGCGGGGCGTCGCGCGTCCGCTCGACCGGAAGTGACGGCGCATTCGAGCGCCGGAGGGGGGTAGTTGGGCAGCAATTTTCACGAAAGTCTCGACCGGCCGGAAATGCCGTTGCCATCGGACCGGTCGACCGGGCTGGTGTTCACCGCGGTCGCGCTGATCGTCGCGGCCATCTGGCGATCGAACGAGGTCGTGCTTGGCATCGCGCTTGCCCTGTCGGCCGTGCTTGCAACCGTCAGCTTCGTTGCGCCCGGCCGGCTTCGTCCGCTGAACGTCTTGTGGATGCGCTTTGCGGTGCTGCTCAGCAAGATCGTCAATCCGGTCGTCATGCTGATCCTGTTTGCGATCGCCATCGTGCCAACCGGACTGATCATGCAGCGCGTTCGCGACCCGTTGCGAAAGCGCAAGGTCGAAACGCCGACCTACTGGATCGCTGTCGATCAGGTCGAACGGGCCCGCACGTCCAACATGAAGCAGCAGTTCTAGAGCCATGAGGGACATCGGGCAAAGCAGCTTTATGGAGTGGTCGCAGTAGAGTTGGAGCTGGGGAATCGCGATGGTTTCGCTTCTGAATGAACTCTTCGTCTATATGGGCGCGCGCAAGAAGTGGTGGCTGTTTCCGGTCATCTTCATGTTGCTGGTCGTGGGCGGGTTGCTCGTGCTGGCGCAAGGCTCGGCGATCGCTCCCTTCATCTACACCGTTTTTTGAGACGACGGCGGTCGGCGTTACGCGGTGGGGTCTGGTTGGTCATCTCGCACCCTCGATGGTGCGAGTTGTCGGGGTCGTGGGGACGTGCGTATGCGCATCTTGGGTATTTCCGCCTTCTATCACGACAGCGCCGCGGCGTTGCTGGTCGACGGTCGGCCGGTTGCGGCCGCACAGGAAGAGCGTTTCACCCGCAAGAAACACGATCCGGGATTTCCCGAGAATGCCATTCGCTATTGCCTCGACGAGGCGAAGGTCGGGCTCGACGACATCGACTACGTCGTCTTCTTCGAGAAGCCGATCCTGAAATTCGAGCGGCTGCTGGAAACCTATCTCGCCAACGCGCCCGCGGGATATGCCTCGTTCCGCATGGCGTTGCCGATCTGGCTCAAGGAAAAGCTGTTCCAGAAGGTCGGGATGGTGAAGGCCCTGAAGCCGTTTTCCGCATCGGAAAAAGGCATCGAGGAAAAGCTCCTTTTCGCCGAACACCACCAGAGCCACGCGGCTTCGGCGTTCTTCCCGTCACCCTTCGAGGAGGCGGTCGTCCTGACTCTCGACGGCGTGGGCGAATGGGCAACGACTTCGGTGGCGATCGGGCGAGGTTCGCAACTCGAAACGGTGCGCGAAATCCAGTGGCCGCACAGCCTGGGCCTGCTCTACTCGGCATTCACCTATTATGCGGGCTTCAAGGTCAATTCGGGCGAATACAAGGTGATGGGTCTGGCACCTTACGGTGCGCCGCGATTTGCCGACACGATCCTCGAAAATATCGTCGACCTCAAGGCCGATGGAAGCTTCTGGCTCGACCAGAAGTACTTCAACTACGCGACCGGCCTGACCATGACCTCCAGGGCCTTCGACGACCTCATGGGCGGCCCGCCGCGCCGGCCGGAATCGCCGCTCACCCAGCGCGAAATGGATCTGGCGGCCTCCGTCCAAGCGGTGACGGAAGAGGTCATGTTGCGCATCACGCGCGACCTTGCCCGAACCTACGACATTCCCAATCTGTGCATGGCGGGCGGCGTCGCGCTGAACTGCGTCGCCAACGGCAAAATTCTGCGCGACGGCGCGTTCGAGCGGGTCTGGGTCCAGCCGGCGGCCGGCGATGCGGGTGGCGCACTCGGCGCGGCCTATGCGGCGCATTCCACTCATATGAACCGTCCGCGCCACAGGACCGAAGCGCTCGACGGGATGTCCGGCTCATTTCTCGGCCCCGCCTATTCTCAATCCGAGATCGAGGAACGCCTGACGCAGGCGGGCGCGAAATTCGAGACCTTCGACGACGCTGCCACGCTGGAGCAGACGGTGGACGCACTGGAGGCCGGACACGCCGTCGGCTGGTTCCAGGGACGGATGGAATTCGGCCCACGCGCTCTCGGCGCACGGTCCATTCTCGGCGATCCGCGCAATCCGCAGATGCAGCGCAACCTCAATTTGAAGATCAAGTACCGCGAAAGCTTCCGCCCGTTCGCGCCCTCGGTCCTCGCCGAGGACGTGTCCGACTATTTCGATCTCGACGCCGACAGCCCCTACATGCTGCTCGTGGCCGAAGTCGCGGGTGAGCGTCGGCGCAAGATGAGCGCGGCCGAGGAAGCGCTGTTCGGGATCGACAAGCTCAATGTTCCGCGGTCGGACATCCCGGCGGTGACGCATGTCGACTATTCCGCCCGCGTCCAGACCGTGCATCGCGAAACGAACCCGCGCTATCACGCGCTGATTTCGGCGTTCAAGGCGCGCACGGGCTGTCCCGTCGTCGTGAACACCAGTTTCAACGTCCGGGGCGAGCCGATCGTGCTGACGCCCGAAGATGCCTTTCGCTGCTTCATGGGCTGCGAGATGGAGACCCTCGTCGTCGGCAATTGCGTCCTACGCAAGCCGGCGCAGAACGAGGCGCTGAAGGTCGATTACAAGGATCGTTTCGAACTCGATTGAGGACAGTTCGGTGCCGGGAGGGGATGTAAAGTCATCGTCGCAAATCCGCCCCAGGGCGGGCAGGCACCGCATGACCCTTCTTCTGGGTGGCGGTGCGTGCCTTTGTGCGGCGGCCGCGCTGCTGGCAGCTTCGGCGGACTTCACCGAAACGACGTACGCGGCGCGCCGACTTTTCGGTCTCTGGCGCCTTCGGCACGTAGCGCCGGTCATCGTCCTGGTTCTTGTGGGCGTCGGCCTTCTGATGGCTGCGACGTCCCGTCATAGGCTGCTGTCCTACCTTGCCACGACGGGCACCACGATCGCGCTTTTCGGCCTGCTCGAGCTTGGCGGGGCGGTCGGGCTGATCCCATGGTCGAGCCTGATGCGGGCAAACTCGGACGAGCTGGGCGGCCTCAGCGTCGATCTTTCGCCGAACGTCGATGTCGAAGGGACGAGCTTCCAGGATACGGCCGTGATCTGGGGACTGCCCTCCGATCCCGTACCGTTCCATTTCCGCACCGATCGGTACGGCTTCCGCAATCATCCGGACCGGACTGCGAACGATGTCGACATCATCCTGCTGGGCGATTCGATTCTGGTCGCCGCGCTTGTCCCGTTCGACCGAACGATCGGCGCACAATTGGAGGCGGCGACGGGGCGCCCCGTGATGCAGGTCGCGCTTAGCGCCATTTCGCCGCAACGCGAGCACGAACTCTTCGATCTGCTAGACGTGGACGTCAGGGGCAGGACCGTTGCCCAGTTCATATTCGAGGGAAACGACCTCGTCGACTCGCGGATTTATGGTGAGCGCGGCCCGCAGCAGCCGCCGCAACCGGGCGACGACAGCCTGCTGCGCCAGATGTGGGACCTGCTGGTCGTCTCCACCGACGATCTCGGCGGCACCGAGGGTCTGCGCGTCTGCGATATCGACGGCAGCACCTACACCTTCTTGTGGGGAAGACGCTCCTTCGAGGGCCTCGAGGCCGAGCAGGAGGTGATCGCGGATGCGCTCGAGCGTTTCGCATCGAGCATACGTTTCGCCGGCGGAAGCTATCTGGTCGTATTCGTGCCGGACAAGCTGCGCGTCCTTGCACCTTTCTGCAACTTTCCGCCCGATGGCGGGATAAAGGACGCCGCCTGGGAACTCGGTCCGTTCCGTGACTTCGTCTCAAAATGGGCAGTGCGTACGGGCATTCCGCTTCTGGATTTGACGGAGCCGCTGATCGTTCCGCCGGGCAGGGCGAAATTCCCTGGTTCTGGGGCGACACGCATATGAACGAGATCGGCCAGTCGGTTGCCGCGCAAGCGCTTCGCTCGTGCCTCGCAGCAAGCTCTTTGACCCCGGGCTGCGGGAGCGGACGATGAACCGTTTCACGACCCGCCCGCTTTGGAGACAGCCAGCATGAAGCTCGCATCATTCGTGAAGGTGGCAACCGTCAACCTGTTCCTGGTCGCGGTGGGACTGGGCGTCGTCGAACTCGTATTCGGCTCGTGGTTTTCCGACACGCATGCCCTCTACCAGTTCACGAAAGCCCGCAATTTGCGCCTCGAGCAGGCAAATCCGTTCGGCAACGATCCGGCGCAGATCGTCTATACGCGCGACGACAATGGCTTTCGCGGCCTGAAATCCGGCGTCGACGAGATCGATATTCTGACGGTGGGCGGCAGCACGACGGATCAGCGATATCTCGACGACGATGCGACCTACCAGGCCGTTCTGGCCAGTCTGTTCAAGAAGGAGGGCCGCGACGTCTCGATCGTCAATGCCGGGATCGACGGTCAATCGACCATAGGCCACATCCACAACTTCGCCTCCTGGTTCGACAGGATCGAAGGCCTCAAGATGCGCTACGTTCTCTACTATGTCGGAATCAACGACGTCCTCAAATTCGCGCCCCACGAGACATATGACGTCGTCGAGGTTCAGACGACGCGGTTGAAGTGGCAGCTCTACGTCCGGGAGAAATCGGTCCTCTACCAGCTCTACCTGATCGCCAAGCAGCACGCGGCTGCCTCGCCTTATGCTCACGGCGTTTCGAGGGAACACATCGTCGATCCTGCGACGGCTGTGGACCGTGGCCGGGTCGCGACCTTCGATGTGCCTCAACTCCAGGACAACATCGAAGCTCTTAGGCTGCGGATCGCCGAGCTCGATCGGCTGACGCGCCAGATGGGGGCATCGAGCATTTTCGTGACCCAGCGCAGCGCCCGGTGGGACCGGATCGACGGACGCATCGTCGGCATCCCTGCCTATGGCGACGAAAGCAGCGAGTTCCGGTTGCTAGCAGACGTCGTCAACGGGGTCGACATTCACCATGTGGAAGAACGCGTTGCCGAAGCGATCATGGCCGAATGCAAGGCTGCGGACGCAATCTGTATCGATCTCTTCGAGAATATCGATTTCGATGTTGGCAGGGATTTCTACGATTCGGTGCACACGACGAGCTCGGGCTCGCGGGCCATCGCCAAGTATCTGTACGACGCGCTGCACGACAGGATCTGATGTCGGGCGTACGAGGCGTTGATTATGTTGGCGATCCCGGCAGGATTCGAACCTGCGACCATCGGCTTAGAAGGCCGGTGCTCTATCCAACTGAGCTACGGGACCTGAACCGGGGCAGGGCTGTCAGTGCGTCCAGGGGATCTTGCGATCGTAGCGAAAATTCTCGGCATAGGAAATCTGCCGGCGGCGCGCGTCCTTCGGCTCCTGAACGCGGAAGGCGATGCCGTTGCGCTGCGCATAGGCGACGGCCTCTTCCTTCGTCTCGAAGGTCAGGCGGATCTGGCTCTTCATGTCGCCCGACGACGTGTAGCCCATCAGCGGGTCGATCTTGCGCGGCTGTTCGGGATCGAATTCAAGCACCCAGAACCCGGTCTTGGCCTTGCCGGACTGCATCGCCGTCTTGGCGGGGCTGAAGATACGTGCGGACATCGATCATACTCCGTTCGGGCCGCATGGTCGGAGCGGCAGGATTCGAACCTGCGACCCTCTGGTCCCAAACCAGATGCGCTACCAGGCTGCGCTACGCTCCGACGGTCACTGCGGACGCAGCCTGCCTAGTTGGTCGGCAGGCCATTCGCAAGGGGAAATACGCAATCGGGCCGGATTCTCAAGCGCGCAGGGCGTCGAGCCCGGCCTCGATGTCGGCCTTGATGTCAGCGACGTCTTCGAGGCCGATCTGGAGGCGCAGGACGGGGCCTGGATAGTCGACCTTCGAAACGGTCCGGTCCGACAGGTTGACGTGGACCGCCAGGCTCTCATAGCCGCCCCACGAATAGCCGAGACCGAATATCTTCAACGCGTCGAGAAAGGCATGCGCCTCACGCTCGCCGCCTGACTTCAGCACGATCGAGAAGATGCCGGACGAGCCGGAGAAATCGCGCTTCCAGAGCGCGTGGTCGGGATGGCTTTCGAGCGCGGGGTGCAGCACCTGCGCGACCTCGTCACGCGTCTCCAGCCAGCGGGCGAGCTCCAGCGCGCTTTGCTGGTGGCGTTCGAGCCGCACGCCCATGGTGCGCAGGCCGCGCAGCACCTGGTAGACGTCGTCCGGCGCCGAACACACGCCCATCGTCAGATAGGTGTCCCAAAGCTGCTCCCAACAATCCGCGTTGGCCGAGACGGTGCCGAGCAGTACGTCCGAATGCCCGGCGGGATACTTCGTCGCGGCATGAATCGAGATGTCGACGCCGTGGTCGAGCGGCTTGAAATAAAGCGGCGTCGCCCAGGTGTTGTCCATCATCACGATCGCGCCGCCAGAATGGGCGGCCTCGGCGATCGCGGGTATGTCCTGCATTTCGAACGTGTTGGAGCCGGGTGCTTCGGTAAAGACGACCTTCGTGTTCGGCTTCATCAGCTTGGCGATCCCGGCGCCCACGCGCGGCGCGTAATATTCCACCTCGACGCCGAGCCGCTTCAGCATGGAATCGGCAAAGCGGCGGGTCGGATTGTAGATCGAATCGACGATCAGCACGTGATCACCGGCCGACAGGAAGGCGAGGAGCGGAATCGTCACCGCCGCGAGGCCCGAAGGGACGAGGATCGTGCCCGCGGAGCCCTCGAGATCGTCGATCGCATTGCAAAGCGCATCGGAAGTCGGCGTTCCGCGGGTGCCGTAAGTATATTTCTGGTTGCGCGAGGCCATCGTCGCGGCATCGGGGAAGAGTACGGTGGAGCCGTGAACGACGGGCGGATTGACGAAGCCGAAATAATCGCGCGGATTGTTGCCGCCATGGGCCAGGCGGGTGTTGATACCCTTGCGATCGACATCGTTCTTCATGCTTTTCCACCGTTGGTTTCAAATCTTGGCGAGATCAATACGCGGCTGCACGAATTGGTGCAACGCAGCGGTCCTGCCCATCCGCTGGGCAAAGGAGGGGGCCGAGGCGACGTGGGGGAAGATGGCCGAATGATGACGGGCCGATAGGTCCACTGGCGCTTTCAGGCTTGACCCAGCAAAATTTATGGCCTTCGATGGCCTTCGTGAATGGGAGACAGGGCAGGGGGCCGGCGTCGCCGCAGTTCGCTGTGGCGCATGAGGCCGCTCACGCGGCTCCCAGACAAAACAAGACGGAGCATTAGGAACATGCTTCGAAAACAAGAGGGTAAGTGGGCAATGAACAAATTTATGGTGGGAATTCTCGGTGGTGCGGCGATGGCGCTCGGCGCATCGACTGCTTCGGCTGCGACCCTCGACGACGTTAAGGCCAAGGGCTTCGTCCAGTGCGGCGTTCACACCGGCCTGGCCGGATTCGCCGCCCCCGATGACGCCGGCGACTGGACCGGTTTCGACGTCGACATGTGCCGCGCCGTTGCGGCAGCGGTCTTCGGCGACGCCGAAAGCGTTCAGTACACGCCGACCAACGCGACCGAGCGCTTCACCGCGCTGCAGTCGGGCGAAATCGACCTGCTCGCTCGCAACACGACCTGGACGCTGACGCGCGACACCACGCTCGGCCTGACCTTCGCCGGCGTGAACTACTATGACGGCCAGGGCTTCATGATCAATCAGACCGCCCTGCCGGACATCAACTCGGCTCTTCAGCTTTCGGGCGCGGCGATCTGCGTGCAGTCCGGCACGACGACCGAACTCAACCTCGCCGACTATTTCGCGGCCAACAACATGGAATACAACCCGGTTGTCTTCCAGGGCTTCGAAGAGACCAACGCGGCCTATGAGGCCGGCCGTTGCGACGCTTACACGACCGACGCCTCGGGCCTTTACGCACTTCGCCTGACGCTCGCCAACCCGGACGAGCACGTCGTTCTGCCAGAGATCATCTCCAAGGAGCCGCTCGGACCTGCCGTGCGCCAGGGCGACGAGCAGTGGTTCAACATCGTCAAGTGGACGCTCTACGCGATGGTCCAGGCCGAAGAACTCGGCATCACTTCGGAAAACCTCGAGGAGATGCTGAATTCCGAGAACCCGGAAATCCGCCGCGTGCTCGGTCTCGAAGACGAGTCGACGATCGGCCAGGGCCTCGGTCTTGAAAACGACTGGGTCCAGAACATCGTCCGCGAAGTCGGCAATTACGGTGAAGTGTTTGACCGCAACATCGGCGCCGGCAGCCCGCTCGCCATCGCCCGCGGCCTGAACGCGCTGTGGACCGACGGCGGACTGCAATACGCAATGCCGCTGCGCTAAGCAGGTTCGGACTGGTTTCGGGAGGCGGATTCCGCCTCCCGTTCTCTTTGGCGCGGAGGAAAAATGGCTTCGCAGATGAGTGTGCGCGGCGAAGAGCCCGCACGGGTGTCCTGGGTGAATGACCCCAAGACGCGCGGCATCGTCTTTCAGGTCGTCGTCGCAGTTGCGCTGATCGGCTTCATCTACTGGATCATCGGCAACACGGCGGAAAATCTACGGCGCGCGAACATCTCGTCGGGCTTCGCCTTCCTCAACGGGCGCAGCGGCTTCGATCTGAGCCAGGCGCTGATTCCCTATTCGTCGAACTCGACCTTCATGCGGGCGATCATCGTCGGGCTGCTGAACACGCTCCTCGTGGCCGTCACCGGCATCATCACGGCGACCATCGTCGGCTTCATGGTCGGCATCGGGCGCCTGTCGGGCAACTGGCTCATCGCGCGGATCTGCACCGTCTATGTCGAGATCTTCCGCAATCTTCCGCCGCTGCTTGTCATCTTCTTCTGGTATGTCGGCGTGCTTTCGGTCCTGCCCGGACCGCGCCAGTCGGTCGATCTTCCGCTCGGCGGCATGATCAACAATCGCGGCCTTTATCTGCCGCGCCTTTTGACCGAACCCGGCTTCTGGCTCGTCCCCGCCGCGCTCGCGCTGGGCGTCGTGCTGACCTTCTTCTTCATCCGCTGGGGACGCCGTCGCCAGATGGCTACCGGACAGGTGTTCCCCGGTTTCCGCGTCGGTCTCGGCCTGATCTTCGGACTGCCGATCCTCGCCTTCATCGTCGCGGGCATGCCCGCGACGCTCGAATATCCGGAAATGGCAGGCTTCAACATTCGCGGCGGCCAGGTCGTGCTTCCCGAATTCCTGTCGCTCTATCTCGCTCTGTCGCTCTACACGGCCTCGTTCATCGCCGAGATCGTGCGAGCGGGCGTTCTCGGCGTGGCCAAGGGACAGTCGGAGGCAGCCTATTCGCTCGGGCTTTCGCCGCGCCGCACGTTGCGCCTCGTCGTGGTGCCGCAGGCGATGCGGATCATCATTCCGCCGCTCACGAGCCAGTATCTGAACCTAACCAAGAACTCGTCGCTGGCGATCGCGGTCGGCTATGCGGATCTGGTGGCGATCGGCCAGACGACCATGAACCAGACGGGTCAGGCCATCGAGGTCGTGGCGATCTGGATCGTCGTCTATCTCGGCCTCAGCCTGATCACCTCGGCATTCATGAACTGGTACAACGCCAAGATGGCGTTGGTGGAGCGGTAGGGCCATGCAGGAACACGACCTTTCCTACGTCCGCATGGAGATGGTGAACGCCCAGAATGCGCCCGAGCGCGAGAAGGGCGTCACCCGCTGGCTGCGCAAGAACCTGTTCGCGACACCCGTCGACGGGCTCCTGACGCTGATCGGCCTCCTGATCGTCGCCTACGCGCTTCCCAACATCGTGCGGTGGGCCTTCATCGATGCTGCCTGGGTCGGGCCGGACCGCTCGGTCTGCTCGACGCAGTCGCAGGGAGGCATCCAGCCAGATGGCTGGTCCGGCGCCTGCTGGGCCTTCGTCAACGCCAAGTTCTCGCAGTTCATGTACGGCCGGTATCCGGTGTTCGAACGCTGGCGCGTGGACCTGACGGCAGTGATGTTCATCGCGCTGCTGGTGCCGCTCCTGATCCCGCGCATCCCCTACAAGGCGCTGAACGCGATCGTGTTCTTCGGCGTCTTCCCGGTGGTCGCCTATTTCCTGCTCGTCGGCGGCAATTTCGGCCTGAACCGCGTCCAGACCTCGCTCTGGGGCGGCCTGCTGGTCACGATGGTCCTGTCCTTCGTCGCCATCTCGGTCTCGCTTCCGTTCGGCATCCTTCTGGCGCTTGGTCGACGATCGAGGCTGCCGGTGATCAAGATGATCTGCGTCGTCTTCATCGAGACGATCCGCGGCGTGCCATTGATCAGCGTCCTGTTCATGGCGAGCGTCATGCTGCCGCTCTTCATGCCGGCCGGCACGACTTTCGACCGTTTCCTGCGCGCCGTCGTCGGCCTGTCGATCTTCGCCTCCGCCTATATGGCAGAGGTGGTGCGCGGCGGATTGCAGGCCATTCCGAAGGGCCAGTATGAGGGCGCGTCCTCGCTCGGCCTCGGCTATTGGCAGTCGATGGGGCTGATCGTTCTTCCACAGGCGCTGAAGCTGGTGATCCCGGGCATCGTGAACACCTTCATCGGGCTCTTCAAGGACACCAGCCTCGTCTACATCGTCGGCATGTTCGACCTTCTGGCAATCGTGCGCCAGAACTTCTCGGATGCGAACTGGGCCTCGCCGCAGACGCCGAAATCGGGCCTGATCTTCGCCGGGCTGATCTTCTGGGCGTTCTGCTTCGCGATGTCGCGCTATTCGATCTACATGGAACGCCGGCTCGACACCGGCCATAGAAAATAAGGCCAAGGGGAACCGACATGGCTACTCAAGACGCCGTCATGGCAAGTGACCGCCCGCTCGACCGTTCGAAGATGCAGATCTCGGACACAGACGTCGCGATCGAGATCATCGGCATGCACAAATGGTATGGCGACTTCCATGTGCTGCGCGACATCGACCTCAAGGTCATGCGCGGCGAGCGCATTGTCGTCTGCGGCCCGTCGGGATCGGGCAAGTCGACCATGATCCGCTGCATCAACCGGCTCGAAGAGCACCAGAAGGGCAAGATACTGGTCGACGGAATCGAACTGACCAACGATCTGAAGAAGATCGACGAAGTGCGCCGCGAAGTCGGCATGGTGTTCCAGCACTTCAATCTCTTCCCGCATTTGACCATCCTCGAAAACTGCACGCTTGCGCCGATCTGGGTGCGCAAGATGCCGAAGAAGCAGGCTGAAGAGATCGCGATGCACTATCTGGAGCGCGTTAAGATTCCCGAGCAGGCCCACAAATATCCCGGCCAGCTTTCGGGCGGCCAGCAGCAGCGCGTGGCGATCGCGCGCTCATTGTGCATGAACCCGCGCATCATGCTGTTCGACGAACCGACCTCCGCACTCGATCCCGAGATGATCAAGGAAGTGCTGGAGACGATGGTCGGTCTGGCCGAAGAAGGCATGACCATGATCTGCGTGACGCACGAAATGGGCTTCGCACGCCAGGTCGCCAATCGCGTCATCTTCATGGATCAGGGCCAGATCGTCGAGCAGAACGTGCCGGAGAAGTTCTTCGACAATCCGCAGCATGAGCGTACCAAGCTCTTCCTGAGCCAGATCCTGCACTGACGATGCCGACGCGAAGCCGCCGAATGCGGCTGCTTCGCGGGTTGCTCGCGATCGCGGCCCTTGCCGCGGTCGCCTTCGTGCTCGGCGCCATCGTGCCGCGCCCGCTCTTCGCGCCCGCCGGGGAGCCGCCGACGCGGCGGGTGCTTCTCGTCGCCAACGCCATCCACACCGACATCGCCTTCCCCGCCGATCCCGACATTCTCGCCCGGTTCGGCTTCCTGGCCGAAGACGGCCTGCCGCTCGACGCGCCGGAACTTGCCTGGCTGGTGATCGGATGGGGCGGGCGCGCCTTCTATCTCGAAACACCGACATGGGCCGATCTGAAGCCCGGGCCGGCGGCGAAGGCGTTGACGCTCGACCGCGCGGTGCTCCACGCCGCGCTTGGTGGCGAAATCGAACTGCCTGCCGAGGGTGTCGTCGTCCTCGACGTCTCCGAGCGGGAAATGACGGCGATGATTGACGAGGTGCTGGCGACGCTGGTGCCGGACGCGGCTGGCCGGCCGGACGTGATCGAGGGTGCCGGCTATGGCGAGTTCGATCGTTTCTACGAAGCGCGCGGCTGGTTCAACGTGCTGGTCGGCTGCAATCTGTGGACGAGCCGTGTGCTGCGCGAAGGCGGCTTTCGAACCGGCTGGTGGAACCCGCTGCCGGTGAGCCTCGTCTGGTCCGTCGATGCTCACAATGCGGCGGCGTCGAACCCGTAGAGCCAGTCGAAATCAGCGGCGAGGCGTTCAGGGCTGCGCGTCTTCAGGACGAGGTTGCGCGCGAGCGCGACCGGGCCGGCCGCATGCCAGGCGAAGCGGTTGAACCGCGCGCGACCGGCAACGCGGGCAAGGCGCGGGCGGCGGACGGCCTCAAAGCGGGTGAGCGCGGAAGCGATGTCGGGCGCCGCGGCGAGGGCGCTTGCCAGCGCCGCGCCATCCTCGATTGCCATCGCCGCGCCCTGCGCGGCATAGGGCGTCATGGCATGTGCGGCATCGCCGAGGAGGAAGCCGCTCGCATCCCCCCATCTGCCCGATGGGGCAACGTCGTGAAGCGGCCAGCGCGTCCAGCCATGTACGCCCGAAAGCAGGTCCCGCAACACCCCGACGCGATCCTCCGGCAGCGGTGCTGCGTCCGCGACGTATTGCGACCAGTCGTCCGTACCGGCATTCCCCGGCATGATCGCGACCAGATTGAGCGCTTGACCCTGCCGGATCGGGTAGGCGACGAGGTGAAAGGAGGGGGCGAGAAGCGCGGTGACACTGGTCGGCGATAAGCGGGCGACGAGGTCGGCGAAAGCTGGATGGTCGGCTTCGACCAGCGCGCGCAACGCGACGTGTCCGCTGAACCGGGCCGGCGACGCGCCGGGGATACGGGCCCGCATCACGGACCAGACGCCATCGGCGCCGATGGTCAGGACGGCATGTGTCGTATGATCGATTTCTGATCCGAAACGGATACTTATTCGAGGTTCCCGCAACGCCGTATCAAGCAAGATCCGTTGCAAATCGCCGCGATGGATGACGAGATAGGGCGCGCCCCAGCGTTTGGCGGCGAAATCGCCGAGGGCGACGGAGGCGAGCGCCTTGAGGCTGCGTGCGTCGCGAAGTTCGATCGCTTGCGGCGCGACGGATGCCGCTTCAAGCGCGGGCAGGAGGCCCATACGATCGAGAAGCCGGGTCGCATTGGGGGAAAGCTGCAACCCGGCACCGACCGGCTCGAGGCATTTCGCGCGTTCGTGAATCTGGACGTCGAAGCCCGCACGGGCGAGGAAGAGGGCGCTCGTCAGGCCGGCAATGCCGGCGCCTGCGATCTCGACGCCGCCGCGCGCGCTCACCTCAAGCGGCGTGTTCGTGATAGGCCGCGCCTGCCGGCACGCTCTCGCCGGCCTTCAGGCTCGCATTGAAGCGATAGAGCGTCGAGCAGTAGGGGCAGACCTTCTCGTCGCCATCGCCCATGTCGAGGAAGACGTGCGGGTGGTCGTAAGGCGGGTTCGCGCCGACGCACATGAATTCCTTGACGCCGATCTCGATGACCGGATGACCCTCGTCGTTCTGGAAATGGGGAATTGCGTGGCCGGCCATGACGGACTCCGAAGATCGTACGAATAGGCCTTGAGCGTTTGCAGCATCGGCCCCACCATTGCAAGATGCGTGATATGAAACTGTCGCAAAAGGCTGGCAGGAACGGGCATTGGTCGCGATGGTCGCGGCGCGGGGGAGCCGGGTAAGCAGATGAACGAGATGAAGCCAGTCGAACGAAGCTTTGCAAGCCCGGTGGCAAAGCTCGTCAAGTCGCCGGACGACAATCCGGACCGCTTCGTCAATCGCGAATTCTCCTGGCTGCAGTTCAATCGGCGCGTGCTGGATGAATCGCAGAACCCCAACCATCCGCTCCTGGAGCGGCTGCGCTTCCTGTCGATCTCGGCGACCAATCTCGACGAGTTCTTCATGGTCCGGGTCGCGGGCCTCGCGGGCCAGGTGCGCGCCGGCATCGCCATCAGGAGCCCTGACGGACGCACGCCCGAGGAACAGCTCGAACAAATCCTGCTCGAGGTGTCGAGCCTGCAGGAGGACCAGCAGAAGAGCTTTTCGCTGCTCGCCGAACTCCTGCGCAAGGAGGGCGTCGAGATCGTCCGCACCGCGCCCCTGTCGAAGGAGGACAAGGCGTGGCTGGAGGACCATTTCCTCGAGGCGATCTATCCGGTGCTGACGCCGCTATCGGTCGATCCGGCGCATCCGTTTCCGTTCATCCCCAATCTCGGCTTCTCGATGGCGCTGCAATTGCGCCATCGCAAGGAGGGCGAGGAGATGTCGGCGCTGCTGCGCCTGCCGATGGCGCTCAACCGCTTCATCCGCCTGCCGGACAAGCGCAAGCACACCCGGTTCATCGCGCTGGAGGACGTGGTCGAGCTCTTCATCGGGCGGCTCTTTCCCGGCTATGAGGTCAAGGGATCGGGTACGTTCCGCATCATCCGCGACAGCGACATCGAGGTGGAGGAGGAGGCCGAGGATCTGGTGCGCCTGTTCGAGACCGCGCTGAAGCGGCGCCGGCGCGGGCAGGTGATTCGCATCGAGTTCGACGACGAGATGCCGGCGGCGCTGCGCGACTTCGTCGCCTCGCAACTCAATGTCGGCCCCTCGCGCATCAGCGTGCTTTCCGGCCCGCTGGCGATCAGCCAGATATCGGAGATCGTCTCGCTGCCGCGCGAGGATTTGAAGTTCCAGCCCTTCAATCCGCGCTTTCCCGAGCGCATCCGCGAGCATGGCGGCGACTGTTTCGCGGCGATCCGCGAGAAGGACATCGTCGTCCACCACCCTTACGAATCCTTCGACGTCGTCGTGCAGTTCCTGCGCCAGGCGGCGCTCGACCCGGACGTCGTCGCGATCAAGCAGACGCTCTACCGCACCTCGAACGACAGCCCGATCGTGCGCGCGCTGATCGACGCCTCGGAAGCCGGCAAGTCGGTGACGGCGCTGGTCGAGCTCAAGGCGCGGTTCGACGAGGAGGCCAACATCCGCTGGGCGCGCGATCTGGAGCGTGCGGGCGTGCAGGTCGTGTTCGGCTTCCTCGAACTGAAGACCCACGCCAAGATGTCGCTCGTCGTACGCCGCGAGGACGGCAAGCTGCGCAACTACGTGCATCTGGGCACCGGCAATTATCACCCGATCACCGCGCGCATCTATACGGACCTGTCCTATTTCACCTGTGAGCCGCAGATCGCGCGCGACGTGGCGCAGATCTTCAACTTCATCACCGGCTATGCCGAGCCGACCGACCAGATGAAGCTCGCCATCTCGCCCTTTACGCTGCGCCAGCGCCTGCTCGATCACATCCGCGGCGAGATCGACTTCGCCAACAAGGGCAAGCCGGCGCAGATCTGGCTGAAGATGAACTCGCTGGTCGATCCGGCAGTGATCGACGCGCTCTACGAGGCGAGCCGGGCGGGCGTCGAGATCGACATCGTGGTTCGCGGCATCTGCTGCCTGCGCCCGCAGGTGCCGGGCCTGTCGGACAACATCCGCGCCAAGTCGATCGTCGGCCGTTTCCTTGAGCACAGCCGCATCTACTGCTTCGGCAACGGCCACGGCCTGCCGTCGGACGAGGCGATCGTCTACATCGCGTCCGCCGACATCATGCCGCGCAATCTCGACCGCCGCGTCGAAACACTCGTCCCGATCACCAACCCGACCGTTCACGAGCAGGTCCTCGGCCAGATCATGCTGGGAAACCTGATGGACAACCGGCAAAGTTTCGAAGTATTGCCGGACGGCACCTCGCGGCGGATGACGCCGGAGGAGGGGGAAGAGCCGTTCAACGCGCAGGAATATTTCATGACGAACCCGTCGCTCTCCGGTCGCGGAAATGCCCTGAAATCCCATGCGCCGAAACGGATCGCGCGCCACCGCCGCAAGAAGCATGACTAAGGCCGCATGATCGCCACCTCCCAGGGCCGGTTGCAGGACCGGCGTCCGCTGTCGATCATCGACATCGGCTCGAACTCCATCCGTCTCGTCATCTATGAAGGCATCGCGCGCTCGCCGACCGTGCTCTTCAACGAAAAGATGCTGGCGGGCCTTGGCCGCGGCATCGTGACGACCGGCAAGCTCGACCCCGATGGCGTACGCCGCGCGGTCGAGGAATTCGGCCGCTTCCGCGCCCTATCCGAGCAGGCGGGCGCCGAAAACCTGCACGTCATCGCGACCGCCGCCGCGCGCGAGGCGGAAAACGGGCCGGACTTCATCTCGCGCGCCGAGGACATTCTCGGCACGAAGATCAAGGTTCTGACCGGCCGGCAGGAAGCCTACTATTCCGCGCTCGGCATCATTTCCGGCTTTCATCCGGCCGACGGCATCGCCGGCGATCTCGGCGGCGGCAGCCTCGAACTCGTCGATGTTTCGGGCGAGACGATTGGCGACGGCATCACGCTGCCGCTCGGCGGGCTTCGCCTGCAGGAGATGGCACAGAACGCGCCAACGGCCGCGACCAAGATCGCGCGCACCGAACTGATCCGCGCGCAGCTTCTGCGCGCCGGACAGGGCCGCACCTTCTATTGCGTCGGCGGCACGTGGCGAAATCTCGCCCGCCTCCACATGATGGTGAACGGCTACCGCCTCAACGTGATGCACCACTACGAAATGCCGATGGAGGGCCTTTCGGATTTCCTGAAGCAGGTGGCTTCGGGCGAACTCGACAAGGTCAAGGGCATCGACCGGATCTCCAAGAACCGGCGCGGGCTCTTGCCTTACGGCGCGACGACGCTGCTGGAAGTCATGCGCTCGATGAAGCCGGAAAAGGTGGTGGTCTCGGCGCTTGGCGTGCGCGAGGGCTATCTTTATTCGCTGCTATCAGACGAGGAAAAGCAGAAGGACCCGCTGATCTCCGCCGCCGAGGAACTGGCGATCCTGCGCGCCCGATCGGTCACCCATTCGCGCGAACTCGCCGAATGGACGGGGACAAGCTTCCGCACCTTCGGCATCGAGGAAAGCGAAGCGGATTCGCGCTACCGGCAGGCGGCATGCCTGCTCGCCGATATCGGCTGGCGCGCGCACCCCGAATATCGCGGCACGCAGTCGCTCAACATCATCGCCCACGCCTCGTTCATCGGCGTCGACCACCCCGGCCGCGCCTTCATCGCGCTGGCGAACCTGTTCCGGCACGAGGGCGTCTTCGAAGACTCCGTCTCGCCGGAGATGCGGGCGCTGGCAACGCCCCATTATGTCGAGCGCGCCCGCGTTCTCGGCGCGGTGCTGCGCGTCGTCTATCTGCTCTCGGCCTCGATGCCGGGCATCATTCCGAATCTGACCTGGCGCACGCGGCCCGACGGCACGCTCTGCCTCGTCATCCCCGCCGAGCATGCCGGCCTGATGGGCGAGCGCCCCGCCGGGCGCATGGCGCAGTTGTCCAAGGTTCTGGGGCGGCCGATGGAACTGGTGGTCGACGGCGAATAGCTATTCGCCGTCGGCGATATCGAACGCGACGACCCGGCGCTTCTCGAATTTCAAGCCGACCTCGCCGCGCACGAGTTGCAGCGCGCGTTCGCCGAAGACTTCGCGGCGCCAGCCCGACAAGGCGGGTACCGTGGCGTTCTCGCCTTCGCCGGCGATCTTTTCGAGATCGTCGCCCGATGCGAGCACTTTTGGCGCGACGCCTTCCTTTTCGGCGATCAGCTTGAGCAGCACCTTGAGGAGTTCGACGGCTGCGCCCGATCCTTCCGGCTGGTGAACCTGCTTGGGCATCCTGGGAAGCTGCTCCTTCGGCAGGTCGAGCGCCTGATTGACGATTTCGAGCAGCGCCGCTGCGGTCGACGAACGCTCCCAGCCTTTCGGCGTCGAACGCAGTCGCCCAAGCGCCTGGCTGTCGCGCGGGCCTTGCTGCGCGATCTCGTAAATGGCGTCGTCCTTGACGACCCGCTGGCGCGGCACGTCGCGCTCGCGGGCCTCGCGGTCGCGCCAGGCGGCCAGCGCCTGCACGATCGCCAGTTCCTGCGGCTTGCGCACGCGCATCTTGAGCCGCTTCCAGGCATCGTCGGGATGCGGATCGTAGGTCTCGCGGGCCGTGAGGACGTCCATTTCTTCGGTCAGCCAGTGCGCACGGTCTTCGCGCTCGAGTTCGGCGCGCAGATATTCGTAGACCTCGATCAGGTAGGTGACGTCTGCCAGAGCATATTCGAGCTGCTTGTCGGAAAGCGGGCGATGGCGCCAGTCGGTGAAGCGCGACGACTTGTCGAGCCGGGTTCCGGTGATCCGTTGGACGAGCTGGTCGTAGGAGACGCTGTCGCCGAAGCCGCAGACCATCGCCGCGACCTGCGTGTCAAAGACGGGATGCGGGATCATGTCGCCGAGATGGAAGACGATCTCGATGTCCTGCCGTGCAGCATGGAAGACCTTGATGACCTTCTCGTTCGCCATGAGGCGGAAGAACGGCGCGAGGTCGATGTTCTTGGAAAGCGGATCGACGAGCGCCGTAACGCCGGGCGCGGCCATCTGGATCAGGCACAGGATCGGCCAGAACGTCGTCTCGCGAATGAATTCGGTATCGACGGTGACGAAGCTCGACTGTTCGAGCTGGGCGACGACGGCTTCGAGTTCGGCCTGATCCTGAATGAGATGCATGTCTTGCTTGGCTATCCTGTCCTTTGCTTCTCATTCACAGCCGATCGACCGTGCGTCAACCGGATTCTCGACACGGCTCAGTTCTGCCTGTCGGCCTTGCCCGGCTTGTACGCAAGCTTGGCGAAGAACGGCGAGGTTCGCAAAAGCGCGGTGAAGCGGCCGCGCTCTGCACGCGGCGGGGCGGCGCGCACGCGCATCCGGTAGAGCGTGACGCAGATGAATATCGCATAGACGCCGACCAGATAGAAGAAGAGCGCCGAATTGCCGAACTGCGTCAGCAGCGCCGAAGAGGCGAGGGGGCCGATCACGGCACCGATGGCATAGAAGAACATCAGCGCGGCCGCGACCTTCACATAGCCGCCTTCGTCCGCATTGTCGTTACCATGCGCCGCCGCCAGCGAGTAGATCGGCATGGCGAAGGCCGAGAATATCAGGATCAGCGCGAAATGGATCAGGCTGCCCGCGTCGGTCGCCAGCGCGAGCGCGAGCGCGGCCAGCATTGCAGCGGCCGACGTCAGCAGCAGGGTCTTGCGCCGGTCCCAGCGGTCAGACAGGGATCCGAGCGGATATTGCAGCACGACGCCGCCGATGACGCCCAATGAGATGAAGGTCGCGATCTCGCCGACATTCATGCCGATCGACTGCGCGTAGAGCGGGCCGACGAGACGAAACGCGCTGTTGGCGAGCCCCGCGACTGCCGAGCCGATGCAGGCGAGCGGTGAGATCAGCCAGACGCTCTTCAGGTCGAGCTTCAGTTCCACCGGCGGCTTGGGGTTCGAGCGGTCGCCGAGCGAGACCGGCACGAGCGACAGCGTGATCATGATCGCCATCACGCCGAAGATCGTGAAGCCCTCGATGCCGAAAAGCGGGATCATGAACTGGGACAAGGTGGTGCCGACGAGATCGATGACGCGATAGACGGCAGTCGCGCGCCCGCGCGCCTCGTTGCCGACGCTGGAATTGATCCAGCTTTCCATCACGGTGAAGAGGCCGGCGAAACAGAAGCCGATGATGAAGCGGACGATGATCCACAGCACCGGATCGACGAACAGAACCAGCGTCAGCGTGCCGCTCGCGGCAAGGGCGGCGAGCGCAGCGAAGCAGCGTATGTGTCCGACCGCGCGCAGCATCTGCGTGATCGTCATGCAGCCGAGGAAGAAACCGGCGAAATAGGCCGCGCCGATGACGCCGATGAGGCCGGTCGAAAAGCCTTCCTCCTGGCCTCGCAGTGCGATCAGCGTGCCCTGCAGTCCATTGCCGGCGAGCAGGATGCCGGCGGCGAGGAGCAGGGGAAGGAGAGGGCGGATGGAGGTCATGGGAATCCGGGCCGGGTTCTTCGTTCTATAGTCCGCGCCGCGGCGCGAGGCCATGATCCAATCCGGCCTTGAGGGTGACCCCACAGGCATCGTGGGTGACAGCCAGCGGCTCGAACGCTTGCACTGTGGACGCGGGATCGTCGACGGCGAACTTGCTGAATGGGGATCGCATCGGGTTCGGCCAAAGCTGCGCGGTGAGCGTGCTTCACATTATTTATGAATTTTGCTTATCTCTGTTACGATCACTCACAAATATGGAGATTCTTATGGCGACAATGACCATTTCCCTGCCCGAGAAGATGAAGGAGTGGGTCGAGGATCAACTCGAAGCCGGCTATTTCGCCAGTTCCAGCGATTATGTCCGCGACCTCATCCGACGCGACCGCGAAAAGCGAGAGGCGGAGCGCGACAAGGAAGTGCGCATGGAGGAGTTGCGCCGGATCATCGATGAGGGAATGGCGAGCGGCATCAGCAATCGGTCGCTCGACGACATATTTGCCGAAGCCAAGGAGATGGCGAGACTGAGCGGTACGCTGCGTGACTGAGTATCGGCTGAGCGAGCGGGCGGACGCAGACCTTTCAAGCATATTCGTCTACGGTTTCGAACAGTTCGGCGAGCGACAGGCCGCGCGCTATTTCGAAGAACTGAAGGGCGTGTTCGACAAGTTGGCTCAGTTCCGCAAGATGGGCCGCCGCGCCGATTCCATTCGCAATGGCCTTCGTCGGCATGAGCACGGCAGTCATGTGATCTTCTACCGCGAAGAAAGCGAAGGCATCGTGGTCGTCGCGGTCGTTCACGCCCGAAGCCTGCGCGGACTGGACCTTTGAGCTGATCCGCTCAACCATACCGACGACCGGCAAAACTTGACAAAAGCGACACTGCGTGCGCTTGTCGCGCCGATTTTCGGGGTGCCCAGGGCATCCCTCGTTGCCAGCCAGAACTCGGAAGAACCTCCCATGCACGCCTATCGCAGCCACACTTGCGCGCAACTTCGAAAGAGCGACGTCGGCGCGAATGTGCGCCTGTCGGGATGGGTGCATCGCGTGCGCGACCATGGCGGGCTGCTGTTCATCGACATGCGTGACCATTACGGGCTGACGCAGATCGTCGCCGATCCCGATTCGCCCTGTTTCAAGGTCGCCGAGACGGTGCGCGGCGAGTGGGTAATCCGCGTCGACGGCGTGGTCAAGGCGCGCATGGACGAGACGGTCAACGCGAACCTGCCGACCGGCGAGATCGAGATCTTCGCGCGCGACATGGAAGTGCTGTCGAAGGCGAAGGAACTGCCGCTGCCGGTCTTCGGCGAGCCGGACTATCCCGAGGACATCCGCCTCAAATACCGCTTCCTCGACCTGCGCCGCGAGACGCTTCACCGCAACATCGTGCAGCGCACGAAGATCATCGCGGAAATGCGCAAGCGCATGGCCGATGTCGGCTTCACCGAATATTCGACGCCGATCCTGACGGCCTCCTCGCCGGAAGGCGCGCGCGATTTCCTCGTGCCATCGCGCCTGCACGAAGGCACGTTCTACGCGCTGCCCCAGGCGCCGCAGATCTACAAGCAGTTGATCATGGTCTCCGGCTTCGACCGCTATTTCCAGATCGCACCCTGCTTCCGCGACGAGGACCCGCGCGCCGACCGCCTGCCGGGCGAGTTCTACCAGCTCGACCTCGAAATGAGCTTCGTCGAGCAGGAAGACGTGCTCGCCACCATGGAGCCGGTGCTGCGGCAGGTGTTCGAGACGTTTGCGAACGGCAAGCCGGTGACGCAGAAATTCCCGCGCATCGCCTATGACGAGGCCATGCGCAAATACGGTTCCGACAAGCCGGACCTGCGCAATCCGATCGAGATGCAGGACGTCTCCGACCATTTCCGCGGCTCGGGCTTCAAGGTGTTCGCCAACATCCTCGCTTCAGGCGAGCAGAACCAGATCTGGGCGATTCCGGCGAAGACCGGCGGCTCGCGCGCATTCTGCGACCGGATGAACTCCTGGGCGCAGGGCGAGGGCCAGCCGGGTCTCGGCTATATCTTCTGGCGCAAGGAAGGCGACAAGCTCGAAGGCGCCGGCCCGCTCGCCAAGAACATCGGTGAAGAGCGCACCGAGGCTGTCCGCCAGCAACTCGGGCTCGACGATGGCGACGCCTGCTTCTTCGTTGCGGGCGATCCGAAGAAGTTCGTCTCGTTTGCAGGCGCCGCACGCACCCGCGCAGGCGAAGAACTGAACCTCATCGATCAAGATCGGTTCGAATTGTGCTGGATCGTCGATTTCCCGTTCTTCGAATGGAACGAGGACGAAAAGAAGATCGACTTCGCCCACAACCCGTTCTCGATGCCGCAGGGCGGCATGGAGGGCTTGCAGGGCGACGATCCGCTGGCGCTGAAGGCGTTCCAGTACGACATGGTCTGCAACGGCTTCGAGATCGCGTCGGGCGGCATCCGCAACCATTTGCCGGAGACGATGGTCAAGGCGTTCGAGATGGTGGGCCTCAGCCGAGAGACGGTCGAGGAGCGCTTTGGCGGCCTCTATCGCGCTTTCCAGTACGGCGCGCCGCCGCATGGCGGCATGGCGGCCGGCATCGACCGCATCGTCATGTTGCTGGTCGGCGCCAAGAACCTGCGCGAAGTGACCATGTTCCCGATGAACCAGCAGGCTCAGGACTTGCTGATGAACGCTCCGTCGCCGGCAACGCCGCAGCAATTGCGCGAACTCCATCTGCGCGTCGCGCCGACGGCGAAGAAGGACGCGTGACGGATGGCGGGCGGCATGACCGAGCAGCGTCGCCCGCGCATTCTCCTGACGGGATTTTCGGTCTTCCCCGGCGCGCCGGTCAACCCGACCGAGGCGCTGGTGGGAAGTCTGCGCGAGACACCGCCCGCAATTGATGCAGATCTGAAGACGGCTGTGCTTTCGGTCGAGTACGACACGATTACCCCGCAACTCGCCTCGATTTGCGCCGATTTCCAGCCGGACATCGCGTTGCATTTCGGGCTTGCGCGCGAATGTACGGGTTTCCGATTCGAACGCGTTGCCCGCAACACCAACGCCAAGGCGCGGCCGGACAATCTTGGCAATTTGCCTGCGGCGGCCGCGATCTGCGCCGGTCCTGAAACCATCGCTTCGACCTTGCCGCTCGAAGAGATCGAACAACGTCTCGCCGCAGCGGGCCTGCCGGTCGAGTGGTCGGACGATGCCGGCGGCTATCTGTGCAACACGGTCTTCACGCTTTCCGCTGCCCATGCCTGCGACGGCCTGAAGCCGACGATGACGGGCTTCATCCACGTCCCGCCGCTCGATATTGACGTTTCGGCGACCGGAGCGACCTTATCGCTCGCCGATCTGCGCCGCGGCGCGGACATCATCCTGTCGGCGGCGATTGATGCATGGGGCGGATCATGATGCGACGTGCACTGTTAGTGCTGGTGCTGGTCGCCACGGCCATTCCTGCCGCCCGGGCCAATTGGGAAGCCGTCGAACGTGTCGAGCCCTATTCGATCTCCGGCACAACCGGCATCGAGCTCTACCAGTCGATCGGCGCGAACGGCCCCAAGATCGGCATCGGCCGCGCCATCGCCTACACGAATTTCGATCTGAAGTGGTCGCGCGACTACCAGCCGCAGCCGGACGGTTCCTGCGTGCTGGTCACCGCGCGTCCGCATCTGATCATCACCTATGCGCTGCCCAAGCCGTCGAGCAGCCTGTCTGCGGACATGCAGCGCAACTGGGATCGTTTCATCGAGGGCATCCGCGCCCATGAGAACGTGCATGGCGAGGACATCAAGGACATGGTCCGCGCCATCGAAGCCTATTCGGTGGGCTTGACCGCGCCCGACGACGCAGGCTGCCAGAAGGTGCGCCAGAAGCTTCAGGCGCGGCTCGGCGAACTATCGCAGGCGCAGCGCCAGAAGAGCCGGGATTTCGACCGGGTCGAGATGGGCAATGGCGGCAACATCCACCAGCTCATCCTGACCCTCGTCAACGGCTGACTTTGCTCGACGCCTAGTCGTTCGCCGTCACGCTCAGGTTCAACTGCTGCACGAGCGCGTCGGGCGAGGCCATGCCGGCGGCAAGCAGCATCGAGAACGGGACGGGCTGGGCCGGCGCGGCGCGGATCGTCAGCGATTGCGGGTTGTCCAGGAATTGCGACAGCGCCGCCGTCACCATTTGCGAAAGCTGTGGCGCGTTGATCCCGGCCATCATGAAGGGCAGGACGGCCTTGGTCTGGTTGGCGACGTCGGCCGCCGAAACGCCTTGATCCTCTGCGGCAAATTCCAGCACTTTCGGGGTCAGAGACGAATCGTCGTAGCTGATTTCCAGCCCGTGCAGGTTGAGCTGCTGCATCAGGCCGAGCATGGCCAGCCCCTGGCGCGACTGCTCGGCTTCCGAACTTGCACTCATGCGCTGCGAGGTCTCGCGCAAAGCCTTCGCGAAGGCCGGCGTGTACCCGCTCACGTCGAAGGTGATGCCGAGCGTTCCGGCGTCGTCTACGACCAGATCATATTGAGAGACTTTGAGCCTACCGTCGCTCGTCGCCCAGCTTCCGGCAAAGTCCATGCTGCCTGTGACTTGTTCGTAGCCCAGTCGCGACAGCACCTGCCTTTGGCTGGCGTCGTCTGTGACGGTCAGGTCGGTCGAGAAACGCTCGGCCCCGCCCGTAAAGGCAAGTTCGCCATCGCCCTCGGGCGGCGTGATTTCCACATTGAGATTGGCGAGCGCGAATATCTCGCGTCCTTCCGCTTCGAGACGGAGCGAACCGAGCGCTGCCCGCTCGTAGAGAAAATTCTCTGCGCCCTCATTGGGTAGGAAGACCTCGTCCATGACGAGATCGGTCATCGTCAGGGTCGTTCCCGCCTCGGTTGCGGTTGACGTCGGCATCGCGATTCGGCCGATTTGGTAACCGCCATCGGCATCGGACACGCCCGAAACGTCGATGTCGCCGATCGGTCGGGACTCACCGTCGGACGTGACGGTAACGCCTGTCAACCTGACATCGGAGCCGGAGATGGCGGCGTTCGTCCAGTCGAGCTGGACGCCCTGTTCCGCCATCAGTTCCTTCATGCGCTGGAGCGCAGCGTCGACATCCTGCGCGAAAGCGCCCGAGAGCGTGGTTGCCGCAAATGCTGCGCCAAGCGCCAGTGTCTTCAATCTGTTTGCAACGGTCTGCATGGGAGGCACCTTGCTGTCTGAGTTGCGGCGAGAATGACCGCAGACGTGGCGAAAACGCAAATGATGTTTCTGTGGCACAAAATCATGGGGTGGCGCTTTTCGGTGGATTGACACGGGGTGCGGCGGCGCGTGGCCTTGCTGCGAATCCCCCGGCTGTTTAAGCCATAGCCATGGGAAAAAGCCTTTTGCCGCCTGGCGCCGGAGACGGCGATCATATCGAGCCGGTCGACCTGAAGAAGGCGCTCGAAGAGCGCTATCTGGCCTATGCGCTCTCGACCATCATGCACCGGGCGCTCCCCGACGTGCGCGACGGGCTGAAGCCGGTCCACCGCCGCATCGTCCACGCGATGCGCCTCCTGCGGCTGAACCCCGAGCAGGGCTTTGCCAAGTGCGCGCGCATCGTCGGCGAGGTGATGGGCAAGTTCCACCCGCATGGCGACCAGTCAATCTATGACGCGCTGGTGCGCCTCGCGCAGTCTTTCTCGGTGCGTTATCCGCTCGTCGACGGGCAGGGCAATTTCGGCAATATCGACGGCGATAACGCCGCCGCCATGCGCTACACCGAAGCGCGCATGACCGAGGTGACGACCGAGCTTCTGGCCGGCATCACCGAGGATGCGGTCGATTTTCGCCCGACCTATAATGAGGAGGACGAGGAACCGGTCGTCCTGCCGGGCGCGTTCCCGAACCTTCTCGCCAACGGCTCGTCCGGCATCGCCGTCGGCATGGCGACGTCGGTGCCGCCGCACAACCTCGCAGAACTCTGCAAGGCCGCGCTGCACCTGATCGACCATCCGGACGCGGAGGTCGAGGACCTCCTGACCCGCGAGCCGCACCCGACCGATCCGGACGAGAACATGGTGCGCGGGCCGGACTTCCCGACCGGCGGCATCATCGTCGACGATTTCGACATGATCGCGCAGGCTTACAAGACCGGGCGCGGCTCGTTCCGCGTGCGAGCGAGGTGGGAGCAGGAGGACCAGGGCAGGGGCACCTACCAGATCGTCGTCACCGAGATTCCCTACGGCGTCCAGAAGGCGCGGCTGGTCGAGAAGATCGCCGAACTCCTGCTGGCCCGCAAGCTGCCGCTGCTCGACGATGTGCGCGACGAAAGCGCGGAGGACATCCGCCTCGTGCTGGTGCCGAAAAGCCGGCTGGTCGACCCAGCGCTGCTGATGGAATCCGTTTTCAAGCTGACCGAGCTCGAAAGCCGCTTCCCGCTCAACATGAACGTCCTGACGCGCGGCAAGGTGCCGAACGTGCTGTCGCTCAAGGGCGTGCTCGTCGAGTGGCTGGAGCATCGCAAGGAAGTTCTGATCCGCCGCTCGCGCCACCGGCTGGCGGAGATCGAACGGCGGCTGGAAATCCTCGGCGGTCTTCTGATTGCATACCTCAACATCGACGAGGTCATCCGCATCATCCGCGAGGAAGATGAGCCCAAGAAGGTGATGATCGCCCGCTGGGACCTGACAGACATCCAGGCCGAAGCCATCCTCAACATGCGCTTGCGCAATCTGCGCAAGCTGGAGGAGTTTGAGATCCGCAAGGAGCATGAGGCTCTGACCGCCGAGAAGGCGCAGATCGAAGGCCTGCTGGCCTCCGAGGCCAAGCAGTGGAAGACGATCCGCTGGGAGGTCGAGAAGATCCGCGACAAGTTCGGCTCGCACACTGATCTCGGGCGCCGCCGCACGCAGTTTGCCGACGCGCCGGAGCATGATGTCGGCGACATCCATCACGCGATGATCGAGAAGGAGCCTGTGACAATCGTCGTGTCCGAAAAGGGCTGGCTGCGGGCGATGAAGGGCCACATGGCCGATTTCTCGGCGCTGACGTTCAAGGAAGGCGACAAGCTCAAGCTCGCCTTCCATGCGCAGACGACCGACAAGATCATCGTCTTCACCACGGGCGGCAAGTTCTACACGCTCGGAGCGGACCGGTTGCCGGGCGGGCGCGGGCATGGCGAGCCGATCCGGATCATGGTCGACATGGAAAACGACCAGGACATCCTGACCGCATTCGTCCACGATCCGCAGCGCAAGCTGCTGCTCGTTAGCCGCGAAGGCTATGGCTTCACCGTGCCGGAAGGCGAAGTCGTCGCCAATACCCGCAAGGGCAGGCAGGTGATGAACGTCAAGTCGCCGGACGAGGCGCGGCTGTGCCTGACCGTTTCGGGCGACCACCTCGCCATCGTCGGCGACAACCGCAAGCTGCTCGTCTTCCCGCTGGTCGAGGTGCCGGAAATGACGCGTGGCAAGGGCGTGCGCCTGCAGCGCTACAAGGATGGCGGCGTTTCGGACGCCAAGACCTTCGCGATGGAGGCGGGGCTGACCTGGACGGATTCGGCCGGACGCGCCTTCACCCGAAGCCAGGTCGAGCTGATCGAGTGGATCGGCAATCGCGCCAGCGCCGGCCGTATGGTGCCGAAAGGCTTCCCAAGGACGGGCAAGTTCTAACCAGAAACCATCGTTACAACCTTGCGTTGGCCTTCACCGACCCAACCGAGGAGTTCTTGATGAAGTTGCAACTTGCCGCCGCCAGCCTGTTGATCGCTGCCGGACTCTCATTGCCCGCTCTCGCCCAGCCTGCGCCAGGCTCGATCCCGCTTTCAGAAATTCTCGCAACGATCGAAGCCGAAGACGGCTTTGGCTATTTCGACGAAATCGAATGGGACAGCGACGGCTATTGGGAAATCGAATATTACCGCGCCGACGGCGCCAAGATCGACATCGACATCGATCCGGCATCGGGGCAACCGCGATAGTCTCGACAGGGCGCCATAAGGCGCCCTTCGATTTCAGCCTTCGCGCTTCGGCTTCTTCTTCTTGAAGCCGTCGGGGCGCTTTTCGAACTTCGGCTTGCCGGGCTTCTTCGACCAGTCCTTCTTCTCGAACTTCTGGTCCGGCTTCTGGCCGCGATGCGCCGGCTTGGCGTCGCGCGCGAATTCCGGCGTGCCGTCCACCCGCTTTACACGGATACCGCGTTCGAGATCGCCCTTCTTGCCGATGAGCGCGGCGAAGCGGTCGGCGGAGCCGGCGGCGATCTCGACGAAGGTTTCCTCCGGCATCATCTTGATGGCGCCGATGTCCTTCTTGGTCAGGTTCCCGTTGCGGCACAGCATCGGAATCAGCCAGCGCGGCTCGGCATTCTGCTTGCGGCCGATGGACAGCGAGAACCAGGCGGCGTCGCCGAAGGGCTCGCGCTCCTTGGCGGCCTTGCGATCCTCGACGAAGTTGACCTCCATCAGATCTTCCGGCGCCGAACGGCCCGCGCGATAGGCGCGGACATAGGCGGCGGCGACCTGTTCGGCGCCATGCTTTTCGAGGATCTGGCGGACGAACTCCTCGACGTCCTCGGTGATCGGCTCCGAGAGCGCGGGATCGGCGAGCAGGCGCTCGTCGTCACGCTGCACGACTTCCTCCGCCGTCGGCGGCTTGCCCCACTGGGCGTTGATAGAGGCACTTTGAAGAAGCCGGCTCGCGCGCTTGCCGGCCTTGTTCGGCACGATCAGAACGCTCATGCCCTTGCGGCCCGCGCGACCGGTACGGCCCGAACGGTGAAGCAGCGTCTCGCGGTTGGTCGGAAGGTCGGCGTGGATGACGAGTTCGAGGTTTGGCAGGTCGATGCCGCGCGCGGCGACGTCGGTGGCGATGCAGACCTGCGCGCGCCCGTCGCGCATCGCCTGCAGCGCATGGGTACGCTCGTTCTGGCTGAGTTCGCCGGAGAGCGCAACGACCGAGAAACCACGATTGTTGAAGCGCGCGGTCATGTGGTTGACCGCCGCACGGGTCGCGCAGAAGACGAGTGCGTTGGTCGGCTCGTAGTAGCGAAGAACGTTGATGATCGCGTTCTCCCGGTCGGCATCGGCGACGGTGAGCGCGCGATATTCGATGTCGCCATGCTGGCGCGCTTCCGCAGCGGTCGAGATGCGCACGGCATTGCGCTGGTAGTTCTTGGCAAGTTCGGCGATCGGCTTCGAGACCGTGGCCGAGAACATCAGCGTGCGGCGCTCGTCGGGCGCGGCCTCGAGGATGAATTCGAGGTCTTCGCGAAAGCCGAGATCGAGCATCTCGTCGGCCTCGTCGAGCACCACGGCACGGATATCGTCGAGCTGGAGCGAGCCGCGCGTGATGTGGTCGCGCAGGCGGCCCGGCGTGCCGACGACGATCTGCGCGCCACGTTCGAGCGTGCGACGCTCCGAGCGCATGTCCATGCCGCCGACGCAGGAGGCGACGGTGGCGCCGGTCTCGGCATAAAGCCACTCGAGCTCGCGCTTGACCTGCAGGGCAAGCTCGCGCGTCGGCGCGATGGCGAGCGCCAGCGGCGCGGCGGCGGGGCCGAAACGCTCGTCATCGCCAAGCAGCGTCGGCGCGAGCGCGAGGCCGAAGGCGACGGTCTTGCCGGAGCCGGTCTGCGCCGAGACGAGCGCGTCGGCATCTCCGAGTTCGGAGCCGGTCACGGCCTTCTGCACCGGAGTCAGGGAGGAATAGCCGCGCTTTTCAAGTGCGGCGGCAAGCGGAGGCAAAATGCCTTCGAATTCGGTCATCGGTCGTCTTTCGGGAGTGGGCGCGCGGGCGCAACGGGCGCGGCGCTGAATTTTGCGCCTTCCTACCCGGGTTTGCCGCAAATGTATAGAAGCGACTAATACGCTGCGAAAAGCTGCGCGCGGGCGATCTGGACGAAGCCGCGGTCACCGGCCCTGACCGCAACTTCGGGCGCGACGTCGAATTCGAGCGGATCACCGCGGTCGGTCAAGGCAATGACGCGCCGGGAATCGGGGCGGTCGAGAACGCGCTCGACCGAGGCGGGGATGCCGCCGCCGGTCGCCGACCAGGTGAGATCGCTCGGCCGCAGATAGGCGTCGGCCTTGCCGTCCGCGAGCGCTGGCGCGGCGATGGACGCGCCGCCGAGATCGGCCATGCCGTTGGCGACAGACGCGCCGAGCCGGTTGGTGTCGCCGAGGAAGCGCACCACGAAGGCCGATTTGGGCTGCCGCGTCACTTCTTCGGGCGTGCCTTCCTGCACGATCCTGCCCTCGTCGAGAATGACGACGCGGTCGGCAAGATCGAGCGCCTCTTCCTGGTCGTGCGTGACGAACAGCGTCGTGATGCCGAGTTCGGAATGGATTTCGCGCAGCCAGCGGCGCAGTTCGCGGCGCACATTGGCATCGAGCGCGCCGAACGGCTCGTCGAGCAGCAGCACCTTCGGATCGACCGCGAGCGCGCGGGCCAGGGCGACGCGCTGGCGCTGGCCGCCGGAAATCTGGTTCGGAAAGCGGTCCTGAAGCCCGTCCAGCTTCACGAGGCGCAGGAGTTCGCCGACGCGCGCGGCGATGTCGGCCTTGGAGCGCTTCTTCTTCGACACCTTCATGCCGAAGGCGACGTTTTCGCCGACGGTCATGTGGGGGAAAAGCGCGTAGTGCTGGAAGACGAAGCCGACGCCACGCTCGCGCACGGGGATATCGGTCGCATCCTCGTCGCCGAAGAAGATCTGCCCCTCATCGGCATATTCGAGCCCCGCGACCATGCGCAGGATCGTCGTCTTGCCGGAGCCGGAGGGCCCGAGCAGCGCGACGAGTTCGCCGCTTTCGATGTCGAGCGAGACGCCGCGCACGGCGCGGAACGTGTCGAAAGTCTTGGCGACGTTCTTCAGGGCGATCTTCATGGCTTGGCCTCGACGATGGGGGCGGCAAGTGCGGGACGCGAGCGGCGGCCGGCGCCCTGGCGCTCGAGCAGCACCTTGGCGATGATGGTCACGACGGCGAGCAGCGCGAGAATGGATGCGGCCGCGAACGCGCCGACGGAATTGTAGTCGTGATAGAGCAGCTCGATGTGTAGCGGCAGCGTGTTGGTCTGGCCGCGAATGTTGCCCGAGACGACGGACACCGCGCCGAACTCGCCCATCACGCGGGCGTTGCACAGGACGACGCCATAGAGCAGCGCCCATTTGATGTTGGGCAGCGTGACGGAGAAGAACGTGCGCCAGCCAGATGCGCCGAGCGAGGTCGCGGCCTCTTCGAGGTCGCGCCCCTGCGCCTGCATCAGCGGGATGAGCTCGCGGGCGACGAAGGGTGCGGTTACGAACATCGACGCGAGGACGATGCCGGGCAGGGCGAACAGCACCTTGATCTCGGCCGATTGCAGCATCGGCCCGAACAGGCCCTGCAGTCCGTAGACGAAGAGATAGGCGACGCCGGCGACGATCGGCGAAATCGAGAACGGTATTTCGATGATGACGATCAGGAAGCGTCGGCCCCAGAAATCGTACTTCGTCACCGCCCATGCGGCAGCGACGCCGAAGATGGTGTTGATCGGCACCGCGATCAGCGCGGTGGCGACGGTCAGGAAGATCGCATGGCGCGTATCGGGGTTGGCGATGGTCGCGCCGAAATAGCCGACGCCCATCGAAAAGGCCTGGACACCGATGACCAGGAGCGGGGCGAGAATGAGAAGCGCGCCGGTGATCAGCACGAGGCCGATGAGCGCGCGGCGGATGGCTGGCCTGTCGCCGATCCTTGGCGGACGTCCTGTCGCATGTCGCATGGTCAGCTCCTCGCCGTGTAGCGCAGCGCCCGCGCCTGCATGAAATTGGTCACCGCGAGCATGACGAAGGCGGTTATCAGCATGACGGAGGCGATCGCAGCGGCAGCCTGATAGTCGTATTCCTCAAGCCGGATGAAGGCGAGAAGCGCAGTGATTTCGGTCGAAAAGGGCTGGTTGCCGGCAATGAAGATGATCGCGCCGAACTCGCCGAGACTGCGCGCAAAGGCGAGCGACGTGCCGGCCAGAAGTGCGGGCCAGAGGATCGGCAGGATCACGCGCCAGAAGATCGACAGGTCGCTGCCGCCGAGTGACTGCGCGGCTTCCTCGAGCGCCGGGTCGAGGTCTTCGAGCACCGGCTGCACGGTGCGCACGATGAAGGGCAGGCTGGTGAACGCCATCGCGATCATGATGCCGATCGGCGTATAGGCGACGCGGATGCCAGCCTCCAGAAGCGGGCCGCCGAACCAGCCATTGGGGGCGAAGAGGGTGGTCAGCGCGATACCGGCAACGGCGGTCGGCAGTGCGAAGGGCAGGTCGACGATCGCGTCGACGAGCCGCCGTCCGGGAAAGGAATAGCGCACCAGAACCCAGGCGAGCGCGAGACCGAAGACGAGGTTGAAGAGCGTGGCGGCCAGAGCGGACAGCACCGTGACGCGATAGCTGGCCACCGCGCGTTCGGAGGAGATGATGTTCCAGTAGGCTTCCGGCCCGAGGCTCGCGGCCTTGAAGATCAGCGCGCCCAGCGGCAGGGCGATGATGAGGCCGACATAGAAGAGCGTGATGCCAAGGGAGAGCGGCAGCCCGGGGATGACGCGGCGGCGGCTCATGACGCGAACCCATTCGACGGATACGAATACGATCCTTCGCGCCCCCCTCTGGCCTGCCGGCCATCTCCCCGGGGGGGGGGTTTATCTCGCGCTCTATGGTCCGCCACTCCCCCATCTCCCTCCTTGCGGGGTCGAGGGCCGGCAGGCCAGAGGGGGGCAACGTAGAACGCCACGATTTCATCATCCATCAAAACGAAATCCGACGGACCGAAGCCCGCCGGATGGGTAGTCACTGTGTAGCGAATTAACGCTGGCCGTAAAGCTGGTCGAGGATCGCGCCGGAGGCGAAGTGCTCTTCCTGCACTTTGTCCCAACCGCCGAACACGTCCTCGACGGTCACGAGGCGAACTTCGGGGAAATTTTCGGCGAATTCGGGCGCGACCGCCTCGTTCTCGACGCGGTGGCCGTTTTCGGCGGCAATGCGCTGGCCGTCCTCGGTGTAGAGGAAGTCGAGATAGGCTTTGGCGAGTTCACCCGAACCACGACGCTCGGCGACGCGGTCGACGATGGCGACGGGGAATTCGGCCAAAAGGCTGACCGAAGGCGTGATGAGATCATACTGATCCTCGCCGAACTCGCGCGCGATGGCCTTCGTCTCCGCCTCGAAAGTGATCAGCACGTCGCCGATCTGGCGCTCGACGAAGGTCGTCGTGGCGGCGCGTCCGCCCGTGTCGAAGACCGGAACGTTGTCGAAGATCGTCTTCACGAATTCCTGCGCCTTGGTCTCGTCGCCATCGAAGGCTTCGAGTGCGTAGGCATAGGCCGCAAGATAGGTGTAGCGCGCATTGCCCGAGGTCTTCGGGTTCGGGAAGATGACCTGGACGTCCTCGCGCACGAGATCATCCCAGTCCTCGATGCCCTTCGGATTACCTTCGCGCACGAGGAAGGACGGCAGCGAATAGAAGGGCGACGACTGGTTGGGGAACTCGCTCTGCCAGTCTTCGGAAACGAAGCCGTTCTGGACGAGGAAGTCGATGTCCGTGACCTGGTTGAAGGTCACGACGTCGGCCTCGAGCCCCTCGGCGATGGCACGTGCCTGGCGGGACGTTCCGGCATGGGACTGGTCGACGGTGACGTCCTGCCCGGTCGCTTCCTTGTGGGCGGGGATGAACGCCGCGTTGATCGCTGCGAACAATTCGCGGGCAATGTCGTAGGAGGCGTTGAGGAGCGAGGTCGGCTGCTGCGCATGGGCAGGCGCACCGAAGAGGAGGGCGGCGGCGACGCCGGCGAGCAAGAGGCGCTTCATTGAAATTTTCCTCGTCAAAATGGCGGATGATTGGAACCGGAATCTAACCGCGCGACTGTACGGCATGAAGGTCCGCGACTGCCGCCATCGCAGAGAGAATGGGATGAGTTTTCATATGCAGGCGATTTTCAGGAAAATGAATCCAATCTGAGCTGGGATGCTCTCGGCTCGTTGGAACAACTCGCGTCCTCGCGAGGTTGGACGCTTCCATTCAACCCGAGAGGAATACGATGAGCGACGACAACATCGACCATGTTTGGAAGCTGATGAAGAAGATCGGCTTTTGCATGCTTGCCACGAAGGATGGGCAGGACATTCGGGCCCGCCCGATGGCCGCGCACCTGGAGCGCGAGGAGCATGCGATCTACTTCCTGACCGATGCCGAAAGCCACAAGGACGACGAAATCCAGCGCGACCCGCATGTCGGCCTGTTTTTCGCCGATGCCGGCGACCAGAAATATGTCTCGGTCACCGGTCGCGCGGCCGTCTCGAACGATCGCGCGAAGATCAAGGAACTCTGGTCGACGCCGGCGAAGGCTTGGTGGGACGACCCCGAGGACCCCTCGATCCGCGTCCTGAAGGTCACGCCGAACGACGCGCAGTATTGGGACAGCCCCGGCACGGTCGTCAGCTATATCAAGATGCTCACCGCCGCCGTATCGGACAGCCGACCGGACATGGGCGACAATGAGAAGGTGAAGCTCTAGGCTTGCCCGGAGCGATTCTGGAAAGGCCCGCCTCGGCGGGCCTTTTTGTTGGCGCAGCGAGTTGTGGATTGCCCTGCAAGCATCCCCGCATCGACGCGCGCGGATGATAGAAGGGCTGCTCTGATCGGAGATTTGCATTGAAAGTCGGCATCGATATGGGCAAGGGCGCGCACGGCGCGCCGGCCATGATGGATTTGGAGGAGTTGCTCGCCACGCGCCTGCTCGTGCAGGGCAATTCCGGTTCCGGCAAGTCGCACCTCCTGCGCCGGCTGCTCGAACAGAGCGCGCCGTGGGTGCAGCAATGCATCATCGATCCGGAGGGCGACTTCGTCACGCTGGCCGACAAGTTCGGCCATGTCGTGGTGGACGCCGCGCGCACCGAGGCCGAGCTCGTTCGCATCGCCGGCCGCATCCGCCAGCACCGGGTTTCGGTGGTGGTCAATCTCGAAGGGCTCGATGCGGACCAGCAGATGAAGGCCGCCGCAGCTTTCCTGAACGGCATGTTCGATGCCGAGCGCGAGCATTGGTATCCGGTTCTGGTGGTGGTCGACGAGGCGCAGCTCTTCGCGCCGGCGGCGGCGGGCGAGGTGTCGGACGAGGCGCGTCGCGTTTCGCTCGGCGCGATGACGAACCTGATGTGCCGCGGCCGCAAGCGCGGCCTTGCGGGCGTCATCGCCACGCAGCGCCTTGCCAAGCTTGCCAAGAACGTCGCGGCCGAGGCGTCGAACTTCCTGATGGGCCGCACCTTTCTCGACATCGACATGGCGCGCGCCGCAGACCTGCTCGGCATGGACCGTCGGCAGGCCGAGCAGTTCCGCGACCTGCAGCGCGGCTCCTTCGTCGCGCTCGGCCCCGCCGTCTCGCGCCGGCCGATGCCGGTGACCATCGGTACGGTGGAGACGTCCGCGCGATCGGTCAGCCCGAAGCTGATGCCGCTGCCCGAAACGAGCGACGAGGCGCGCGACCTGATCTTCCAGCGAGGACCCGAGGAAGTACGCGCGCCGGTGCGCCGGCCCCCGCCGCCACCCACGCCGACGGCCGACATCCTTGAGCAGTTGTCGCGCCCGCGCGAGACGGCCGAAGAGCCGGTGCAGGCCCTGTTTCCGGAGATCGACAAGGTCGAGCGCGAGCGACTGCTGGACCTCGTCATGCGCGAGATCGCCGACGATCCGGAACTGCCCTTCCGAACGGTGGCGGTGCTTTACCAGGATTTCCTCGTGCGCTGCCGCATCCGGCGTGTGCCGGGCAGCCCGGTCGATCTGCCGGAGTTCAAGCGCCGGCTGGCGATCGCCCGGACCGGGGTGTGCGAGGACACCGCGACGAGCGACGCATGGCGCACCGCGCTCGACCTGTCGAAGGATCTGGCCGAGGACATCCAGCCGATCTTCTTGATCATCGCGCTGGCGGCCGTCGAAGGTCGGCCATGCCCCAGCAACGCGGCGTTGGCGCGTGCCTATGGCAGCCATTCCGCGAACCGCGCGCGACGCCTTTTGACCTATTTCGAAGAGCGCGATCTGATCGTCGTGCGCACCGACCTGACGGGCAAGCGCATCGTCGTCTTCCCCGACCTCGGCTGCGAAACGGCACCCGACCAGCCTGACCGGCCGGGCGAGGACATCATTCCGCGCCAGGCGGCCGAGTAACCCGGTCTATTCGACGCGGTCCCAGCCCTGGGGCCCGAGATGTTCCTGCGGCTTGAAGCGCACCTTGTAGCCCATCTTGCGTGAGCCGTTGACCCAGTAGCCCAGATAGACGTGCGGCAGCCCGAGCGCGCGGGCGCGCTGGATGTGATCGAGGATCATGAAGGTGCCGAGCGAACGGTCCTCCATGTCGGGGTGGAAGAACGAGTAGACCATCGAAAGGCCGTCGCCCATCCGGTCCGACAGGGCGACCGCGATGAGCTCGCCCTGGCCCTTGCCGGTGATGAAACTGTCGGGTCCGCGTCTGCGGTACTCGATCACCCGCGTGTCGACATGAGTGTCCTCGACCATCATCGCATAGTCGAGCACCGTCATGTCGGACATGCCGCCGCGCTTGTGGCGGGCGTCGAGATAGGTGCGGAAGAGGGAATATTGCTCGCTCGATGGTTCGGCCTTGTGCTCGGCGCCGATGAGGTCCGCATTGCGCGCCGAGACGCGCTTCATGTTCTTCGTCGGCTGGAACTCGTTGGCGAGAATGCGCACGGAAACGCAGGCACGGCAGGTCTCGCAGGCAGGCCGGTAGGCGATGTTCTGCGAACGGCGAAAGCCGCCTTGCGTCAGAAGGTCATTCATCTCCGGCGCCTTGTCGCCCACCAGATGCGTGAACACCTTTCGCTCGAACTCGCCCTCGATGTAAGGGCAGGGCGATGGCGCCGTCAGGAAGAATTGCGGTGACTGCGTAGGCTGGTGCGTCATTGACCGTCGAGTCGGAATGGATTGCCGCGATCGGGATATGAAATCCCCAGTCGCGTCGGTTGGCAAGCCGCGCGACATCAAGTTCCGCTTAACGGTCGGTGCGCGTGACCACGGTGCCGAGCAGCAGGTCGTGAACGGCCCGCTTGCGGTCGAGGAACAGCGTGGCCAGCAGGATGAACGGCGTCAGGATGACGTTGCCCGCCCAGAACAGCACCGAATGAAGCACCGCAAGCGGTCCGTCGATGCGTCCGCCATCCAGCCGTTCGAGACGGATGTTCATTATGTTCATACCCACGGTCGCCTGCGAGGCTCCGCCAAGCGTCCACCAGATATAGCCGAGCGCGACGACGGGGAAGAGGATGCCGTACAGCATCCAGCCGAGGCCGAGCGTCAGCACCCCGAGCAGGCCGATGACGATGGCGGGAACGATCATCAGGAGGCCGACGATCAGATAGTCGATGCAGAAAGCCAGGATGCGCCGCGTGCGCACGCCGTCATAGACGCGTGCATCGTTGAGGCGGTCGTTGAGAATTTCGCCGTCATGGATGCGATCGGTCGATGAGGTCGTGTTCATGGGATCGTTCCTTTGCTGCCGTGATCAAGATGGGATCGCGCAACCGTGATCGCAAGCCGGGCGATTCATTCAAATTTTATCGATCTGATCGAAACAACTGAAAGCCGCCATCGCTATGCGTGGTTGCAGGAGAACGTGCCTAGTGTCCTACGCCCCGAGCGAAATTTTTCTCAGCCTCCTCCACAATGCCGGCCTGATGGCATTGGTGGTGATGGCCTATTCGACGCTGGTGCGTCACGCTCCGAAACTTGGCGGTCGAAGCGTGATGATCGGCCTTCTGTTCGGACTGGCCGGGGTCCTTTCGATGGCCGACCTGATCCGCACGCCGGAAGGGGTCCAGCTCGATTCGCGCACGGTGATGGCCGCCCTGGCGGCGCCTTTCGGCGGGCTGGTCGCGGCCGTCATTGCAGCCTGTATCATGGGGATCTTCCGGATGATCCAGGGCGGCGCGGGTGCCGTGACGGGCTTGGCCGCGATCGCGATGGCATCCACCATCGGCTACGTGTTCCATCGCATCTGGAAGGGCCGCACGCCCAATGCCGAGCAGTTGCTGGTCCTGTCGCTCGCGATCTGCTCGGTCCTCGCCTGCCTTGCATTGCTGCCCCGGCAGACTGCCGTTTCGGTGGTGCAGACGGCCGCGATCCCCCTCGTCACCAATGCCGTCCTCGGCATCCTTCTGCTCGGCGCGTTCCTGGCACGCGAGGACCGGCACTTTCGACGCGAGGAGGAACTGCGGACCGAAGCCAGCACCGACGCGCTGACCGCGCTCGCCAACCGGCGCACCTTCGACCGTCTGGCATACCGGATCAGCGAAAGCGCACGCGCCAAGGGATCGCCTTTCGCGATGCTGCTCGTCGATGTCGATCGGTTCAAGTCGATCAATGATCGTTTCGGACATCTCGCAGGCGACCGCGTGCTCGCCTCGATCGCGGCCATCGTCAAGGCCGAGACCAGACAGACCGACATCGTTGCGCGCTATGGCGGCGAGGAGATCGCGGTGCTGATGCCCGCGACGTCGCTTCGTGTGGCCGAACGCGTCGCCGAGCGTATCCGCCAGAGCGTCGCCGGTCAGTCGCTCGCGGTGGAAGGAACCGATCTCGAGGTCACGGTCAGCATCGGCGTCAGCGGCGCGGACAAGGCCGGCGTGGTCTTCCCGAGCGTCTTCAAGGCGGCGGACGATGCTCTCTACGACGCCAAGAACAATGGCCGCAACCGCGTGGAGCTGCGCCGCGCGGCCTGATCAGCTCTTGAGGAGTTGCGCCACGCGCGGCGCGAAATAGGTCAGGATGCCGTCGCAGCCGGCGCGCTTGAACGAGAGCAGGCTCTCCATGATCGCGCGCTCGCCGTCGATCCAGCCATTGGCCGCGGCCGCCTCGATCATCGAGTATTCGCCCGAGACCTGATAGGCGAAGGTCGGCAGCGCGAACTCGTCCTTCAACTGGCGGATGATGTCGAGATAGGGCATGCCGGGCTTGACCATGATCATGTCCGCGCCCTCGATCACGTCCTGTTCGGTCTCGCGGATCGCCTCGGCGGCGTTCGCCGGGTCGAGATAGTAGGTCTTCTTGTCGCCCTTCAGAAGGCCGCTCGTGCCGATCGCCTCGCGATAAGGGCCGTAGAAGGCCGACGAGAATTTGGTCGCATAGGACATGATCGCGACGTCCTGGTAGCCGGCCGCATCGAGCGCGTCACGCACCGCGCCGATCCGCCCGTCCATCATGTCCGACGGCGCGACGATGTCGGCGCCTGCCGCTGCCTGCAGCACGGAGGCGGCGGCGACCTGCGCCACCGTCTCGTCATTGACGATGACGCCGTCGCGCAGGATGCCGTCATGGCCGTGGCTGGTGAAGGGATCGAGCGCGGCGTCCGTGATGATTCCGATCTCGGGTACCGCCTGCTTGATCGCGCGGGTGACGCGGTTGATCAGATTGTCCGGGTCGAGGATGTGCGAGCCGCTCTGGTCGCGAAGCGCGATGTCGACATTGGGGAAAATCGCGAGCGCCGGTATGCCGAGCTGCGCGGCACGCTTGGCCTCCTCGACGGCGACGTCGACCGAATAGCGTTCGATGCCGGGCATCGAGGGGAGGGGATCGCGGCGCTTTTCGCCATCGACCACGAAGATCGGCCAGATCAGGTCGTCGACCGTCAGGCGCGTTTCCTGCACCATGCGCCGCGACCAGTCCGCCTTGCGCATCCGCCGCAGTCGCCGGCCGCCGGTGATTTCATCGACCGTGCGCAAGGTGGTGGCAACAGGGCGGGTGATCTTGTTCATGATGGCGTCTCCTGATAGCGCGGGATGTATCATGGGCCGAATGCGGGTCCAACCCGTCTCGCCCAGCCGGTTCCAACATCTGAAGGTCGCCGATCCGTGATCCAGTCCATTCATTCGGCCCTGCCGCGCCTGTCGGCCTCCGAAACGATGTTCGAGACGTTCCTGCGTGCGGTCGCTGCGCTTTGCGCCGGGCTCGGCCTTCTCTACTGGATCAGGCTTCTCGGCTTTTATGACGGGCTGACCTGGCGTTTCGACCTGATGCCGGTCCACTGGCAGGTGGCCGCCGTCTGTCTGGCGGTGCTCTATCCTTTTGCCGCGAGCGGGCTTTGGATGTTGGCATCGTGGGGGCCGGTGATCTGGTTCGTGTGCGCGGTGTCCGAGACGGTCATGTATGCCGGCTTTCCCGAGCTCTACGGTCGCCGCGATCTCGTGCTCATCGTCCATGCGCTGACCGTGGTGGTCTATGCTGGTTTCCGGCTGCATCGCTGGGCAGAGCGCCGCAGAGAGGAAAAATGAACCTTTCGGTCTAACCGCAGCTTAACCCTGAAATCCGGGAGTTCCCGGTAAGCTCATGTTAAGCCTGCGGTTTAAGTCGAATTTTAGATGCATTGGTTAGGGTCGTGCCCAAGGTGAGATCAAAAACAAAGTCACCGGCGTTTAACGAGAGGCACGACCATGATCAATTCGCGTACGACGTCGAAGAACGTCCAGATGAACGAAGACCGCGGCGATTCCATTCGCTCGCTCTACCTTGAATCTCTTCAGCTCGTCGAGCGGCTGCACCGCCGTCTTCTTGATGTCATCAAGGACGAGTTCGACCGCAACGGCCGCAGCGACATCAATGCCATCCAGGCGCTGCTGCTCTTCAACATCGGTTCTTCGGAACTGACCGCCGGCGAATTGCGCTCGCGCGGCTACTATCTGGGCTCGAACGTCTCCTACAATCTGAAGAAGCTCGTCGATCTCGACTTCATCAACCACCAGCGCTCGCGCATCGACCGTCGTTCGGTCCGCGTCAGCCTGACGCCGAAGGGCCGCGAGATCGCCGATCTGGTCGGCGCGCTCTATGACCGTCACATCGGCTCGATCGAAAAGGTCGGCGGCATCGGCCAGGACGAGTTCCAGCAGATGAACAAGGCTCTCCAGCGCCTCGACCGCTTCTGGAACGACACCATCGCCTACCGCATGTAAGGCGAGGCGACGCCTCTCGCTCATCGCCGACGCCGGCGCATCGGACTCGCCTTCAAGGGTGGTGTCCGATCCGCGGCCGGGCGAGGACGGCTCCAGCGCAGGTGTCGTCGAACTGCAACACCTCCGTCGAAGCTTCCCGACGGTCACGAAGCCGCCATATTGGAATGTGACCGGACGTCATCCGGTATTTCGACCGAATCCACGGGTCGGGGATGGTGGCGTTTCGTTAAGGTTAACCCACTAGTCTCGACTCTTCGCACCGCGCGTGCTTGCGCCGTCATATCTTGAAGCGTCGGGACAGAAGATGAAAACCAGCCGCAGAACCTTTCTCACCGGTGCGTCCGCCCTTGCGGCCGCCGCCGTGTCGCAAAGCGCCCATGCGCAGAACGTGATCGACTCGATCCTGAATTCGAACCGCCGTGGCTGGGGCGACCAGTTCGACGCGCAGGTCTCCGATGGCGGGCAGGTTGCGACCACCCGTCCGATCTTCAGCCCCGACACGCTGGTCTACCTGCAGGACGCGATCGTCCGTTATCAGGACATTGCCGCCCGCGGCGGCTGGCCGATGGTTCCCGATCAGAAGAAGCTGCAACTCGGCGTCGTCGATCCGGACGTGGACGTGCTGCGCCAGCGCCTGATGATCTCGGGCGATCTGTCCGAGCGGGCAGGGATGTCGCCGTCTTTCGATTCCTATGTCGATGCGGCCTTGAAGCGCTTCCAGAACCGCCACGGCATTCCGGCCGACGGCGTCACCGGTCCTTATACTTACCGCTCGCTCAACGCGTCGGCGCAGGTGCGCCTTGGCCAGCTCGAGCGAAATCTCGGCCGCCTCGGCGAGAAGGTCGGAACGACGGCCAACCGCTACGTGATGGTCAACATCCCGGCCGCGGAGATCGAGGCAGTCGAAAATGGCCGTGTCGTGAGCCGCCACGTCGCGGTGGTCGGCAAGATCGATCGCCAGACGCCCATTCTCGATTCGAACATTCACCAGATCATCGTCAATCCGTACTGGAATGCACCGGAATCGATCGTTCGCCGCGACATCATTCCGCTGATGCGCCAGAACCCGAACTACCTGACCGAAAACGGCATCCGCATTCTCGGCCCCAATGGCGAGGTCGATCCGCTGACCATCAACTGGCAGACGGAAGAGGCCGCGAAGCTGCGCTTCCGCCAGGACCCGGGCCGCATCAACGCCATGGCTTCCGTCAAGATCGACTTCCACAACCCGCATGCCGTCTATATGCACGACACGCCGCAGCAGAGCCTCTTCGCCAATCAGGAACGGTTCCACTCTTCCGGCTGCGTGCGCGTTCAGAACGTGCGCGATCTCGTCACCTGGATCTTGCGCGAGACGCCGGGCTGGGATCGCAATCGCTTCGAGCAGACGATCATCAACGATGCCGACGTGGCCGTGGCCGTCACCAATCCGGTGCCCGTCCATTTCAGCTATGTGTCGGCCTGGTCGACCAGCGACGGCGTCGTCCAGTTCCGCGACGACATCTATGCGCTCGACGGTTCGTCGGAATTGCAGATTTCGACCGCGACCTGATCGCGTTCGCACGTCTTTCTGCGAAAGGCCGTCCCTCGGGGCGGCCTTTTCGTTTCGCGCATTTGCCGCATTGATCCAGTCGCGACCGGAACCGTAAATTGCGCAAACCGCACATGGCCGCGCAGGCGATAGTGTGATATTCGCGCCGCTCCACGGATTACCGCCACACGCCAGAAGGGTCGATCTGCCATGGCCACCGCGACTGCCGCTTCCGCCCAGCCGAATGCTTTCTTCACCCAGTCCCTCGCCGACCGCGACCCCGAAATCTTCGGCGCGATCGAAAAGGAACTCGGGCGCCAGCGCCACGAAATCGAGCTGATCGCCTCGGAAAACATCGTCAGCCGCGCCGTGCTGGAGGCGCAGGGCTCGATCATGACGAACAAGTATGCCGAAGGCTATCCGGGCAAGCGCTACTATGGCGGCTGCCAGTTCGTCGACATCGCCGAAGAACTGGCGATCGAGCGCGCCAAGAAGCTGTTCGACTGCAATTTCGCCAACGTGCAGCCCAACTCCGGCTCGCAGATGAACCAGGCCGTGTTTCTCGCGCTTCTCCAGCCGGGCGACACCTTCATGGGCCTCGACCTGAACTCGGGCGGTCACCTGACCCATGGCTCGCCGGTCAACATGTCGGGCAAATGGTTCAACGTCGTCTCCTATGGCGTACGCGAAGACGACCACCTGATCGACATGGACGAAGTCGAGCGTCTTGCGCATGAAGCCAAGCCGAAGCTGATCGTCGCTGGCGGCACCGCCTATTCGCGCATCTGGGACTGGAAGCGCTTCCGCGAAATCGCCGACGCCGTCGGCGCCTATCTGATGGTCGACATGGCGCATATCGCCGGCCTCGTTGCCGGCGGCGTGCACCCGTCGCCGCTGCCGCACGCCCATGTCGTGACGACGACCACCCACAAATCGCTGCGTGGCCCGCGCGGCGGCATGATTTTGTCGAACGACGAGGCGATCGCCAAGAAGATGAACTCGGCCGTGTTCCCGGGCCTTCAGGGCGGCCCGCTGATGCACGTCATCGCCGCCAAGGCCGTTGCCTTCGGCGAGGCGCTGCAGCCGGAATTCAAGACCTATGCCAAGGATGTCGTCGCGAATGCCAAGGCGCTGGCCGCGAGCCTGAAGGAAACCGGCCTCGACATCGTTTCGGGCGGCACCGATAACCATTCGATGCTGGTCGATCTGCGTCCGAAGAACGCGACCGGCAAGCGCGCGGAAGCCGCACTCGGCCGCGCCAACATCACCTGCAACAAGAACGGTATCCCGTTCGACCCGGAAAAGCCCTTCGTCACCTCCGGCATCCGCCTCGGCACCCCCGCCGGCACCACGCGCGGCTTCGGCGTCGCCGAATTCGGCGAGATCGGCAAGCTGATCGCCGAAGTCATGGATGGGCTGAAGGCCGCCAATTCCGACGAGGGCAATGCCGCCATCGAAGCCGAGGTGAAGAAAAAGGTCGTCGCGCTGACCGAGCGCTTCCCGATCTATCCGTATCTGGGCTAAACGCTGGGGCAGCACACCATTTGTTGAAAGAGACGCATGCGCTGCCCCTATTGCCAGTCTGAAGACACCCAGGTGAAGGATTCCCGGCCTGCCGAAGACGGGCAGGCCATCCGCCGCCGCCGCGTCTGCCCGGTCTGCGGCGGGCGCTTCACCACTTTCGAGCGTGTGCAACTGCGCGATCTCGTTGTGGTCAAACGGTCGGGCCGCAAGGTTGCGTTTGATCGCGACAAGCTGATGCGCTCCGTCGAAATCGCGCTGCGCAAGCGCAATGTGGAGCCGGAGCGGATCGAGCGTGCCGTGACGGGCATCGTGCGCCAGCTCGAAAGCTCTGGGGAGACGGAAATTCCATCCGACGAAATCGGCCGGCTCGTCATGGATGCGCTCAAATCCATCGACGATGTCGCCTATGTACGCTTTGCGTCTGTCTACAAGAACTTTCGCGAAGCGCGCGATTTCCACGATCTGCTCGGTGAATTGAAGAGCGACGAGGACGCCTCGCGAGAATGAGCGTCGGCGAGACCGATCGCCGGTACATGGCAGCCGCCGTCCGCCTGTCGCGCCGCAATCTTGGCCTGACGTCGACCAACCCATCCGTGGGGACGCTGATCGTGCGTGACGACGGCCAAGGATCGGTGATCGTGGGGCGCGGCATCACCGCGATCGGCGGGCGGCCTCATGCCGAGGCGGAGGCGCTCGCGGAAGCCGGGGAGCAGGCACGCGGCGCGACGGCCTATGTCACGCTGGAGCCCTGCGCGCATCACGGCCGCACGCCACCCTGCGCCGAGGCGCTTGTCCGTGCCGGCATTGCCCGGGTCGTCGGCGCGGCCGCCGATCCCGATCCGCGCGTGTCCGGAAAGGGATATGCGATCCTCGAAGCCGGCGGGATCGACGTGACGCCCCAGATTCGCGCCGATGACGCAGCCGACCTGCTCAAAGGCTACCTGACTCGATCTTTGAGCAAACGTCCGGAAGTGACTCTTAAACTTGCGGTTTCCTCCGATGACATGATCGGTCGCATAGGCGAGGGACAGGTTCCCATAACCGGGCCCATCGCACGCCGGCAGGTTCATCGCCTGCGCGCCGAAAGCGACGCCATCCTCGTGGGCATCGGCACGGCTCTGGCCGACGATCCTGAACTCACCTGCCGCCTGCCGGGGCTGGAGAAACGTTCGCCGATCCGCATCGTCCTCGACCGCGATGCGCGACTCTCGCCGACGTCGAAACTTGCAACGAGCGCACGCGAGACGCCGGTTCTGCTGGCAACCGCGATCGACGCCGATGCCGGCCGTCGTGCGGCGCTTGAGGAACTCGGCGTCGGCTTCATCGCCTGCGACGAGCACGAAGGCCGCATCGCCCTGCCGGAGTTTCTCGAGGACCTGGCAGCGCGCGGCGTTCTGACACTTCTCGTCGAGGGCGGTGCGATGGCCGCGCGCCAGTTTCTCGCCGAAGGCTTGGTCGACCGTTTGGTGCTCTTCGTCGGCGCGAAACCGATCGGCGAGGGCGGCGTCGCATCCCCCATCGACCCGGCCGGGGTTCGCCCAGGCTTCCGTCTCGTCCGCCGCGATGTGTTCGGCGGCGATATCTGCTGCGAATATGTAAGGATCGACTGATGTTCACTGGGATCGTCACCGACATCGGCGAGATCAAGACCATCGCACCGCTCGACAAGGGTATCCGGCTGCGCATCGGCACTGAGTACGATCCGGCGACCATCGCCATCGGCGCCTCGATCGCCTGCGCCGGCGTCTGTCTGACCGTCGTCGCGCTGCCTTCGGATGGTTCCCGCTGGTTCGAGGTCGAGGCGTGGGAAGAGGCCCTGCGACTGACGACGGCCGGCAACTGGCAGGTCGGCTCCCACCTCAACCTCGAACGCGCATTGAAGATCGGCGACGAACTCGGCGGGCACATCGTCTCCGGCCATGTCGACGGCATGGCGGAGATCGTCGAGCGGATCGACGAAGGCGACGCCGTCCGCTTTCGCCTCCGCGCCCCCCGCGCATTGTCCAAATTTATCGCGCCGAAGGGCTCCATCGCGCTCGATGGCACGTCGCTCACCGTCAACGGCGTCGACGGCGACCTCTTCGACGTCCTCCTGATCCACCACTCGCTCGGCGTGACGACATGGGGCGCGCGCCGAGTTGGCGACCACGTTAATCTGGAAGTCGACACGATGGCGCGCTATGCCGCGCGCCTGATGGAAGCGCGCGACGAATGAGCGTGATCGACAACGAACGCACCAAGCTTCTGGCGAATGCGCTCGATCGCGCGTCGACGGCGTGCTTCACGGTGGGCGTGGCAACGCCGCTGGCTGGTTATCTCTATGGCGTGATAAGCTTTGCCGCGCCGATCGGCTATTGGCTTGCCTTCACGGCAGCCGGTTGGCTTGGCATCGCAACTGCACTACATTTGTGGGCAAGGCGCATTCTAAAGGGTTTGAAGCCATGAGCTTTTCCGATCCCATGTTCTGGTTCACCTCATTGGGCCTGCCCGCGATCATCGCCATTGGCGCCTACATCGCCGTGCGCCTGCACGAGCGTTCGCTGAAGCGCTGACCGGCTGACTTTCTCCAAAGCTTCGCTTGCGAACTCGGCCGGATCGGCCTAAGTCACCGGGCCAATCCCGGAGACATTCATGCCCCATCAGGAACCCCTCAAAGTTCTGATCGTCGAAGCGCGTTTTTATGACGATCTGGCCGACGCCCTTCTGGACGGCGCCAAGGCAGCGCTCGATGCGGCCGGTGCGAGCTACGATGTCGTCACCGTGCCCGGCGCGCTCGAAATTCCGGCCGTCATTTCGTTCGCGCTCGACGGTGCGGATGGGGGCGGTGCGGACTATGACGCGTTCGTGGCGCTCGGCTGCGTGATCCGGGGCGAGACCTATCATTTCGACATCGTCGCGAACGAATCCTGCCGCGCGCTGATGGATCTTTCCGTCAATGAATCGCTTGCGATCGGCAACGGCATCCTGACCGTCGAGAACGACGACCAGGCCTGGGCGCGCGCCCGCCGCAACGAGGGCGACAAGGGCGGGTTTGCCGCGCGTGCCGCCCTGACGATGGTGGAGACCCGCAAGCGACTGGCAGGTGCGTCCCGATGAGCGAAGCCGACGAACTCCCGACCACGCCGCCGATCCGTCAAGCCAACAAACGCGGCGCGGCACGGCTTGCCGCCGTGCAGGCGCTCTACCAGATGGACGTCGCCGGCACCGGACTTCTCGAGATTTCGGCCGAGTACGAAGCCTACCGGCTCGGCAAGGAAGTCGATGGGGCGACCTATCGCGAGGCGGATGCGCAATGGTTCCGGGCGATCCTTTCAGGCGTGGTCGAGGACCAGAAGACGATCGATCCGGTGATCCGGCAGGCGCTGACCGACGACTGGCCGCTGTCGCGGCTGGATTCGACATTGCGGGCGATCCTGCGCGCCGGCGTCTATGAACTGATGAAGCGCGCCGACGTACCCGTTGCGGTCATCGTCACCGAATATGTCGACATCGCCAAGGCCTTCTACACCGAGGAAGAGCCCAAGCTCGTCAACGCCGTGCTCGACCGCGTGGCGCGGCGCCTGCGCAACGAGGGCAGGGGCGGAACGCTGAAGGCATGACGACGGCCACGACCCGCGATGCACGGCGCACGGCGATCGTTCTCGCCGCTGCGCAGGCCATCGTGGGTTCGGCGGCGCCCATCGCGATTTCGGTCGGCGGCCTTGCCGGCTTCTATCTTCTCGGCGCCGACAAGAGCCTTGCGACCGCGCCCGTTACCGGCTTCACCATCGGCGTCGCGCTCGGCGCCGTTCCGGCGGCGCTGGTCCTCAAAAGGCTGGGTTTGCGGCTGGGCTTTATGACCGGCACCGGCATGACCGCCGCTGGTGGTCTCGTTGCGACGCTCGCCCTGTTCGCGCAGAATTTCTGGCTGTTCGCGGCGGGCCTAGCGCTGATCGGCATCGGCAACGCCTTCGTGCAGCAATTTCGGTTTGCAGCGGCCGAATCGGCGCCCGCCGCGTTCAAGGCGAAGGCCATTTCCTTTGTGCTCGCCGGCGGTGTGCTGACGGCGATCATCGGGCCGCAGATCGTCATTTTCACGCGCGAATTGATGGCACCGGTCATGTTCGCCGGCACGTTCGCGTCCGTGCTCGGCATTGCCGCGGTCGGAGCGCTGATCCTGTCGGTTTTGCCGAAGCGTCAGCCTGAAACGCATGCGAGCGCTGGCGCCAACGTCCCGGCACGCCCGCTTCGCGAGATCGTGCGGCAGCCTAAGTATGCGACCGGACTTCTCTGCGGCGTCGGCACCTATGCGCTGATGAGCTTTGTGATGACCGGCGCGCCGCTTGCGATGGTCGGCTGCGGCTTCTCGACCGATCAGGCCATGCTCGGTATTTCGTGGCACGTGATGGCCATGTTTGCGCCGAGCTTCTTTACCGGCAAACTGATCGCTCGTTTCGGCAAGGAAAGAATCGTCGCGGCCGGCCTCGTCCTGCTGATTGGTTGCGCCGTCGTCGCGCTGTCGGGCATTGCGCTCTGGCAGTTCTGGACGGCTCTCGTTCTTCTCGGCATCGGCTGGAATTTCGGCTTCATCGGCGCGACCGCGATGGTCGCGGAGACCTACCACCCCTCCGAGAAAGGCCGCGCGCTGGGCTTTCACGATTTTGTCCTGTTCTCGACCGTTGCCTTCGCCTCGTTCATGTCGGGCCTGGTCTACAATTTCGCCGGCTGGGAAATGCTGAACTGGATCATCTTCCCGGTGGGCCTTGCCTGCCTGGCGTCCCTGGCCGTCCTTGCCCTGCGCCCGCCGAGCATCCTGGCCGTACGCGACTGACCATGCGTAAGAATAACTCCTTGATGTGTGCGGAATCCTTCGCATAAGCTGCCCTCGAATGTCGGATGACGAGCGATTCCGGCTTCGTTCCCAATGCCCGGGGAGGGGTTCTGCCGGGCGAGCATCAAGGAAAAATCGGCAATGACCATGCTTTTCGTCGTCATCGCCTGCGGCTTGCTGTCCATCGTCTATGCGATCTGGGCCACCCAGTCGGTCCTCGCGGCCGATCAGGGCAATGCACGCATGCAGGAGATTGCGGGCGCGATCCGGGAGGGCGCGCAGGCTTATCTCACTCGCCAGTACACAACCATCGCGCTCGTCGGCGTCGTGGTCTTCGCCATCACCTGGTGGCTGCTCGGGGTCACGGCCGCGATCGGCTTCCTGATCGGCGCCGTCCTTTCCGGCGTCGCCGGCTTCATAGGCATGCATGTCTCGGTCCGCGCCAATGTGCGCACCGCGCAGGCAGCGTCGAACAGCCTGTCGGCCGGCCTCGACATTGCCTTCAAGGCGGGCGCGATCACCGGCATGCTTGTGGCCGGCCTCGCGCTGCTTGCAGTCTCGGTCTACTACTGGGTGCTGATCGGCCCGATGGGCGCCGCCCCGTCCGACCGCATGGTCATCGACGCGCTGGTCGCGCTCGGCTTCGGCGCATCGCTCATCTCGATCTTCGCGCGTCTGGGCGGCGGCATCTTCACCAAGGGTGCCGATGTCGGCGGCGATCTCGTCGGCAAGGTGGAAGCGGGCATTCCCGAGGACGATCCGCGCAACCCGGCGACGATCGCGGACAATGTCGGCGACAATGTCGGCGACTGCGCAGGCATGGCGGCGGATCTCTTCGAAACCTATGCCGTGACCGTCGTCGCGACCATGGTCCTCGCCGCGATCTTCTTCCTAGGTTCCGACATGCTGGGCTCGATCATGATTTACCCGCTGGCGATCTGCGGCGCGTGCATCATCACCTCGATCATCGGCACGTTCTTCGTCAAGCTCGGTTCCAATGCCTCGATCATGGGCGCGCTCTATCGCGGCCTGATCGTCACCGGTCTTCTGACCGTCGTCGGCATCGGCGCGGCAACCTCGCTCACCATCGGCTGGGGCTCCATCGGCGTCGTCAACGGCATCGACGTCACCGGCACCAACCTCTTCATCTGCGGCCTGATCGGCCTCGTGGTGACGGCGCTGATCGTGGTGATCACCGAATACTATACCGGCACCAACAAGCGCCCGGTGAACTCGATCGCGCAGGCGTCGGTGACCGGCCACGGCACCAACGTCATCCAGGGCCTCGCCGTCTCGCTGGAATCGACGGCCCTTCCGGCAATCGTTATCATCGGCGGCATCCTGGCGACGTTCCAGCTTGCCGGCCTCTTCGGCACCGCGATCGCGGTGACGACGATGCTCGGCCTGGCCGGCATGATCGTGGCGCTCGACGCTTTCGGCCCGGTGACCGACAATGCCGGCGGCATCGCCGAAATGTCGGGCCTCCCGCCGGAAGTGCGCCAGTCCACCGACGCACTCGACGCGGTCGGCAACACGACCAAGGCGGTCACCAAGGGCTACGCGATCGGCTCTGCCGGTCTCGGCGCGCTGGTGCTCTTCGCGGCCTATTCCTACGATCTGGAATATTTCATCGCCAATCCGGACCAGTACCCGTATTTCGCCGGCATGGAGGATGTCTCCTTCTCGCTGTCGAACCCGTATGTGGTGGCGGGCCTGCTCTTCGGCGGCCTCATTCCCTACCTCTTCGGCGGCATCGCCATGACGGCTGTCGGGCGTGCGGCCGGCGCCATCGTGGAGGAGGTGCGTCGCCAGTTCCGCGAAAATCCGGGGATTATGCAGGGCACGGTCAAACCGGACTATGCACGGGCGGTCGATCTCCTCACCAAGGCGGCGATCCGGGAAATGATCATCCCGTCGCTGCTGCCGGTGCTGGCGCCGATCGTCGTTTATTTCGGCATCCTGCTGGTCTCGGGCTCGAAGGCCGCAGCCTTCGCGGCGCTCGGCGCAACGCTGCTGGGCGTGATCGTCAACGGCCTCTTCGTCGCCATCTCGATGACGTCGGGCGGCGGCGCCTGGGACAATGCGAAGAAGTCGTTCGAGGACGGCTTCATCGACAAGGACGGCACGCGCCATCTGAAGGGCTCGGATGCACACAAGGCCTCCGTGACCGGCGATACCGTCGGCGATCCCTACAAGGATACGGCGGGCCCGGCCGTCAATCCGGCGATCAAGATCACAAACATCATGGCGCTTCTGCTGCTGGCCGTGCTCGCGCACAACTGATCGATGCACATGGAAAAGGGGCCGCGGTAGCAATACCGCGGCCCCTTCTTTGTGGTGTTGGACCGAATTCTAGAAGTTGACCGCACCGCGGCCCGCGCCAGTCCCGATCGGCGTGCCGCCAACGACGCCGGTGATCATCTGCTGGATAAAGTTCACATCGCCACCGGCGGTCGGCGTGGTTCGCGAGATGAAGTCGAACACGCGTCCGTCCTGCAGGCCGTAATTGGCGATGTTGGAGACGCGGCCGTCCGCGCCGAAATAGATCGCCAGGATCTTGCGGTCGACGACGCGCGGATTCTGGAACGCGACGTTCCGAACGGCCGTCTGCGAGATGTAATAGTAGGTCTCGTTGTCGAAGGTCGCCGTGGTGGTAGGCGTTCCGAGCGCAAGCGTCACCTGCTCGCGGCTCGACCCGACCGGGACCAGTTCGAGCATCTGCTCGTCGACGACATAACCTTGCTGGAAGGTCTGGCGTGGGCTCATGTCGCCCGAGATCGAGGAACAGCCGGCAGCCACGCCTGCAAGCAGGACAGCGATACCCGAAGTGACCAGCCGTGCACGGCTCTTGAAATTCCGTCCTTGCAACGACAACTCCATGACTTGGTTAAGCGCGCCTTGCGCCTGCGGGCAAAAGCGGTAAACCAGCTTGCGCGCCGATGCAACACGGCCGGCACTGAAACCGCCAGAAGGAGCCCTTCGGGAATGTTCAAGCGACTGTTCGGCGCTCGCCGGAATGAGAACGCGGCCATCGTCCACAGCATTTATGGACAAATCGTGGCGGCGGCGCGCCAGCCGGTCCTCTATGCCCAGTGGAACGTGCCCGACACGCCGCTCGGCCGCTACGAGATGATGGCGCTGCACATGTTCCTGTTCCTGCATCGCACGCGCGGCGAGAACGGACCGATCCAGGATGTCGCGCAGGACGTGACCGACGAGTTCTTCAAGGACGTCGACCATTCGCTGCGGGAACTGGGCATCGGCGATGTGGGCGTGCCAAAGCGCATGAAGAAGCTGGCGAAGATGTTCTATGGGCGTGCCGATTCCTATGGCAAGGCGCTGGAGGCGCAGGACCGCGAGGCGCTGGCGCAGGCGCTTTACCGCAATGTCTTTCCAGGCGGCACCGACTGGCACGAGGCGCAGGCGATGGCCGACTATGTCATGGCGTCCGCGCGCGATCTTTCGGCGCAGCCGGCCGCGGCGATCATCGCCGGTGAGATCGCCTTCCTGCCAGCCGAGCGCGCGATCGCGACGGGAGAGGCGACCAAATGAGCGACGAAACGAGCCCGGTCGCCTTCGAGGCGAACGTCCTGCGACTGCCGGGCAAGGGCATGCCCGTCTCCATCGAGGCAGACGAAGAGCAGCGCCGTGCGCTGGCCGACGCGCATCATCTGGTCGAGGTGAAGAACTTCCATGCCGATCTCCTGGTCGAGAACTGGAAGCGCGACGGCGTCAAGGTGACCGGTCGCGTGAAGGCGCAGATCGTCCAGTCCTGCATCGTCTCGCTCGAATCGTTCGATGCGGAAGTCGACGAGGAGGTTGACGCGCTCTTCGTTCCCGAAGGCTCGAAGCTGATGCGCCCCGATGCGATCGAGGGCGGCGAGATGATCCTCGATGCCGAGGGTGATGACGGGCCCGAGCCGTTTTCGGGCGACACGATCGACGTCGGCCAGCTTGCGGAGGAGTTCTTCGCGCTCGGCATCGACCCCTATCCGCGCAAAGCTGGTGCGCAGCCCGTCGCTCCCGCAGCCGATCCGAATGCCGACCGCGGGCCGCTCTACGAGCAGTTGAAGGGACTGAAGCGCGAGGGTTGAAGCGTGGATGAGCGCGAATGGCAGTTGTTTGCCGGGACGAAACCGCTATTTTCGCCGCACTTTGCTGAAATGCCGCCCGAAACGGGCCAACGAAAGACGATTGCCGCGTGATACGCATTTCCATCGACGCCATGGGGGGAGACCATGGTCCTTCGACGACGCTGCCGGGTCTGGCGCGTGTTGCCGAGCGACGCCCCGATGCACGGTTCCTGATCTACGGCCGCGAGGATGAGGTTCGCCCGGTCCTCGCGAAGCTGCCCAAGCTCGAGGCCGTCTCCGAGTTCCACCATTGCGAAATCTCGGTCCGCATGGACGACAAGCCGAGCCAGGCGCTGCGCCAGGGCCGGTGGAAGTCATCGATGTGGAAGGCAATCGAGGCGGTGAAGAACGGCGATGCCGATGTCTGCATTTCGGCCGGCAACACCGGCGCGCTGATGGCGATGTCGAAATTCTGCCTGCGCACCATGGCGAGCATCGAACGGCCCGCCATCGCCGCCATCTGGCCGACCGTGCGCGGCGAGAGTGTCGTCCTCGACGTCGGCGCGACCATCGGCGCCGATGCGCATCAGTTGATCGATTTCGCGATCCTCGGCTCGGCGATGGCGCGCGCGCTGTTCGACATCGAGCGCCCTTCCGTCGGCCTGCTCAATGTCGGCGTCGAGGAGGTGAAGGGCCAGGAAGAGGTCAAGGAGGCGGGCCGCATCCTGCGCGAGGTCGGGCTGAAGTCGATCGACTATCACGGCTTCGTCGAAGGCGACGATCTCGGCAAGGGCACGGTCGACGTGGTGGTGACGGAAGGGTTTGCCGGCAACATCGCGCTGAAGACGGCCGAAGGCACCGCCAAGCAGATCGCGCAATATCTGCGCGAGGCGATGTCGCGCAGTTTCCTGTCCAAGATGGGCTATGTGCTCGCCAAGGGCGCGTTCGATTTCCTGCGCGAGAAGATGGACGTGCGCAAGATCAATGGCGGCGTGTTCCTCGGGCTGAACGGCATCGTGGTGAAAAGCCATGGCGGCACCGATGACGAGGGCTTCGCGGCCGCCGTCGAGCTCGGCTACGACATGGCGAAGGGAAAATTGCGGGAACGCATCGAGGCCGAGCTGCAGCAATTCCATGGGCGTCTTCGCCCGCGCGCCAAAGATGACGACGTGACCGTTGCGGCGGGAAAGTGAGATTTCGAAAATGATCAGATCGGTCGTGCGCTCGGTCGGCAAATCCCTGCCGCGCCGCGTGATGAAGAATACGGATTTCGAGGGCGTGCTGGAAACGTCCGATGCCTGGATCGTCCAGCGGACGGGCATCACGCAGCGCTATATCGCGGCGGATGACGAGACGACGGCTTCGCTCGGCGAGGCGGCGGCGCGCGCGGCGCTCGATGCGGCCGGGCTGACCGTCGACGACATCGACCTGATCGTGCTCGCGACGTCGACGCCGAACAATACCTTCCCGGCAACAGCGGTCGAGATCCAGGAACGCCTCGGCATGCGCCACGGCTTCGCCTTCGACATGCAGGCGGTGTGCTCCGGCTTCGTCTACGCGATCAACACCGCCGATCTGCACATTCGCGGCGGCATGGTCAAACGCGCCATCGTCATCGGCTCGGAAACCTTCTCGCGTATCCTCGACTGGCAGGACCGCGGGACATGCGTCCTGTTCGGCGACGGCGCCGGCGCGGTCATCCTCGAGGCGGGCGAAGGCGAGGGCACGATCGCCGATCGCGGCATCCTCGCGGCCAGCCTGCGCTCGGACGGCTCGCACCGCGAAAAGCTCTATGTCGACGGCGGCCCGTCGACCACCGGCACGGTCGGCCACCTGCGCATGGAGGGCCGCGAGGTATTCAAGCACGCCGTCGGCATGATCACGGACGTGGTCGAATCCGTCTTCGCGCAGGCAGGCATCACGGCCGAGGATCTCGACTGGTTCGTGCCGCACCAGGCCAACAAGCGCATCATCGATGCGTCGGCCAAGAAGCTCGGCATCGCCGAGGAAAAGGTCGTCATCACCGTCGACAAGCACGGCAACACATCTGCCGCTTCGGTGCCGCTGGCGCTCTGCGAGGGCGTCGAAACCGGGCGCATCAAGCCAGGTGATCTGGTGCTTCTCGAGGCCATGGGCGGCGGGTTCACATGGGGCGCGGTCCTCGTCCGCTGGTAGCATTGGCCGGCGGCTGGGATAAACCAAGCGGGGTCAATGGGTTCTTGACCTCGACACCCCAATTTCCTAACGTCCTCACTGCTTGAAAATTCGCCTGTTTTTTCAGAATGGTTGGACGGCCGATGGGGGGAAAGACTTTAACGCGTGCCGATCTCGCCGAAACTGTCTACCGACAGGTCGGGCTTTCGCGCACCGAATCCGCGCAACTCGTCGAGATGGTGCTCGACGAGATTTGCGACGCCATCGTCCGCGGGGAGATGGTGAAGCTGTCCTCCTTCGCGACCTTCCAGGTCCGCTCGAAGAACGAGCGCGTCGGCCGTAACCCGAAGACGGGTGAAGAGGTGCCGATCCTTCCGCGCCGGGTGATGACCTTCAAGGCGTCGAACGTGTTGAAGCAGCGAATTCTCGACAATCATCGCGCCATCGCAAATCCGGTCACGGAAGCCAAGCTCGCGAAGGGCTGAGGCCGGACCGGTCATGACAGCAAAATCGGGGGGCAAGACCGCCCCGCACTTGAATATGCCCTTCTAAGGGTCTGTAATACTGGCGAATCGCGAGCCCTGAAAGCGAGCACGCCATGGAAAAGTCTCCCGACGCATTCCGCACGATCAGCGAGGTCGCCGACGATCTCGACCTGCCGCAGCACGTCCTGCGTTTCTGGGAAACGCGCTTTTCGCAGATCAAGCCGATGAAGCGGGGCGGCGGCCGCCGCTACTACCGCCCGCAGGATGTCGAGCTGATCAAGGGCATCCGGCACATGCTCTACGACCAGGGCTATACGATCAAGGGCGTGCAGAAGCTTCTGCGCGACAATGGAAACCAGTTCGTCATTGCCATCGGAAACGGCGATATGGCGGCGGTCGAGGCCATTGCGCAGCGCAAGCAGCAGGAGGCGGAGGCCGTCCATGCCGCGCCGGAGGGCGATGGCGACGACGAGATGATCCTCGGCCAGGCCAAGGCCAAGCCGGCACGCCGGTTTTTCGGGCTCGGTCGCGGTGAGGACGAAGGGCCGGTGGCGCCCGACGACGAACGCCTGTCGCGCGACAACCGCGCCTTGCTTCAGGAGGCGCTGTTCGACCTTCTGGAATGCAAGCGCCTGCTCGACCAGGTGCGCTGAAGCCGCCGCAACTCCAGTGGAACCAAGCCCTTGCGCCGCCGTTTGTTAGGCAAACACGTGGCGAATGGAAGGACCACTCATGTCATATTCGATCTTCGGCGGCCGTCGTTCCTGGGATGACGATCTTGAACGGCGCATTGCGCATCTGAGCAAGGAACTGTCCGTCCTCAGCCGGCAGGCGCGCAAGCGCGGCTCGCACTTCTACGACGACACGCGCGAGACCGCATCCGACGCCTATGACGACATTGCCGAGCGCATCCATGACTGGATGCCGGTGGTGCGCAAGCAAGCGCGCTATGCGGAGCAGACCGCACGCGAACATCCCGCACTCGTCCTCGCCGGCCTTGCGGTCGTGGGACTGGCAGCCGCTGCGCTTCTGCGTCGCTGAGTTGTACGGAAACTGACCGAAAGGCCGGCATTGCCGGCCTTTTTCGTATCGGGGAAAAGATGGTCAGGGGAAGGAAAATGGTCGGAGCGATAGGATTCGAACCTACGACCCCTTGACCCCCAGTCAAGTGCGCTACCGGGCTGCGCTACGCTCCGAGCCGTGCGAAGCTCTAATTGGTCGGTCTTGGCAAGGCAAGCGCATAATTGCGCGGCGCAATGGAATTGGACGGTGACGCGGCGGAACCGCTTGCCTGATGGCGCGCTTCCAGCCCGACGCATCCCCAGATGATGCCCATCAAGAGATAGAAGTGGCGCCAGTGGTCCATGTCAATGACGGTGCCGAGAAGGATGTGGCCAATGAACACGACCCACGCGCAAAGCAGGAATGGCTGCCAGACCCGCTGGCGGAACAGGATGCGAAAACCGGCTGTGACCGTGAAGACCAGCAGCGAGACATAGGCGGCAAAGCCGAGCCAACCGTAGTCCATCAGCGCTTTCAGCCAGATATTGTGGGTGTCCTCGCCGAAGATCGTGCCGAAGACCAGAGGGCCGATGCCCAGCGGATGCTCCATGGCGAGCGCGAAGCCGAGTCCGTAGCGGGCGAAGCGGCCGAGCCGTGCGCCGTCATAGTCCTGGACGAGTTGCGCGCGCGTTTCGAACAACGTCGCGACCTGCGGAATCTGAAGCGCGACCATGACGGCGAGCGCGATCATGCCCATGCCGATCAGAGCCATAACGAGGATGCGCAGCCGCAGCTTGTTGCTCGAGGAGTTGAGAAAGACCGCCGCGCAGACGGTGAGTGCGGAGAGGGCGTAAAGACCCCATGCGCCGCGCGAGAAGGAGAGGAAGATCGCGAAGGACAGGATGAGAAGCCCGGATGCCTGGATCGGCATCTTCATCAGACGGCCTGTCACGAGCCCATGCAGAAGCCATACCGCCGGCAGCACGAGGAAGGGACCGAACACGTTCGGGTCCTTGAAGGCGCCGGCCGCCCGGTCGTAGAGGGTGAACCGGTCGGCGCTGGGAAAGGCGCCGAAATAGCCGAGAATGCCCAAAAGTCCCGTCAGGCAGGCGGCGAGTGTCCAGCCGATGAAGATCGGACGCAGCAGCCCGGCCCGCTTCTCGACGATAGCGGCCACGAACACCGCCGTCAGCGCCAGGAATGCCGTTACGGCCAGGTAGAGCGGCGTGTCCTTGAGGTCGTCCATCTGGGTCATCGAGACCATTCCGCCGATCAGATAGACGATCCACAGGACGAGAAGGGGAGCGGTCGTGCGCGAGATGGCAAGCCCGAACAGCGCCCAGATGCCGATGAGCGCGACCATGTAGAGTTCGTAGGGCGCCGGTTCGTTCTGCACGAACCCGGCAAGCCCGACGCCAAGGCCCACGGCGACGGAACTCGTCAGCGCGACGATCTTGGCGTCGATCGCCGCGCGGGGCAGGGTGCCGACGGCGGCGCTCAATACGCATTCTCCGTATTCAGGAGCCGCAGCGGCGTCAGGAACAGGATCTTCAGGTCGAGCCCGAGCGACCAGTTCTCGATATAGTCCAGATCGTATTCGGTGCGGCGGCGGATCTTGTCGTCATGGTCGATCTCGCCGCGCAGGCCGTTGATCTGCGCCCAACCGGTAACGCCAGGCTTGACGCGGTGCCGCGCGAAATAGCCGTCGACGACCTCCTCGAACAGCCGGTCCTGCGAATGGCCCTTGATGGCGTGCGGACGCGGGCCGACGAGCGAAAGCGATCCCAGAAGCGCGTTGAAGAACTGCGGCAGTTCGTCGATCGAGGTCTTGCGGATGATGCGGCCGACGCGCGTCACCCGCGGGTCGCCCTTGGTGACGGCGCGGCGTGCGAGCGGGTCGCACTGGTCGGTGTACATCGAGCGGAACTTGAAGACCTCGATGACCTCGTTGTTGAATCCGTGCCGCTTCTGCTTGAAGAAGACGGGGCCCTTGCTGTCGAGCTTGATGGCGATGGCGGTCGCGATCATCAGCGGCGAGAAAGCGATCAGGCCGGCTAGGCTGAAACTTATGTCGAACAGGCGCTTGGCGACCGAATCCCAGTCGTTGATCGGCTTATCGAAGATGTCGAGCATCGGCACAGAGCCGACATAGGAATAGGCGCGCGGGCGGAAGCGGAGCTGGCTCGAATGCGCTGAGAGGCGAATGTCCACCGGCAGCACCCATAGCCGCTTCAGGAGCGACAGGACGCGCGATTGGGCGCTCAGTGGCAGCGAGACGATCAGCATGTCGATCCGCGCGATTCGAGCGAATTCCACGAGTTCGGTCACGGAGCCGAGCTTCGGATAGCCGGCGACGATCGGCGGCGAGCGCGAATCGTCGCGGTCGTCGAAGATGCCGCAGATGCGGATGTCGTTGTCGGGGTCCTGCTCGATGGTGCGGATCAACGCCTCGGCAGGCTTGCCGCCGCCCACGATCAGCGCACGTCGTTCCAGCGTGCCGTTTCGCGCCCACCGCCGGATCAGGACCGACAGCATGACGCGTCCCGAAAGGACGAGGAGCAGGGCGCTGGCGAGCCAGCCGGCGAACCAGACCCGCGAGAACTCGTCGGATATCTTGAGGAAGAACCCTGCCATCGCCAGAAGCGCGAACGTCGCGGTCACGACGAGAACGATGCGCGGCAGGAACACGAATGGCCGGCGCATGACGCCGAGCTGGTAGAGATTGGCGATTTCGAGCAGCAGCACGCCAAGGCCCGAGCCCGCGAGAATGACGAGCGGATAGCCATAGGTTAGGCCGATGGCGCCGCTGGCATAGGCAAAGTATATGGAGAGGCCGGTCAGGGCGAGGATCAGGAACTCGCAAAGACGCAGCAAGCCGCTGACCATGACAGGCGACATCGTGTCGGCGCGATATTGCGAGGCGACGGTGCGTGCGATTTCGCTCAGCTCGCCGGTGCCGGCGGGCGCCGAGGCATCGGCGAAATCGCGGACGGCTTTCGCCGTGAACTGGTGAGGCGGCTGGCTGTGGTTCATGGGCACACTCGCAATCTGCGAGAAAGCCTTACGGTGGCTGCCCTAAGAAACGCTTGAAACGAAGGGCCTGTCGCCCCTCAAGCAGATTTACGGTAAATGCTTTCGATACGCCCCGCCATGGCGGAGGCGCTGAAATCCTGCTCCAGGCGCCTCGCGTCGGGCATGGAAGCGGCGAGCCAGCCGCGATCTTCCATCGCGCGGATCATCAGCGCAGCAAGGCTGTCGGTGGTAGGTTCGGCGAGGGCAGGCGAGTTCGCGCCGAGGATTTCGGGAATTCCGCCCACGGCGGTGGCGATCATCGGCCGCCCGGCGCCGAGTGCTTCCAGAACGATGTAGGGCATCGCCTCCGCGCGCGAGGGCACCACCATCACATGCGCCATGCCGAACGCCAGCCTGGCAGGCATGGCGGCGTGGAAGGTGACGGAGAGGCCCAACCGGGCGACGCGGTCGCGATAGCGGGGAAGGTCGTCACCGTCGCCCACCATGTGTGCGCTGACAGCCGGAAACCGGTCCCGCACCTGCGCCAGTGCCTCGATGAAGAGATCGGGTCCCTTCAGGTCGCGCATCATGCCGATATAGAGAAAGTCGGCGGCATCGGGCCGCGTTTCCACCGGCTCGAATTCGGACGCCTGCAAGCCGTTATAGACGAGGCTGTGCGGTGCGCGCGGCGTGCCGACCTTGGCGAGATAGGTGCGCCGTTCGAAATCAGAGACGAAAAGGATGTGGTCGCTGAAGCGCTCCAGTTGGCGCTCGGCGAGGAAATAGCCACGCCCGGCCGCCGAGCGGGGATCATAGTGCAGCACCCCGCCATGCGGAGAATAGAGCCGCTCGAGAGACCGGTGCCGCCGCTTGAGCAGCGTGCCGAAGAAACGCGCGTAAAAGCCGCCCTTGGCGCCGTGGCCGTGCAGGACATCCGGCTTCAGATCGCCGAGAAGGTTGAATGCGCGGATGGCCGATTTCAGGTCGCCGATCCCGACATGGCGCTGCATGGCGATGCGGTGGATGCCGAGCGAGACATAGGGCTCGACCGTCTTGAAAAGGCGGTCTTCATGTTCGCCACCGGTCGTGGAATCGCAGACGATGGCCACCTCGTGGCCGGCCGCATGCTGGGCCGAAGCGAGATCGCGCACATGGCGGAAGATGCCGCCGACCGGAGATCTGAACGTATGGACGATCCGCATGCGACCTTATGCGCGCGAAACCCTAAAAGAAGCGTTCGCGCACATAGAGCGTGTCGCCGGGCAGGACCGGGTCCGTCGTCGTCACGCGGCCCGTCATCACCTCGCCATTGATCTGGCGCGTGATATCGACGTCGCGCTGCTGCGCGCGCGGCGTATAGCCGCCAGCGGCCGCCACGGCCTTCTGGACCGTCATGCCCGGCACGTAGGAATACTGTCCGGCCGCACCCACTTCGCCCATGATGAAGACCGGCCGGTAGCGATCGATCTCGGCGGTGACGTCGGGATTGCGGATATAGCCGTCGCGCAGCTTGGTCGCGATCTGGCCTTCGATCTGCTGCAGCGTATAGCCGCGCGCGGCCACCGCGCCAATGAGCGGAAAGGCGATGTAGCCGGACTGGTCGACGGAGTAGCTGTTGGTCAGCGATGCCTGCTCGAAAACCGAAATCCGCACCCGGTCGCCTGCGTCGAGGACGTAGGGCTGGTTGATCGCCTCGTGGAAGGCATGCGGGGCGGGCTGGTAGCTGGTGCAGCCCGAGAGGAACGCGAGAGCGAGGAGACCATAAAGAGCGGGGCGTTTCATGACCTGGCGAGCGTCCATCCCTAGAGCCGCGAAGCAGCCCGATTGCAGATGGCCTGTTATCGGCTCGTTAAGGTTAATGGCCGGTAAAGCCCAGTCATGATTGCCGCGCGCGCCGCCGCAATCGTTAACTCGATGGTTACCATGTGTCTTTACTTCTGGGCGCCTTGGGCCGGAGTGGATTCGCTATGAGCGGAATGCAAGTGGGTGGCAACGACGTCGATATCGACCTTCGCCGTCTCGCCTTGAGTGTGCGCGACAGGTGGAAGCCTATCCTGACGGTCGTGCTGGTCGTGACCATCGCCGCCTTCCTGCTTGCCTATTTCGCAACGCCGCTCTACCGTGCCGAAACGCGCATTCTGATCGAAGCCCGCGAGTCCGCCTATACGCGCATGTCGGGGGCGGGCGAGGGCGATCGGCCTATCCTCGACGATGAGGGCGTTGCAAGCCAGGTCGAGGTGATCGCCTCAAGTGACATCCTGCGCCGCGTCGCCGCCGAATTGCAGCTCGCCGAGCGTGCCGAGTTTCAGAGCGGCGGCATACTCGCTTCGTTCGGCCTCGGCGGCTCGGACGAATTGCTGCGCGCGCAGACGACCATTGACATCATGCGCGAGAAGCTCTCCGTCTATCGCGTCGAGAATTCCCGCGTCATCGTTGTGCGCTTCTCGTCCGAGGATCGCGAACTGGCCGCTGCCGTTCCGAACGCGATCGCCGACGCCTATCTCGACGAACAGCGCGCTGCAAAGCTTCTTTCCAACGAGGACGCGACCGGCTGGCTCGCGCCCGAGATCGCCGATCTGCGGGAGCGGGTCCGCGAGGCCGAAGCGAACGTGGCTGCGTTCCGTGCCCGTTCGGGGCTTCTCGTCGGCCAGAACAATTCGACGCTGGCAAGCCAGCAGCTCTCCGAGCTTTCGTCCGAACTGTCGCGCGTGCGCGCCAGTCGCTCGGCCGCCGAGGCGCGGGCCGAGGGCGTCCGCCAGGCGATCGATACCGGCGCGTCGCTCGATGCCGTACCGGAAGTTCTCGCCTCGCCGGTCGTTCAGCGTCTGCGCGAGCGCGAGGTGCAGTTGAACGCGGAGATCGCCGATCTGTCGACGACGCTTCTCGACAACCATCCGCGCCTTCGTGGCCTGCGCTCGCAACTGGCCGACCTGTCGACGCGTATCCGCCAAGAAGCGCGCACGGTGCTGCAGAGCCTCGAGAACGAGTCCCGCGCGGCCCAGCGCAGCGAAGAGCGCTTGCAGCAGGATCTGGACGCGTTGAAATCGACATCCGCTGCCGCCGGCACGGAAGAGGTCGAACTGCGCGCGCTCGAGCGCGAGGCGACGGCGCAGCGCGAACTCCTCGAATCCTACCTGACACGCTTCCGCGAGGCGAGCGCGCGTGGCGACCGCAACTATCTGCCGGTCGACGCGCGCATTTTCGCACGCGCCACGCCGCCGGTGGATTCCTACTATCCGAAATACGGCCCGATCCTCGGCGCCGCCTTCATGGGCTCGCTTCTGCTGATGATCGTTGGCACACTTTTGGGCGAACTGTTCAGCGGTCGGGCGATGCGCCCTGCGGCGGGCGGCGCGCGTGTTCATCCGGTTCCCCATCTCGTCATGCCCGCCGCTGCATCCGCCGAGGCCGCCGCTGTTTCGCATGACGCTGGCCCGCTGCCACTCGACGTCTCCGTCGAGACGGCTGCCGAACGACTGATCGCCGCCGGCGTCTCGCGTGCCATATTCGTATCGCCGGAGGGTGAGGAGGCCTCGACGGCCTCCGTCATGGTCGCTCGCGAGCTGGCCGATGCGGGGATGCGCGTCCTCTATCTCGATCTCACCTTCACCGGAACGCCGTCGAGCCACATGCTGGAAAGCCGCACCTATACAGGCATCACCAACCTCCTGGCCGCCGAAGCGCAGTTCACCGAGACGATCCACGGCGACCTCTATTCCGACGCGCACGTCATTCCCGTCGGCACGGCCGAACCGCGTCGCGCCATGCGCGCCGCAGACCGCCTGCCGATCATCCTGACGTCGCTGACGACGGCCTATGACATCGTCGTCGTCGAGTGCGGACCGACCGAAAGCGAAGGCCTTCGCCGGGTCGCGGGGGACACGAGCGAGATCATGATCGGCGTCATCGATGCGGCGGACGACCGCGTGCTGGCGGCGTCCGAAAGCCTGTTCGCAGCAGGATATGGAGAGGCCGCTCGCGTCGTCGCACCGGCCCCGCAGGCACAAGACGAGGCGCGGACGGTCGCCTGATCACCTGAGGCGACGCACCGCTTTCGCGAAGGCCCAAAGCTTCGGGCTGGCCTTGATCCGCTTCTTGGCTCCGGCAATCACGTCGAAGCCGAGAACGGCAAGGCGGGCCGCCGGCGTCAGCGGGACGACGACGTCGAAATGCGAAATCTCGATATCGCACCAGGAGCGCTTGTAGGCCTCGTCGCCCACGCTGAAATCGTAGAGCGGCAGACCTTTCGCGCAGGCCTCTTCCAGATTGGAATAGGCCAGATATTCGCCCGGGCTGATCGATGCCAGGTCGCCGTCCTCGATGGCGCCGAATTCGCACACCGTTCGGTCGCGAAGGTGCGTCGAGCCGGTAATCGCCCTCGGCTTGCCGCCGACGACGAGCGCTTCGACCGAAAATGGCGTATCGGCCTCTTCGCGGCTGGCGTCGAGAATCGCCCGCCAGAATTCGCGGATCTGCGGATCGCCGAAGGCGTCTGCAATACCCGCCTTCTCGAGCCGGGCAGCCTTCAGTCGGAAAAACGCGTCCAGAATCGCGTCGATTTCGGCGGTCGTTGCGGGTTTCACCACCGCGCTGCCGCCGGCATCCTCGAAGCGTCGCCACTGGGCGCGGCGCTTCTTCGATTTCTTCTTGCCGTTGGTGCGCGACAAGAGGCCGGCAAAACCGCCGTCGAGGCTTGCCGCAAGGGCGATGTTCGGGCTGGTTCGCGTCGCCATGGCCGCAAGGACGTTCGTCTGCCCGTCAAGGGTCCGGTGCTGGCGTTCGAGCGACAACAGGGCGACATGCGGCAGGGATTGGCGTATCGCGGCCTTGAGCGCCGCCATGCAAACCGCCGTGCCGGAATGGGTTGCGGGGCAGAAATTTCCGTTGGCATGGGCGCCGCCGGCAAAGGCGAGCGCGGGCAGCCCGGAAATGCGTGTTTCGACGAGCGGCAGCGCGGCAAGCGTGTTTGTTCCGTCCGCGACCCAGACGATCCATCCGCGCTCGCCGGTCGTTTCGAGCCATTTCTCGAACCAGAGCGGATGCTGAGCCGCCCCTTTCGCACGCGGCCCGGCAAAGTCGCGGTAGCGCCGAAGCGCCTGCAGCCCCGCCGCTTCCACGGTGATGGCAAGCCCGGCGCGCGCCCCGTCGGCCGTTTCCAGAGCGTCAACCATGCCTCAACTCTTCGCCCATATGGTGTTCAGCGTGTCTCTGCTGTCGGCGGAGGAGGTTAGGGCACAAAGGTTTCGAAATGACCGACAACCAGGAACGCCTTCGCAGATTCGTGCTGAACGCATCGCGATGGTCTGGAATCGCCCGAATGGCGAAGCCGCATCTGTCCGGACTGGGCGCGATCCTGATGCTTCACAGCGTGACCGCGACGCCCCGCAAGGGGTTGGGGCTGAACGATCATCTGTCGGTGACGCCCGACTTCCTCGATCGCGCGATCTCGGACATGAAGCGGAGCGGATTCGCGTTCGTGTCACTCGACGAAATGGTCGATCACCTCGGAACCGGGAGCCGCGCCAAGGTCGCCACGATCACGCTCGACGATGCCTATCTCGACAACTTCACCGAAGCACTGCCGATGTTCGAGCACCACGACGCGCCGTTCGCCATCTACGTCGCGCCCGGCCTCATCGACGGGTCCGTCCAGCCCTGGTGGGAGGTTGTGGAGCAACTGGCCCTGATGCGCGACGAGGTCGCGATGCCGTCCCCGCTCGACGATTCTGTCCGCGCGACGTCTTCGCCGGTCGAGAAACTGGCGACCGCCCGACATCTTTCGGGCCTGATGGCGACGCGGGTCTCCGAAACCGAGCGTCAGGCCGTTCTCGACGAAATGGGTGGCCGTGAGGTGTCGACGAGCCCGTTCATGAAGTGGGACGACATCGTTGCCGTGACGCGTCACCGGCTCGGCACGATCGGCGCACACACGATCCAGCACTACAATCTGGCGCGGCTCGAAGAAGAATGCGCGCTCATCGAAATGCGCGGTTCGGCCGACGTGATCACTGAGAAAACGGGCATCCGGCCGCGCCATTTCGCCTATCCCTACGGGCATCAGCGGGCGGTTGGCGCGCGCGAGATCAGGCTGGCGAAGGAGGCTGGTTTTGTTTCCGCGGTGACGACGCGGCACGGCACGCTTCACCCCGAACACCGCGACCACATGCACGCGCTGCCGCGCATCTCGCTCAACGGGCGCTACCAGGATATCGGCCATCTGCGCACGATGCTGACCGGCATCACCACCTTCGCCAACTCCCGGCGGCGCGTGGTGACGCTATAGATTGCGTGCGAGGTCGCGCTTCGACGGCTTTGCCATCCATGAGACGATGAACATGGCCGGGATGACCCACAGGAATCCCGTCAGGAAGAAATAGGCGAGGTGGACCCAGACGCTGGATTCGGCGAGTTGCGCCACGGCGATAATCGTCGCCACGATCGCGTAGACGGCGACGAGCAGGACCAGAAGAACGGTTCCGATGAGCTTCTTGAGGCGAACGGGCATGGCTTTTCCTTCTGCGCCATCGTTTAGTCCAGACATGCATCCATGGCAAACGCGACGGCATGTCGCGCAGGGCAGGCGCTTGAATTGACGGGGCCGATGCGGCACTTCTCCGCCACGCCAACCACCCGAGGAACCACGCGATGGCCGCGTCGGCAGCAATCGACAGCCTTCCCTTCGACGCCCGTGCCCGCGAGGCACGCAACCGGCGACTTGTCCGCATCTGGCTCTACCTCGTCCTCCTCGTCCTGTTCGCACTGTTCGTCGTCGGCGGCGCGACGCGGCTGACCGGCTCGGGCCTGTCGATCACCGAATGGAAGCCGATCCACGGCGTCATCCCGCCGATCGGCGAGGCGCAATGGCAGGAGGAACTGGAAAAGTATCGCCAGATTCCGCAATACCAGCAGATGAACCGGGGCATGAGCCTCGACGAGTTCAAGACGATCTTCTGGTGGGAATGGGCGCACCGCCTGCTTGCGCGTGGCGTCGGCTTCCTCGTCGCCGTCCCGCTCGCCTTCTTCTGGCTGACCGGGCGGCTGGAGCAGCACCTGAAGCCCAAGCTGCTTGGCCTGCTGGCGTTGGGCGGCCTGCAGGGCTTCATCGGCTGGTGGATGGTGGCCTCCGGGCTTTCCGAACGCGTCAGCGTCAGCCAGTACCGGCTCGCAACGCATCTGATGCTCGCCTGCCTCATCTTCAGCGCGACGATGCTGATCGCGCGCGGCCTCGCGCCGCATTCGGCCGGCCCCGCGCCCGATCGCACCCGCAGCCAGGCCGGATGGCTGCTGGTCCTCGTCCTGTTCCAGATTTATCTCGGCGCGCTCGTCGCCGGCCTTCATGCCGGCCTGACGTTCAACACCTGGCCGCTGATGGACGGCGCGTTCTGGCCGGGTGGCCTGCTGGTCGCAGAGCCCGTCTGGCGCAATTTCTTCGAGAACCCGAAGACCGTCCAGTTCGTCCACCGCATGGGCGCCTACGTGCTGCTAGCGGCGGCGGTCTGGCACGTCTTTTCGGCTTGGCGTATTGCGCCTTCGACGACGCATTCGCGTCGCGCGGTTGTGCTGTTGGTCATGATCATCGCGCAGGCGCTGATCGGGATCACGACGCTTGTGCTGGTCGTGCCCCTCGGCTGGGCGCTGGCGCACCACGCCTTCGCGATCGTCGTCCTCGGCTTCGCTGCCGCGCATTGGCGCGGCACGAAGGGGGCGTATCCGTCGCAGGCCGCAGCCGGTTACGCCCGCTGACCGGCGTCAGGCGGCGCGCTTCGACAGCATCAGATCCATATTCTGGACGGCGGCGCCCGACGCACCCTTGCCCAAATTGTCGAGCACGGCGACGAGATTGACCTGACCCGCCGCGTTGTTGCCGAAGACGAACAGCTTCATCCGATTGGTGTCGTTGAGTTCGGTCGGGTCGATCCGCGAAAGCTTGCCGCTCGCCTCGAGCGGCAAGACTTCGACCACGTCCTGACCGGCATAATGTGCGGCAAGTGCGGCGTGAACGTCACCCACGCCCGGCGCGCCGTTGAGGTTCGCCGTGTGCAGCGGCACCTGTACGATCATTCCCTGCGCAAAGCGGCCGACGCTCGGCGAGAAGATCGGCCGGCGGTCGAGCAGCCCATGCTGCATCATCTCCGGCACGTGCTTGTGCGCCAGCGTGAGGCCGTAGAGAAAGTGCGGCGCGGCGATGTGGTCGGACGCGTCCGCGTTCTCCATCTGCGCGATCATCTGCTTGCCGCCGCCCGTATAGCCGGAGATTGCATTGACACTGACGGGATAGTCGGCCGGCAGGATGCCGGCTTTGACCAGCGGCCGGATGAGCCCGATCGCGCCGGTCGGGTAGCAGCCCGGATTGGCGACGAGACGCGCGGTTGCGATCTTCTCGGCCTGATCCTCGTCGAGCTCGGCAAAGCCATAGGCCCAGTCGGGATGGATGCGGTGCGCCGTCGATGTGTCGATGATGCGGGTCGAATTCGTGCCTTCTAGCATCGCGACGGCCTGTTTCGCCGCATCGTCGGGCAGGCACAGGATCGCGACGTCGGCCGCCTTCAGCATCTCCTCGCGCAGGGCGTCGTTGCGCCGCTCCGCCTCGGGGATCGACAGCATGTCGAGGTCGTCGCGGCCGGCAAGCCGCGTGCGGATCTGCAGGCCGGTCGTGCCGTGTTCGCCGTCGATGAAAATTTTCGGTTTCATGCTCGTCACTTCGAATTCGTTTTGAAACAATCGCTTGGGCTGGCTTTCGGACTCGATCCGTCAGCCGCTTGATTCACTTTGCCAGCCGCGATCGTCGCTCCGCCAGAAGCCCGATATAGTGCATCGCGACGGAGGCGCCCGCAATCGCCGTGATGTCGGCATGGTCGTAGGCCGGTGCGACCTCGACGATGTCGGCACCGACGATGTCGAGCGAGCCGAGCTTGCGCAGCACCGAGAGCATCTTGGCGGAGGAGGGGCCGCCGGCGACCGGTGTACCGGTTCCGGGCGCAAAGGCTGGGTCTAGGCAGTCGATGTCGAAAGTGATGTACGCCTTGGCGTCGCCGACACGCGCCTTGATCGAGGCGACGATCTCGTCGGCCCGCATCTCCTCGACGTCGTAGCCATAGAGCATCTGGATGCCGCAATCGTCCGGCGCGTGGGTGCGGATGCCGACCTGGATCGAGCGCGATGCGTCGATCACGCCGTCGCGCACCGCGCGGCCGACGAACGAACCGTGGTCGATCCGCTTCCCGTCGTCGAACCAGGTGTCCTGATGCGCGTCGAACTGGATCATCGCCAGCGGGCCATATTTGGCGGCATGCGCCTTGAGAATCGGCCAGGTGACGAAATGATCGCCGCCCATCGAGACGACGAATGCCCCCGAATTGACCAGCGTGGCAGCTTCGCGCTCGATCGTCGCCGGCGTCTCCTGATGGTTGCCATAGTCGAGCAGGCAATCTCCGTAGTCGATGACGGCTAGGTCTTCGAAGAGATCGGCATCGAACGGATATTGCGGATCGTTGTCGAAGATCGCCGAAGCGCGCCGGATCGCCTGCGGACCGAACCGCGCGCCCGGCCTGTTGGAGACGGCGGCATCGAAAGGAATGCCCCAGACGACCACATCCGCGCCTTCGAGCGATTTCGTATATCTGCGCCGCATGAACGACAGCGCGCCCGCATGCGTCGGGTCGCTCGCCGCTCCGGTGAGCTGGCGCGCGGTGAATCCGTTGTCGATCGTCTTTGCGGGCATGGATGGCTCCTTCGAGACCAAGGCACATAGCACAGATGTGAAACGAAAAAAGCGGACCCGAAGGCCCGCTTTTCGAAGTTCCGAATGCGAAACGCTTAGCGCTTCGAGAACTGGAACGAACGACGGGCCTTGGCCTTGCCGTACTTCTTGCGCTCGACGGTACGCGAATCGCGGGTCAGGAAGCCGCCCTTCTTGAGCACGGCGCGCAGGCCCGGCTCGTAGTAGGTCAGCGCCTTCGAGATACCGTGACGGACGGCGCCGGCCTGGCCCGAGAGGCCGCCGCCAGCGACGGTGGCGATGACGTCGTACTGGCCGTTACGGTCAGCGGCGACGATCGGCTGCTGGAGCACCATCTGCAGGACCGGACGCGCGAAATAGGCGCCGAATTCCTTGTTGTTGACGATGATCTTGCCCGAGCCCGGCTTGACCCAGACGCGCGCGATGGCGTCCTTGCGCTTGCCGGTAGCATAGGCGCGGCCCTGCTTGTCAAGCTTCTGGACGTGAACCGGAGCAGCCTGCTCCGACGCGCCGGTCGCCTGGCCGAGGTCCTGGAGGGAGTTGAGTTCAGCCATTGGTCTGGAGCCTCGTGTTCTTCTTGTTCAGGCCGGCGACGTCGAGCGTCTCGGGCGTCTGGGCGGTGTGCGGATGTTCGGAGCCGGCATAGACGCGCAGATTCTTCATCTGGCGACGGCCGAGCGGGCCGCGCGGGATCATGCGCTCGACAGCCTTCTCGATGACGCGCTCGGGAAAGCGGCCTTCAAGAATCTGGCGCGCAGTGCGCTCCTTGATGCCGCCCGGGTGGCCCGTGTGCCAGTAGTACACCTTGTCGGTGAACTTCTTGCCGGTGAACACGGCCTTGTCGGCATTGATGATGATGACGTTGTCGCCATCATCGACATGCGGCGTGAAAGTGGGCTTGTGCTTGCCGCGCAGGCGATTGGCGACGATGGAGGCCAGACGGCCGACGACGAGATGCTCGGCGTCGATCACGACCCACTTCTTCACCACGTCCGCAGGCTTCTGCGAAAAGGTCTTCATGGTTTCGATCTTTCTTGTCGAACCTTCGCGAAGGAAGGCATTTCTTGTTGCTTGTGTTGACGCCTTGCGGCCCAACAAAAAACGGCCTCCGGAAATGGAGGCGCGTTCGGATCGGCTTATACGGCCGGCCTTCCGCGTCGTCAAGCGACCGAAAGCGAACGTTGCGGAAAAATATTCAACGAAATCAATTCTGTAAGAATACGGTATTATTTTACCGCATCATTTCTCCCGCATCGGCGGGATCGAATAGGTTCCGGTCGCGTGTGCGACGACTTGCCGGTCGGGTCCGCTGACCATTTCGATGTCGAACACCATCAGGCTGCGACCGAGCTTCAGGATGCGGCAATGCCCGTCGATCGGGCCTGCCTCGGCCTTGCGCATGAAGTTGATGTTGAGGTTGGTGGTGACAGAAAGCGCGTCCGGCCCGGCATGGGAAAGGACGCACACATAGCCGCCGATGTCGGCGAGCGTGAAGAGGGAAGGGCCGGAGACGGTATTGCCGGGGCGCAGGTGCCTATGGTCGGCGTCGAGGCGCACGGTGCAGCCGCCCGGAAAGACTTCGGTCGTGGAATAGGCGGCGAAATCCTCGTTGAGTTGTGGGTAGACCTCCCTGAGCAACGAATTGACCTCGTCGGCAGTCATCACCGGCGTCGGAACGCTCGATGGCTTCGATCCGTGCATGCCTGTCCTCCCATCCTCGTCGCGCCAAGGAACATGCAACGCGCCGCAAACGCAAGAGTGTTGTAGGGGCATGAAACGCGTCTTCTTTGATGCTAAGGATCGGCAAAGACGCCACGGAGACTGCGAATGAATGTGACTGCTCTCGCCTCGGTACGGATGGAGCCGGCGCGTGCCGAACGCGACGGCCCGGTGTTGCGGATCGTGCTCGATTCGCCGTCGGCGAACGCGCTGTCGATGGAGATGATCGCGACGCTGCGCCGTCATCTGGCAGCGGCGAGGGACGACGCATCGGTGCGGGTCGTCGTCATCGCGGCCGAGGGCAAGGTCTTTTCCGCGGGGCACGACCTGAAGGAGATCACCGCGCATCGCGCCGACGCTGATCGTGGCCGCGCCTGGTTCGAGGAGCTGATGACGGCCTGCGGCGCGTTCATGCAGGAGATCGTGCGCCATCCCAAGCCCGTCATCGCCGCCGTGGCCGGCGTCGCGTCCGCCGCCGGCTGCCAGATCGTCGCAAGCTGCGACCTTGCCATCGCGACGACCGAGGCGACCTTCGCCACCCCCGGCGTCAATATCGGCCTCTTTTGCTCGACGCCTATGGTCGCACTGTCGCGCAACATCTCGCACAAGCACGCGATGGAAATGCTGCTGACCGGCGAGATGATTGAGGCGACGACTGCACGCGAGTTCGGCCTCGTCAACCGTGTCGTGCCGCCCGAATATCTGGACCAGATCGTCGGCAAATACGCCCAGACCATCGCCTCGAAATCCGCCATGACGCTGAAGATCGGCAAGGAGGCCTTCTACGCGCAGGCCGAAATGGGCCTCTCGGAGGCCTACGACTATGCCGGCCGGGTGATGGTCGAGAACATGCTCGCGCGCGACGCCGCCGAAGGCATCGGGGCGTTCGTCGAGAAGCGCAAGCCGCAGTGGACCGACGAATGATGGAGCCGCGCATCTCAATCGTCACGCTCGGCGTCGACGACCTCGACCGCGCGGTCGGCTTCTACGACCAGATGGGCCTCAAGGCGGGTATGAAGGTGCCGGGTGACGTCGCCTTCTTCCAGATGGGCGGAACGCTGCTGGCGCTCTGGCCGCGCGAAAAGCTCGCGGCCGATGCCGGCGTCGAAGACAGCCGTCTGGGCTTTTCCGGTGCGGCTCTTGCCTACAACACGCGTTCGGACGCGGAAGTCTCCGAAGTCCTCGCGGCGGCAGAAAAGGCCGGCGGGCGCATCGTCAAACACGCGCAACGCGCACTCTGGGGCGGCTGGTACGGCTATTTCGCCGATACCGAAGGCCATCTTTGGGAAGTCGCACACAATCCCGATTTTCCGATCGATGCAGAAGGGCGCATATCGCTACCCGAATGAACCACGATTCCTACGACAATTCCTACATCTCCGGCATCCTGAACAAGGTGAAGACCGTCGCGATCGTCGGCGCGTCGGCGAATGACGTGCGCCCCTCCTTCTTCGTCGCGAAATACCTGATCGACAAGGGCTACGCCGTCTTGCCAGTCAATCCGGGCCACGCCGGCAGGGAAATCCTCGGCCGTATGACCTATGCGAAGCTCGCCGACATTCCCGAGCCGATCGACATGGTCGACATCTTCCGCGCCTCGAATGCCGTGCCGAGCGTGATCGAGGAGGTGCTGGCGCTCGACCCGCTTCCGAAAGTCGTCTGGATGCAGCTTGGCGTGCGCGACGATGCCGCGGCCAAGCGGCTGGAAACCGCCGGCATCGAGGTCGTCATGAACCGCTGCCCCAAGATCGAATATGCCCGGCTCGCGGGCGAGATCGGCTGGAACGGCGTCAACAGCGGCGTCATCTCGTCGAAAAAGCCGATCATGCGCTCCGGCTTCCAGAGCTTCGGCATCCGGCAGAAATAGTTGCCACCGGACTGCCTCGGCGCGCAACATTCGTCTTTGCTTTTGGCCCGGTGCTTTGCGATGACTGTGCGGCCTGACAATTTGCATTCATTTGGAGGACGTACGATGGCGCAGCGCGCACCTGGCTTCAACACCTTGGCGGTTCACGCGGGCGCGCAGCCCGATCCGGCAACCGGCGCCCGCGCGACGCCGATCTACCAGACGACCTCCTTCGTCTTCGACGACGCCGACCATGCCGCCTCGCTCTTCGGGCTGAAGGCGTTCGGCAACATCTACACACGCATCATGAACCCGACGCAGGCCGTGCTCGAGGAACGCCTTGCCGCGCTTGAGGGCGGAACGGCAGCGCTGGCGACGGCGTCGGGCCATGCGGCGCAACTCCTGATCTTCCACACGATCATGCGGCCGGGCGACAATTTCGTCGCCGCGCGCCGGCTCTACGGCGGATCGATCAACCAGTTCGGCCACGCTTTCAAGAATTTCGGCTGGGAAGTGCGCTGGGGCGACACCAATGATCTGTCGACCTTCGAGAACCAGATCGACGACAGGACGCGCGGCATCTTCATCGAAAGCCTGGCCAATCCGGGCGGCACCTTCGTCGACGTCGCCGCAATCGCCGAGATCGCGCACAAACACGGCCTGCCGCTCATCGTCGACAACACCATGGCCTCGCCCTACCTCCTGCGCCCGATCGAGCATGGCGCGGACATCGTTGTCCACTCGTTGACCAAGTTCATCGGCGGCCACGGCAATTCCATGGGCGGCGTCATCGTCGATGGCGGCACGTTCGACTGGTCGAAATCCGGCAACTATCCGATGTTGTCGGAGCCGCGCCCCGAATATGGCGGCATCGTCCTGCACGAAACCTTCGGCAATTTCGCCTTCGCCATTGCCTGCCGCGTGCTTGGTCTGCGCGATTTCGGCCCCTCCATCTCGCCGTTCAATGCCTTCATGATCCTGACGGGCCTCGAAACCCTGCCTCTCAGGATGCAGCGCCATTGCGACAATGCGCTGAAGGTCGCCGAATGGCTGTCGAAGCACCCGAAGGTCGATTGGGTGTCCTATCCGGGCATGGCGAGCGACCCGAACAACGCACTGCAGAAGAAATATTCGCCGCAGGGCGCCGGCGCCGTCTTCACCTTCGGCCTCAAGGGCGGTTACGAGGCCGGCGTCAAGGTCGTCGAGGGCGTCGAGCTCTTCTCGCACCTCGCCAATATCGGCGACACCAAGTCGCTGATCATCCACCCGGCCTCGACCACGCACCGCCAATTGTCGGACGAGCAGCAGACGGCCGCCGGCGCCGGCCCCGACGTCATCCGCCTGTCGGTCGGCATCGAGGACGTCGCCGACATCATCGCCGACTTGGAACAGGCGCTGATGAAGGCCTGATCATCGCGGGAGGGTGCCATGTATGTCAGCCATATCGTCGGCCTCGGCATTTCCGGAGTGGACCCGGAGGCGGGCCAACCCGCCGAAGGGCGCGTCATCGAAGGCAACCCGCAGTTCCGAACCTGGAACGTCGAGGAGGCCGGCAACGGCCTCTTCGCCGGCATCTGGGAATCGACGCCCGGCAAATGGCGCATCGAATATGACGAATGGGAATACTGCCGCATCCTTTCCGGCTTCTCCGTCATCACCGAGGATGGCGGCGCTGCCCGAACGGTGAAAGCCGGCGACAGCTTCGTCCTTCGTCCCGGCTTTAAGGGAAGTTGGGAAGTCGTCGAGACGACGCGCAAGGAGTATGTGGTGCGGGTTTAGCGTCGCGATCCTTCGCACCCCCCTCTGTCCTGCCGGACATCTCCCCCGCGAGGGGGAGATCACGCGGTGTCGATGACGTGAGAAATCTCCCCACCTGCGGGGGAGATGTCCGGCAGGACAGCGGGGGGCAACGTAGAGCGCGGCCTCACCACTTAACGACCAACCGCTCCAACCCATGAAAATGATAGGTGTCGCGATAGCGCGGCTCCTCGGCCAGCTTCATCCCCGGCAACCGCTCGAACAGCACCTTCAGCGACGCCTGCATCTCCAGCCGCGCGAGCGGAGCGCCGATGCAAAAGTGGATGCCGGCGCCGAACGACACGTTCTTCTGGTCCGTCCGTCCTGGGCGAAAAACAAGCGGATCGGCGAACGCGCTCGCATCCGTGTTCGCCGCGCCCAGCATCAGCCAGATGCGCTCGCCGACCTGGACGGACACGCCAGGCGCGATCTCGCAATCCGTCGCTGCGAAGCGGTTGAACATGTGCAGCGGCGCGTCGAAGCGCAGGCATTCTTCCACGGTTGCCGTCGTCGCCTCGGCGTCGGTGACGAACCGGCGCGGATCGCCGCCCTGTTTCAGGATCGCGCGGACAGCGTTGCCGGTCTGGTGTACCGTCGCCTCGTGCCCGGCATTCAAAAGCAGGATGGCGGAGGCGACGAGTTCGTCCTCGTTCAGCTTCTCGCCGTTCTCGTGCGCAGAATTCAAAAGGCTGAGAAGATCGTCGCCCGGCGCGGCGCGCTTCGCCCGCGCATGCTCGCGGATGAAGGCGGAGAACTCTGCCGTCGCGCGGTTGGCGTCGGCCTCGATCTCGCGCGTCAGGCCGTGCATGTACATGGCGACCATGCGGTGCGACCAATCGAGAAGCTGCGGGCCTTCCTCGACCGGAACGCCCAGCATTTCGCAGATGACGACGATCGGCACCGGCGTCGCGAAGGCGGGAATGAGATCTACGGACCCTTTCGCCTCGAAACCGTTGATCAGTTCATGCGCCAGTTGTTCGACGCGCGGGCGCAGCCGCTCCACCTGCCGCGAAACGAAGGCGCGGTTGACGAGCGTGCGCAGACGCGTGTGGACAGGCGGTTCCAGTTCCAGCATCGAGCGCGCCTCGACGGCGTCGAAATCGGCCAGATGCGAGCGATCGCCCGAGCGCGAGACGTAATCGGCATAGCCGCCGGGCTTCTCGCGTCCGAAATTGCGGTCCCGCAGAATGCGGTTAACGCCTTCATAGGAGGCGACACACCAGGCGCCGAACTCTTCCCAATGGAAGACCGGCGTGCGCGCCTGCAGCCAGGCATAGGTCGGATACGGGTCCTGGAAGAAGACGGCATCGTGCGGGTCGAGGCGAAGCCGGAGCGTGGCGGGATCGAACTGGAGGGTCGCGGGCTGGGTCATGCGTGTGCGTCTAGCGCGACTTGTCTGCCCGGTTCCAGTCCTTATGGTAGGCCAGCGGATAGGGTACGAGGGATACAGGGACGATGAAGATCATCGTGGTCGGCGCCGGCATTTCGGGCCTTTCGACGGCATGGGCGCTGACGAAGCGCGGGCATGAGGTGACACTGGTCGAGCAGGGGGCCATTCCCAATCCGCTCGCCGCCTCCGGTGATCACCACCGCATCATCCGCCGCGCCTATGGCGCGCATCTGGGCTATGCGGCGCAGATCGACGAGGCCTTCTCGGCCTGGGACGAACTCTGGCAGGACCTCGGGCAGCGACACTACGACCATCGCGGCTGTCTTTGTCTCTCCTACGCGAAAGGCGACGCCGCGGACGTGCATCGCGAGGGCCTCGCCGCCGGTGGCCATCCCTTCGAGATCGTCCCTGCCGGAGAGGCGGTTGCCCGCTGGCCTTTCATCGAGGGCAGGGGCCTTCGGTACGCGCTCTATTCCGACGAAGGCGGCGCGCTCCATTGCCGCCGCATCGCCAACGGCATCGCCGAATGGCTGCGCGCCAACGGAGCCGACGTACGCGAGCACACGAAGGTCGTCGGCGTCGATGTGGACGGCGCGACGGTGACTCTGGCGACCGGCACGGTGCTCGCCGCCGACAGCCTCGTTGTGACGGCAGGCGGCTGGGTGCTCGGGCTCTTTCCAGACCTTGCCGTCGACCTCCAGCCCTATCGCACCGCCGTCGCCTATCTCGAACCCCCGGTCGATCTGCGCGAAGCCTGGGCTGCGGCGCCGACGCTGCTCGACGTCGGCGCGGACGACGAAGGCTACATCATCCCGCCCTCGGGCGATGGCGGGCTGAAATTCGGCACCGGACTGCATCGGCAGATGACGATCGACGCCGACGACAATCGCGAAATGGCGCCGGAGGAGGGCGGCCGGATCGTCAGCCATTTCGTACCGTCCATCGCCCGGCTCGACGAGTACCGCATCGCGTCGACATCGAGCTGCGTCTACACCTTCACCCACGACGAAACCTTCTACAGCGCACATATCGGCCACGCGCTGGTCGTCTCGGCCTGTTCGGGCCACGGCTACAAGTTCGGCGCGGCCGTCGGCCGGCGCGTCGCGGATGCGGTCGAGACCAGCGATCTGGCGACGTTGCGTCACTGGATGCGCGCCGATCAGGTCGTCGAATCGGCGTGACAGGACACCTGTCCGCCGCTCTTGCGCAGGCCGAACCCGCCATCCTATTTAAGGGTCAGCAGCGACCATTCAGATTCGGTCCGACCAGGCCGACCATCCCTTGAAGGAAGTGACATGAGAGATCCCGTCGATACCTATATGAGCCTCGTGCCGATGGTGGTCGAGCAGACCAATCGAGGCGAGCGCGCCTACGACATCTTCTCGCGCCTTCTGAAGGAACGGATCATCTTCATCACCGGTCCGGTCGAGGACGGGATGGCAACGCTCGTCTGCGCGCAGCTTCTCTTCCTCGAGGCCGAGAACCCGAAGAAGGAAATCTCGCTCTACATCAACTCGCCCGGCGGCGTGGTGACGTCCGGCATGGCGATCTACGACACGATGCAGTTCATCAAGCCGGCGGTCTCGACGCTGTGCATCGGCCAGGCGGCCTCGATGGGCTCGCTCCTGCTTTGCGCCGGTCACAAGGACATGCGCTTTGCCACGCCGAACGCGCGCATCATGGTGCACCAGCCCTCGGGCGGATTCTCCGGCCAGGCGTCGGACATCGAGCGTCACGCGCAGGACATCATCAAGCTGAAGCGCCGTTTGAACGAGGTGTATGTCAAGCACACCGGCCAGGATTACGAGACGATCGAAAAGACGCTCGACCGCGATCACTTCATGACGTCGGACGAGGCGAAGGCCTGGGGCCTGATCGACCGCGTCATCTCCGAGCGCGAGGCCGTCGAGACCGACAAGCCGGCCGCGTGATGGCCGGGGAACGGGCGATGACGCGGTTTTGACGCGCAACGCGGCAATTCCGTCACAATCGGCTGTTCCCTGAAGGTCGTTGCGCTCCTAGGTTAAGCTATGTTCAACGATAGCAGGCTTAGCTTTTTGCTGGGGATTCGCACGGAGGACACCGATTCGCGTTTTGCATCTCGGGGCGAATTGGGTTCACTGATGCGACATTCTTGGCAGGGCGGTTCGCCCGCCTTAGAATTCAGGTTCGGCGCCGTGTTGGGGCGGTGCCGACGAGCGGTGCCGAAAGGACGTACCAAATGAGCAAGATCAGCAACAGCGGTGGCGATTCCAAGAATACGCTCTACTGCTCGTTTTGCGGCAAGAGCCAGCACGAGGTGCGCAAGCTGATCGCAGGCCCGACGGTCTTCATCTGCGACGAATGCGTCGAATTGTGCATGGACATCATCCGCGAGGAAAACAAATCCTCGATGGTGAAGTCGCGCGAAGGCGTTCCGACGCCGCAGGAAATCCTGAAAGTTCTGGACGACTACGTCATCGGCCAGCCGCACGCCAAGCGCGTCCTGTCGGTCGCCGTCCACAATCATTACAAGCGTCTCGCCCACGCCTCGAAGTCGAACGACGTCGAACTGGCGAAGTCCAACATCCTCCTGATCGGCCCGACCGGCTGCGGCAAGACACTGCTTGCCCAGACGCTCGCCCGCATCATCGACGTGCCCTTCACCATGGCCGACGCGACGACGCTGACCGAAGCCGGCTATGTCGGCGAGGACGTCGAGAACATCATCCTCAAGCTGCTCCAGTCGGCCGATTACAATGTCGAGCGGGCGCAGCGCGGCATCGTCTATATCGACGAGATCGACAAGATTTCGCGCAAGTCCGACAACCCGTCGATCACGCGCGACGTGTCGGGCGAGGGCGTCCAGCAGGCGCTCCTGAAGATCATGGAAGGTACCGTCGCTTCGGTTCCCCCGCAGGGTGGCCGCAAGCATCCGCAGCAGGAATTCCTGCAGGTCGACACCGCCAACATCCTTTTCATCTGCGGTGGTGCCTTTGCCGGCCTCGACCGCATCATCTCCGACCGCGGCCGCAAGACCTCCATCGGCTTCGGCGCTAATGTCGCCTCGCCGGAAGACCGCCGCACCGGCGATCTCTTCCGTCAGGTCGAGCCTGAGGATCTGTTGAAGTTCGGCCTCATCCCCGAGTTCGTCGGTCGTCTGCCCGTTCTGGCGACGCTCGAGGACCTGGACGAACCGGCATTGATCCAGATCCTGACCGAGCCGAAGAACGCGCTCGTCAAGCAGTACCAGCGCCTGTTCGAAATGGAGAACGTGGAACTGACCTTCCACGAGACCGCGCTTTCGGCAATCGCCAAGAAGGCGATCGAGCGCAAGACCGGCGCGCGAGGCCTGCGCTCCATCATGGAAGCGATCCTGCTCGACACCATGTTCGAACTGCCTGCGCTCGAAGGCGTGCAGGAAGTCGTCATCTCCGATGACGTGGTGCAGGGTTCGGCTCGTCCGCTCTACATCTACTCCGAGCGCGAGCACGAAAAAGGCTCTGCCAGCGCCTGATCGCGATCCGGGCGCGGGTTTTCCCGCGCCCGCCATGCGTCTTTGGCATGGCGACGTTGCGGCAGCCTGCGTCTTGATCTCCCATGATTGCGACGCCACCTAAGTGCTATTCGGGCGCCAGGTCTTCCGTGCTGCTCAATTCATGTCCTCTCCATCAGGACAATAGGCGGAAGGCCTTGACGCCGCTAATATGAGATTCGCGGCTGGCTGCATCATGGCGGTCGCGGACAGAAAGGTTGGAACATGACCAAGCTCTCCAGCGCCCCCGACCAGACGACCTACGCGGTCCTGCCGCTGCGCGACATCGTGGTATTCCCACACATGATCGTGCCGCTGTTCGTCGGTCGCGAAAAGTCGATCCGCGCGCTCGAGGAAGTCATGGGTTCGGACAAGCAGATCCTGCTTGCCACCCAGAAGAATGCGGCCGACGACGACCCGCAGGCCGATGGCATCTACGAGATCGGCACGGTCGCAAGCGTCCTGCAACTGCTGAAACTGCCCGACGGCACCGTCAAGGTGCTGGTCGAAGGCTCGTCGCGTGCCCGCATCACCGCGTTCATGGAGCGCGAGGAATACCACGAGGCCGCCGCCGAGCTGATGGCCGAGCCCGAGGATGAGGAAGTCGAGATCGAGGCGCTTTCGCGCTCGGTGGTCTCGGACTTTGAAAACTACGTCAAGCTGAACAAGAAGATCTCGCCCGAGGTCGTCGGCGCCGCGAGCCAGATCGAGGATTACTCGAAGCTCGCCGACACGATTGCCTCGCATCTCGCGATCAAGATCCCCGAAAAGCAGGAAATGCTCGCGACGCTCTCCGTGCGCGAGCGGCTGGAAAAGGCCATGGGCTTCATGGAAGCCGAGATTTCCGTTCTGCAGGTGGAAAAGCGCATCCGCTCGCGCGTCAAGCGCCAGATGGAGAAGACGCAGCGCGAGTACTATCTCAACGAGCAGATGAAGGCGATCCAGAAGGAGCTTGGCGAGGGCGAGGACGGACGCGACGAGGCGGCCGAGCTGGAAGACCGCATCAAGAAGACCAAGCTGACCAAGGAAGCCCGCGAGAAGGCGGATGCGGAGCTGAAGAAGCTGCGCACCATGTCGCCGATGTCCGCCGAGGCCACCGTCGTGCGCAACTATCTCGACTGGCTGCTGTCGATCCCGTGGGGCAAGCCCTCCAAGGTCAAGAAGGACCTCGAATTCGCGCAGGAAGTGCTCGACACCGATCATTTCGGCCTCGACAAGGTCAAGGAACGCATCGTCGAATATCTGGCTGTCCAGAGCCGTCAGAAGAAGCTCAAGGGTCCGATCCTGTGCCTCGTCGGTCCTCCCGGCGTCGGCAAGACCTCGCTCGGCAAGTCGATCGCCAAGGCGACCGGACGCGAGTTCATCCGCATGGCGCTTGGCGGCGTGCGTGACGAGGCCGAGATTCGCGGTCACCGCCGCACCTATATCGGCTCGATGCCCGGCAAGGTCATCCAGTCGATGAAGAAGGCGAAGAAGTCGAACCCGCTCTTCCTGCTCGACGAGATCGACAAGATGGGCATGGATTTCCGCGGCGATCCGTCTTCGGCTCTGCTCGAAGTGCTCGATCCGGAACAGAACTCGTCCTTCATGGATCACTATCTCGAGGTCGAATACGACCTGTCGAGCGTGATGTTCGTGACGACGGCCAATACGCTGAACATCCCGCCGGCCCTGATGGACCGTATGGAGATCATCCGTATCGCCGGTTATACCGAGGACGAGAAGGTCGAGATCGCCCGTCGGCACCTTTTGCCCAAGGCCATCCGCGACCATGCGCTCAACAAGGGCGAGTTCTCGGTCACGGACGAGGCGCTGCGCGAGACGATCCGCACCTATACGCGGGAAGCTGGCGTCAGAAACCTCGAGCGCGAATTGATGAAGCTCGCCCGCAAGGCGGTGACGGAAATCCTGCGCACCAAGGTCAAGTCGGTCGAAGTGACCGCCGAGAATCTCGACAGCTATCTTGGCGTACCGCGCTTCCGCTTCGGCCAGGTCGACGGCGAGGATCAGGTCGGCGTCGTGACGGGCCTCGCCTGGACGGAAGTCGGCGGCGAATTGCTGACGATCGAAGGCGTCATGATGCCCGGCAAGGGCAAGATGACGGTGACGGGCAATCTGAAGGACGTCATGAAGGAGTCAATCTCGGCTGCCGCGTCCTATGTCCGCTCGCGTGCGATCGATTTCGGCATCGAGCCGCCGCTCTTCGACAAGCGCGACATCCATGTCCACGTGCCGGAAGGCGCAACACCGAAGGACGGTCCGTCCGCCGGCATCGCGATGGTCACGGCCATCGTCTCGGTGCTGACGGGCATTCCGGTCCGCAAGGACATCGCCATGACCGGCGAGGTCACGCTGCGTGGCCGCGTCCTGCCCATCGGCGGCCTCAAGGAAAAGCTCCTCGCTGCCCTTCGCGGCGGCATCAAGAAGGTCCTGATCCCCGAGGAGAATGCAAAGGACCTGGCCGACATTCCGGAGAACGTGAAGAACGCTCTGGAGATCGTGCCGGTCAGCCGCGTCGGCGAGGTGTTGAGCCACGCACTCGTGCGCCAGCCCGAGCCGATCGAGTGGACGGAACCGGCGACTTCCGCCCCCGTGACGGCCGACGATTCGGCCTCGGCGAGCCTTGCTCACTGACACGGTTGCAACAAAGCGTCTGATAATTGCGAAAGCCGGGCCCAGTGCCCGGCTTTTTGATTGAAAAACCGCAGAAAAGCTGGGATTTTGCGCGCCCAAGGCCAGCTTTTCGCTTGGTTGCAGACGATGGTGTGCCTACACTCCGCCCGCTGCCGGCAGAACCCAGTTTTCCGGCCTTTCAACCGAAAGGAAGTTTTTCAATGAACAAGAACGAGCTTATCGCCGCGGTTGCCGAAGAAGCGAGCCTTTCCAAGGCCGACGCGCAGTCCGCAGTCGACGCGGTGTTCTCCGCTATCTCCGGCGAACTGAAGAAGGGCGGCGACGTGCGCCTGGTCGGCTTCGGCAATTTCTCGGTTTCGCGCCGTGAAGCCTCGACCGGTCGCAACCCGCAGACGGGCGCCGAAGTGCAGATTCCGGCCCGCAACGTGCCGAAGTTCTCGGCCGGCAAGGGCCTCAAGGACGCCGTGAACTAAGTTCACGGTCTTATGGCTGAAACGAAAAAGAGCCGGCGAAAGCCGGCTCTTTTTTGTGTCGACATACGTTGGAACGGATCAGTTCGCGCCGTCGATCTCGGTCGAAATCGTCGTGAAGGTCGCGTCGAGCGACGTGCCGACCATGCGCGCGCCGCCGATGATGACCACGCCGATGAGGGCTGCGATCAGGCCGTATTCGATGGCGGTTGCGCCGGATTCGTCGTTCTTGAAACGCTTCAGAAGGTTCTTCATTGGAATTTGGGCTCCTTGTCCCCGCTTTGTGACAAGGCCAAATCTACAGAAGCCGTATTGCGATCTGTTTAATCGGGAAGGTTAACCAACCCCTACGTTCTTCGTAGTTAAAGTCGTGTGAAACTTAAAACTTGAACTAATTCAGTCCAGTCGTTCGGCGAAACCCCGCGGACGACAGGATCAACGCCGTTTCGCGTCGGCAACGAGGTCCAGCATCGCCCGCACGGCGACGCCATAGCCCTTCGGTCCGAGCCCGGCGATGACGGCGGTGGCGATCTTGGACACCAGCGAGTTGTGGTAGATGTCCTCGCGCCGATGGATGTTGGAGATATGCAGCTCGATGATCGGGCGCGGGAACATCTTCAGGGAATCGAGGATCGCGATCGAGGTGAAGGTGAAGGCGGCCGGGTTGATGATGATGCCGGCACCTGGACGATCGATCGCCTCGTGCACCCAGTCGACGATCTCGTATTCGCGGTTCGACTGACGGAACTCGACCGGCACATCGCCCGCCGCCGTCCTGCAAAGCGCCTCGACCTCGCCGAGCGTCGTCGAACCGTAGATTTCCGGCTCGCGCGTGCCGAGCCGGTTGAGGTTGGGGCCGTTGAGAACGTAGATCGGTGCGGTCATCGAAACTAGCCTTGGTAGCCGAACATGCGCGGCAGGAAGAGGACGAAATCGGGGAAGAAGGTGATGATCGCCAGCGCGCCCAGCATTGCGTAGAGGAAGGGCATGATCTCGCCGACGAGCGCGCGCAGCGACACCTGGCCGATATTCGTCATGATGAACAGCAGCAGCCCGTAGGGCGGTGTGATCAGGCCGAGCATGATGTTGACGACCGCCACGATGCCGAAATGGACCATATCGACGCCGAGCGCCTGCGCGGTGGGGATCAGCACCGGGATCACGATCAAAAGGATCGTCGTTCCCTCGAGAAGGCAGCCGAGCACCAGCAGCAGCAGATTGACGACGATGAGGAACGTCGTCGGCGACATGTCGAAGGCCTGCAGATAGGCCGAAAGCGCGCGCGGGATATTCTCGACGGTCACCACATAGTTGAACACTAGCGCGCCCGCGATCAGCATGCCGATGGAGGCGGTCGTCCGCGCGGCCGAAAGCAACGACTGGTAGCTGCCCGCAAGCGTCGTTGTGCGATAGAGCAGCGTCGAAATGAGGAACGCGTAGGCGGCGGCAATGGCGGCCGCTTCGGTGGGGGTCGTCACGCCCGAATAAATGCCGCCCAGCAGGACGACGGGCATTAGCAGCGCGGGCAGGGCGCGCAGGGTGATTCCCGGTATCTCGCGCGCCGGCACCGGCGGCTCGACGGGAAAGTGGCGCCGGCGGGCAGACCAGGCGACGATGCCCATCATCATGATCCCCATCAGCAGCCCGGGCAGCATGCCTGCGAGAAACAGGTAGCCGATCGAAGCGTCGGAGACGAGCGCATAGATGACGATCGGGATCGATGGCGGGATGATCGGCCCGATCACAGCCGTCGCCGCAGTCAGCGCGGCGGCGAAGCTGGCGGGATATTTGTTCCCGTCCGTCATCATCTTTTGCATCATCTTGCCGGTGCCCGCGGCATCGGCGATGGCGGAGCCGGACATGCCGGCGAAGATGATCGACTGAACGACGTTGACCTGCGCCAGCCCGCCGCGAAACCGGCCTACCAGTGCATTGCAAAAGCCCAGGAGCCGCTCGGTCATCGACCCGGAATTCATGATCTCGGCCGACAGGATGAACAGGGGAACGGCCAGCAGAATGTAGCTCGTATACATGCCGTTCAGGAGCTGTTCGGCGGCCGTGCCCATGTCGAGCCCGGCGGCGTAAAGGTAGAGGATCGATCCGGCGATCATCGAGTGACCGATGGGCAGGCCGAGCAGGCTCAGCGTGATGATAGCCGCGATGCACAGCGTGAAGGGATCGGTAAAGCTCATACGCCCGAACTCGCCTTGGTGGGATCGAACTCCTTCGGCGCCCGGCCGAACAGGGCCTTCCACAAGATGAAGCCGTAACGGCCGATCGCGGCCACGGCGAAGATCACATAGATGGAAAACAGGAAGTCGAACCGGATTTTCATATAAGCGGTCGACTGCACCTTCATGAAGGTGACGTAGTCCCAGACCGCTGGCAGCGACAGGAGATAGAGGCCGAGAAGCGCCAGCGCGCTCAGGATGGCCATGATGCGCCGCGCCTTGGGCCCGACACCGCCATAGACCAGGTCGAAGCGGATTTCCTCTTCCTCGCGGACCACGAAGGCCGCGCCCCAAAGCACCAGCCACAGCCACATGACGACGGTCAGTTCCGACGTCCAGCCGATCGGGAGGTTGAGGAGATAGCGGAAGATGATCTGCGCGAGGAAGGAGAGAAACATCACCGCAAGCATCAAGGCCAGGATGTTCTCGGCACGTCGATAAAGCCAATGTCCGATCGTTGCCAGACGCATGTCGATCCTCCCCGTCACGATGTCGCCGCGGTCCGCTTCGCGCGAACCGCGGCGCCGTTCAGATCAGACTAAAGGCCGTTGATCGTGTCGACCATGCCTTCCGGCCAGCTCTCGGCGAGCGCGGATTCGAGATACATCTTCTGCGCGTGCGTGCGGAAGGCGTCGAGATCCGGCTCGTAAATCTCGAGTCCCTTCTCCTTGAAGCCGGCGACCAGCTCTTCTTCCTGGCTGAGGTGCTCGGCGGTGCTCCACTCGATGGCGCTGTCGGCGGCGGCCTGCACCTTTTCCTGCTGCTCGGGCGACAGCTTGTTCCACGCGTCGAGCGAGATCGTCAGGAGGTCGAAGCCGACGAGATGCGAGGTCAGGACGATCTGCGACATGACTTCGTCGAACTTCATGTTCTGGACGTTCGGCAGCGGATTGTCCTGCCCGTCGATCGCGCCGGTCTGGAGGCCGGTATAGACTTCGGCATAGGCCATCGGCGTCGGGTTCGCGCCCAGCGCCTGACCGAGGAACTGCCAGGCATCGCCGCCGGGCATGCGCAGCTTGATGCCGGCCATGTCCTCGGGCGTGTTGATCTTCTTGTCCGTCTTCAGCCCCACCTGTCGGGCGCCGAAATAGGTCGGGCCGAGGATTTTCACCTGAAGCTGGTCCTCGACCATCTTTTTCATCTCGTCGCCTGCTTCGGAGGCGAAGAAGGTCTTCAGATGGTCGGCGTCGCGGAAGAGATAGGCCGAGGTCAGGATCGACCAGGCCGGAATCTGGTTGGAGATGTCCTGCGGCGCGATATTGCCCATTTCCAGATTGCCGCGCTGGAGCGCGACGAGCTCGGTGCCCTGCTTGAACAGGTTGCCGCCGTAATAGCCCTGGAAATCGAATTCCTCACCGATCTCCTCCTGGAACTTCTTCATCATCTCGGCGCGGATGTCCTGCTCGGAAAAGACGGCCGAGAAGCGAAGCTGGACCTTGTCCTGCGCAAAGGCAGGCGCGGCCGAAACGAGCAGCATGGCTGCGCTGGCAGCCAGAACCGCGCGACGGGTAAATGAAAGCGACATGGTGATCCTCCCTGATCGAATGAAGTCGTTCGATGGTCCTCCCGGCACCACCTCTCGTCAATTCATTGCACCGGAAACGCCCCAGTTCAATAGGCAAATGCAATTTCGTATGAGATTATTCATTTTCTATGGCGCAAGATGGCGGGTCGCCATTGCAGCCGCCCGGCCGCTTGCATCGAAACTGCGCGCGGCGCAAACTCGTCGGACATTCGCATTTCTATCGGAAGACAAGCAGATATGGCTCTCCTCGAAGCATCAGTCGAAACCATCGGAGATAACACCTATCGCCGGATCAGGACGGACATCATCTTCGGCCGGCTGGCACCGGGGCAAAAACTGAAGCTCGAGCGGTTGAAGGATGAGTACGGGGCCAGCGTCAGCACGCTGCGCGAAATCCTGAACCGGCTGTCCTCCGAGGCACTCGTCCTCGCCGAAGGCCAGCGCGGCTTCGAAGTCGCGCCGGTTTCCATCGAAAACCTCAAGGAAATCGCGGCGTTGCGGCTTCTTCTGGAAAGCCACGCGCTCGAACAGTCCTTCGTGGCCGGGGATATGGACTGGGAGGGGCGGGTGGTTGCCGCCCATCACAAACTGTCCTCGATGGAGCGCCGGATGAAGGAGGGCGACCGTTCGCAGACGGAGTTGTGGAAGCGCTACGACTGGGAATTCCACCAGGCGCTGATCTCGGCTTGCGGCTCCAGCGTCCTCATGGAAACCCACGCCGCCGTGTTCGATAAATATCTGCGTTACCAGATGATCGCACTGTCGTTTCGCGGCGACATTGCTGCCAAGGAGCACCGCGCGTTGCTGGACTGCGCGCTGGAGCGCAACGCTTCGAGGGCGCAGGAATTGCTGGAACTGCATGTGCGCGGCGGGGTGGAGCATGCGCTGGCGACGGGCACGATCGCCTGACGAAACGAACACGAATTCAAAAACATATGACATAATCGATTTTGCCATTTGAAATTGGCAGCGATGCTGTGTAATCCTTGCCATAGAATGCGGCGTCGAACCGCATATGGGCGCCCAGGGAGGACGCAGTGATTCAGCTCGGTTTGATCGGCGACAATATCCGTCGCTCGAAGTCGCCCCTGCTTCATCGGCTGGCGGGCGAGTTGTGCGGCCTCGACGTCCGATACGAGCCGCTGATTCCCGCCGATCTCGGGCTTGATTTCGACGCCGCCTTCGCCCGATGCGCCGAGAGCGGCTACCGCGGCATCAACGTCACCTACCCCTACAAGGAGCAGGTCTTCGCACGGCTTGCCATCGGCGACGCGCAGACCCGGTCCGTCGCCGCGTGCAACACCGTCCTCTTCGGAGAGGGGGCCCCGCAGGGCTTCAATACCGATTGCACAGGCTTTGCCGCGGCGTTCCGCGCGAATTTCAGCAATTCGGCTCCTGGCCGCGTCGCCATGGCAGGGGCGGGCGGTGTGGGCAAGGCGATCGCCTTTGCACTGGCTGGCCTCGGCGCCGAGGAGCTTGCGATCTTCGATCCGGACCGCCGCAAGGGCGAAGCGCTCGCCGCCGCCCTCCGCCAGTCCGCGAACCTGCCGGTTCGCCTGGCGCTTTCGGTGCAAGAGGCGATGGACGGTGCGGCCGGCCTCGTCAATTCGACGCCGCTCGGCATGGTCGGCCACCCCGGAAGTGCTTTCCCGACCGACACCCTCAAGAGCGCACGCTGGGCATTCGACGCCGTTTACACCCCTGTCGAGACCGAATTCCTCATCGCCGCCCGCGCCACCGGCCTGTCGATCCTGTCAGGCTACGAGCTCTTCTTCCATCAGGGCGTCGACGCATTCCGGATTTTCACTGGCGTCGAGGTCGATCAGCCAGCCCTGCGCGCGGCCCTCCTGCGCCCGGAACCAGCCTTCGCGCATTCGGCCTAGTCGCCGATCATCAATACCAGAACGACATCCCTCGTCCCGGGACTCGAGCGTGCGATCATTGCCGCGCTCAGCGCGAACTATCGCGCTGACAGGTGTTCGGGACGCGTTGAAAAACATGGTGGGCGATGACGGGCTCGAACCGCCGACATCTTCGGTGTAAACGAAGCGCTCTACCAACTGAGCTAATCGCCCTCACGAGGCTGGAGATTTATGCGGTTAGCGCCGTGCGTGCAAGGCCGAATTGGCGGCGTGGCGGGCTTCCGCTGCGTCGCGTCGGATCGCCTGCGAAATAACGGTCCGGCGCGCTTCGAGCGCTTGACACCTCCAGTCGAACCGCTTAATTCACCCACCAACGCGGGCCGCACGAAACGTGCCGCAAGCGTCAAGCGCGGGTGTAGCTCAGTCGGTTAGAGTGCCGGCCTGTCACGCCGGAGGTCGCGGGTTCGAGCCCCGTCACTCGCGCCATTATTTCCAAGGCTTTCAGCGAATTGCTGGCAAAAAGTTTCAACTCGCTTTCGAACCGAGTTTCAACTTTCTGTATTGGTTCTGTTCCGAACCGAGCAGTTTGCGGCCCCTGCGACGTCCTTCGTCAGCCGCTCTTACCGCCGCAAGATTGACCGGCATGTAGGTCCGCTGCAGCGCTTTGTTCTCATCGATCGAATTGCCCATCTTCGCCGCGATCGCCTCCACTGCCGCGCCGCCGGCATTGGCCTCGACCGCGCCGGATCTGCGCATATCCATCAGGCGCCGCTTTTCGTCGACGCCAAAGACGAGGCGGCGAACGTCCGCGAAATCATCGACGAGCGAATCCTTGGTATAGGGCACGCCAGCTCGCGGCCGGCCGCCCTTCGGCCCTGGCGCAAAGCCGCGTGTGCGGAAGATGGGCGCATCGTCCAGAAGCGTCACGCCGAGGTCTACGACATATGCCTCGACGAGGCGGCGCGTCCGCGGGGACAGCGTGCCAAATGCCGCCTCGCGCGTCTTCGTCCGGGCGATGAGAAACCCCCAGGCGCCATCGTCGGTCTCCATCGCCTGCGCGCTTGTCAGCGAGCGTACGTCGACCGGGGAAAAGCTTGTGTCCCACGCAATCGCGATGACGCATGCAAGGCCCTTGAAGCCTGCGCGCCAGGCACCTTTCACGAAGCGAACGACCTCACCGGCGCGCCAGACCTGGTTGCGCCCTTTCGGCGTTTGCCTACGGATTGCCAGCGAGGGATCTGCACGAGGTGCGCAGAGCTTCATGCCGGCCATGACATTGTAGAGCGCCCGCCACGTCTTCATGGCGCGATACGCGGTGTCGACGCCGTGCTTTTGCAACAGTCGGTGATACCAGCGGTCGAGATGCTCGAGCGTGATCGAGGCCGGCTGAAGGTCCGCAAAGACGGGCTCGATCCATCCCCAACCGCGCTCCCAATCCTCACGGGTACGGATCGGCCGCGTCTTCCAGGCCTGCATTTGCCGATAGCGCATGAAGGCGTCGCCGATCGAGCCGGACGGATAGACCTTCGCCGTGTCTGGCAGTTCGCCTCGGCGCGCGGCCTGGTAACGGTCTTCCCACTCCTTCGCGATCTTCCACGCTTCCGGACCATCATGGCCGCACGGAATCGGACGAAACCCCATGGCTTGCATTTTCGGCGTCGGCAGCCAGTAACCGTGCTTGCCCTTGCGCACGACGTAATGCTTGAGCTTGATCCTAGCCAAGTTTCGCGAGCCTCTCCGCTATCAGCGCATCCGTATCAGCCACCGTTCCGGTTGGTTTCGTCAAGCCGGATCGCCGATCCTGCCAGGCTTCAATGGCCACCAGGTCGTAGTGACCGGTGATCCGGCAAGCGCTCGGAAAGTGTTCGGCGCGCAGTGCCGGCAACGCCGCGTTGAACTCGGAAAGCGTCAGGTGGAGGAAGCGTGCCGCCTTCACCGCGGGCACAAGGCGGGGGTGCACGGGGAATCGAATGGTGGGCGCCGACAGCTGCGGTCTCATAACAGTCCCTCCGGTTTCTCGCGGCGGTGCTGTCGGCAGTCCGGGCAGACGTGGAGCCATTCCTGCGGCTTGGTCTCGCCGGCGACGACTGACGGCTTGCCGAAGAGGTCGGTCGTGCCACGTCCGCGCTGCGGGTCGACGACGGCCTTCGTCAGCCGCCAGCCGGCCGTCTTTACGTCGGCGATCATCACCTGAAAGTCCTCGGCGGCGTAGGTGTTGGGGTAAGAGGCGGGGCAGGTGTCGCAGAGCACCTGCATGCGGCCCTCGTGACGCTCGATCATGACGTTGCTCCCGTCACGATCCGACGCATGCATTGGAAGCCGTATCGCCATTGCCAAGGCGTGGCGCACGCGATGCCTTCAGCGACGAGCTCGTCAACGGCGGTGATCTCAGAGCCGTCTGCCCATTCTTCTTGAACGAGTCTGCGGCCTGGTGCGAGGCCGGTTACCATCTCCGCTTTCGTCATAGCGCGGGCACCCCGCGCGGTTGCGGCAGGTCGTTGTGCTCGACGCCGTCGAGAAGTCGCCCGGCGCTCTTCTTCGTCGCAGGCAGCATGTAGGAGCTGCGATCATGAGGATTGCAGTCCACAAGAACAGCGCCGCAAGCTTGGCCGTGTTCTGCGTTCGTCAGAGGGCGGAAGGCACCCCATTGCTTGAAAAAGAACGCGACGTCTGCATCTGCACACTGGTCGCGGAGAACGCGCGCCCACCCAGCATGCATTGGTCTCGCGCCCGATCCGCTTTCACCTCCGGCAATGACCCAGTCGATGCCCTGCAGAATCGGTCCATTCGCCCAGGGGTGTGCATCGACCGGCATGACGGCGCTGGTCGCGTAGAAATCGATCGGACCGAGAAGCGGTTCGGCAGACAGGAAGCGGATCTTTGCCGGCGTTGCGAGCAGGGCGGGAATGCGTTCGTCGGCGCGTGCCTGATCTTCGACCGAGACACCGAGCCACACGTTCGAGAGCGGCCAGATGCCGTCGATCGCCACATTCGTGTAGGCACAGAAATCGTCATGTACCCGGCGCTGGATCAAGCCTATCCGTTCAAGGGTTGCATCCGATCCGATATAGGCTCGAATCCTCTCCGCGCGCTTCGTCAACACCTGAAAGGTGTGCCAATGCGCCTCCGCCATGACGGCGAACACCTGGTCGATCCAGTCGTCGGGAACGCTTTCATGGAACAGGTCACCGTGCGCGCAGACAAAGATCATCCGCGGGCGCTTCCAGCCGAGCGGTTGGTCAAGCCATTCCGCGTTGAGGCGAACTTCACCGTTCCAGACTGCACCCGCCTTCGTGTCGCGCGTCAGCCCTGCGCGGCTGGGATGATGCTTCAGGCGTGTGCCGGCCAGCTTCATCGCATAGCAGTTCGTGCAGCCGGGCGAGACGACCGAGCAACCGGTGATCGGGTTCCAGGTCGCGTCGGTCCATTCGATGTTTGACGTCTCAGCCATCCTGGCCATCCCGGTAGAGGAGGTAGAGGCCGCGGGCGAGCGCGAGGACGGCGGCTGCGGCGGCGAGTATATCAGGGGTCATGGCTGTGCCGGCGGCGGGATCGGCGCTCCCCATTCGAAGTTGCGGAGGCTTTGCGATTTCTCGATGCCCGGCACCAGGACGCGCAGCCGATCGGGTGCGCTTTCGTCGTAGTGGTTTTCAAACACGTCGACCGGCTCGAATTTCGGCATCGGCTCGAACTCGTCTTCATCGCGCGTGCCTGGATCGACGGCGATCTGACGCGCCCAATAGAAGCCTGGCGAGGAAGGTTGCCGAGGCTGGCGCACGCCTTTGCGGCGATGGGAGGCATCGGGATTGGTCTGAGCGATCATCGGGCGCCCCAATCGTCTTCGTGTTGAAGGAAGGTTTCGTCGGCCGCAGGGCGCCGGCGGATCTGGCGCACGACGAGCGCAACGCCGAGAACCGGGAAGCCGAGCGTGATGGCGAGGAGAGCGACGATCTCCATCGTCACACCTGCCTTTCGACATGCTGGCGTTCCATCGCCTGCAGGGCGGTCAGCGTGCCGACCGCGACGACGCCTGCGATGAGCGACAGAGCGAGCGCAATGGCGATGCGCGGGGAATAGCCGTGGAAGGCCTCGGCAGCCGCGCGGCGGTTGTCTGCGGCGACGAGCGCCGCGCCCTCCATGCTGACGAGGCGGGCGGTCATCGGCTAGACCCCAGCTTCTCCAGGACCTCGTCGACCGATATGCAAATCTCGTTCGCGAGAAGCGCCATCAGTTCGGGTTCCTCGCCATCCTGCGTCAGGATGAGGGTGCGCTTGCCCGCGCCGGCCATATAGCCAAGTTCGAGATGAGCGCTCCGGCCGCAGGGCAGCACAAGCAGCCCGGTGTCGGCCCAGCGCATCGCGGCGAAGTCAGCATTGAAGCCTTGCGCCGCGCGGGGATGCGTCTGCAGCGCCGTGCGGTATTCTTCGGCGGTGCAAGTCTTGGCGTCCAAGCCAATGTCCGACCACGAAAATCCGGTCGAGTGTGGCGGGTTTCGGAAATCGTAGACCTTATGGCCCTTCTGGCGAAGCAGTTCGACCATCCACGGCTGGTGCGGGTTGCGCCACGAGGACGCGAGATAGATGCGGGCCATGGTCAGGCGGCCGCGTGGTAGCGGCCGGTCGAGCGGACGCGGCGATTAGCCTCGTCGCGTGCCTTGCGCCAGTTGGATTCGATCTCGGCTGAGCTGAGGCTGGTGCGCTCGACGAGCGCCTCGGCGTCGACCGTGCGTCCGCAAGCGCTCATCTCGATCATCGCGCTGGCGATGATCTGAACCGGGTCGGTCTCAAGTTCCACCGGGATGCCGGTGGGCAGGCTTGCGTGGTCGGGATGCTGGAACTGGATCATGTCTCTCTCCATCGCGGGACTGCGATAACGAGAAACGATAATGCGGTAAACTTATTGCGTCAATCCACCATGCGATAAAAATACCGCATCTGTATATGGTGCGACGAAACGTGGAGCCGAATCATTTGTTCTTGCTCCGTTCTCTTTTCTGAGTCAGTTTGTCGCACACTTTGGACACGAGGAAAGCATGCGAGCGGATCAGGATATGAGCGGCCGATTGATTGTTGAGTTGAGGCGGCTGTTCGTCGCCTGTGATCACTGCGGTCATTCGCGCACTCTTAACCTGCGCAATTTTCGACGTGTTGCTGAGCTGGGCGTACATACATTCGGCGATCTCTGCAGCAAGATCCGCTGCGGAGAGTGCCCACGACTCCCGGTCGAGAGCCGAAGCCTAACAATTGTGCCGGAGTGGGATGTGGCTAGAGGCTCGCTTGAAACACGATCTTATGGACGGCGAACACATGGTCTGCGGGAAACTCAAGAAGCTCCGCTTCACCCTCGTCCGGATTTAGCTGCCGCAGTCGAAGGGTCTTGTTCGACCGTGAGACGAACTGCTTGATGTAGCTTTCGCGGTCCCCGCTCTCGTCGGGGGACACGAGCTGAACAACCACAAAGTCGTTGCTGCGCACCGGTTCATGGGGATTTATCCAGACTGTCTCTCCGGCAAAATATCGCGGCTCCATGGAAGTGCCGTACACCCTCACGCCATAAGCGCCCTCGACGCCAACTAGGTTGGGAGGACAGAAGAGTCGGTCGATCGTTTGTCCATTCAGGACAAAGCGACCGTTAGGACCCCCGACCGACTGGCCCATAAGGGCGACTGTGCCGGCGGGGAATCTCTCATATCGGGGCGGGAAACTCGCGTTTGAACCGGCTGAGGGCGGGACGTCTACGGCTTCGACGGCATCGTCTGCGGATGGCTCTTCCGGTCCGGTCCCGTTGAGCAGCCAAAGATTCGTGGTGCCCAAAGCGTCAGCCAGGCGCTGAAGGTTATCGGCGCGCGGAGTGCCCGATTTTCCAATGAGAATGTTTCGGATGAATGCGTCGCTGAGGCCGGCGTCGAGCGAGGCTCTGCGCGCGGTTTTTCCGGTCTTTTCAAGGCGGATGTTGATCCGGTCGATGATCGAGTTAGCCATGCGGTAAGTTAACCGCGTGGGCGGGCTGGGTGTTAGCGGTAAGTTTATCGTTGACAATGCGGTAAACATATCTCATCCCTTGCAGCCATGACATTGAAAGAGCGCCTCCTGTCCGTCGCCGCCGAATATGCTCGCAACCGCGAGCTGAGCGTGTCGCGTGTATCCACGCTGGTCTTTCGCGATGGCAAGGTGCTCGATCGCCTGGCAGGCACCGCTGACATCACGACTACTCGGTACGAGGGCGCCATGGCTTGGTTCTCTCAGAACTGGCCCGAGGGCTTGGCTTGGCCCGATGGGATTGCCCGGCCCAGCATGGAGCCCGCCGAATGAGCGCCTCTATTCACTCCCTTTCCGCCTGGGGCACAGGCGTTGCCGCGCCGCTCGACCGTTCGTCCTCCCCGGTGAACGACGGCGCGGCCAATGCGGGCGAGGGGGCGCATCTTATCGCTCCCTCGTCTGCAACAATTATCCTGCTGAAGGCGCTCGCCGCACATGATGGCATCGGCGTTGCGCAACTTGTAGAGCGACTTGCTTGCGAGCGCGCGCGGACCCTTGGCCTCTCGCGACTGGCCCGTGCCGTTGCCGACCGAAACCTCGAAGCGGGTGCAAGCCCATGATGTGTGCCCGTTTTCCATGCGGTCCCCCATGACCTTCTGACCGCTTCAATCTGAGACTTCCGAACCTTTCCCGCCATGGGAAACGACGCCGGGTTTTCCCGGCGTGGGAACGCTTTCGTCTTTCGAGGACCGCACTGATGATCCCCAATGCCAATGCCCGCCACTTCCTGCTCAAGGCCAAGCAGCGCGACCTGATCGCGGCGGCCGGCGGCATCGAACGCGCCGCCGAAGTCTGCTCCTACGGCAAGAGCACCGTCGGTCGCTGGGCCAATGCCGACAGCCCGGAGCTGATGCCGCTCGATGCGGTGTTCAAGCTCGAGGAGGAATGCGGCCGATTCGACATGTCCGAGGCAATCGTTGCCGCACGCGGACGCCGCCTTCTGGATCGCGAGGCGGTCGAAGTCGCCAATGGCTGCATCATGTCGCGCCATGCCGAGGCGATCGTCCAGGCGGGCGAGCTGATGGCGGCCGGCGCGATGGCATTCGCCGACGGAATGCTGACGCCATCCGAGGCCACCCAGATCGACCGAGCGGCCGGAAAGTTGGAGGCGGCGCTTGCCGAACTGCGCAAGGCGACCGCCGCGGCGCGCGGCGAGGGCGGGCTTTCCCTGGTGAAGGGAGGGCAGGGCTGATGACCGCGCGCGAGAATAGCTGGACCGAAGAGCAGATCGTCTTTGCCGCCAAGCTTTGGAACGATGACGGGCTTTCGGGTGCCGATATAGCCAACCGCGTCGCCGCGCAGTTCGGCGTGGTGCGCACTCGGTCGGCCGTGATGGGTATGATAGGCCGGGAATCGCTGCGGTTTGCCAGGCGCAAAGATCGCCAGGGTCGCGCTGTCGCCAAGCCCAAGGCTGCGCCACGCGTGAAGAGCGATACGCCTGCGCCGGTGAAGCGCCCAGCGAAAGTGGTTTTGCTCGCGCACGAGGTTGCGTTCGCCGCCCAGCTCTGGAGCCGGAACCAGTCTTACCAACGCATCGCCGACGTGCTCTCCGACCGGTTCGGCAAGCCTGTCTGCCATGACGTGGTCCGCAAGTTGGTCGCGGAGCGGCCGAAGATCTTCAAGGAACGCGGGCGCGGCGCGCTGATGCGCGGCAACCGGAACCCGCATCATGCCGCCAACATGGCGCGCGCCGGTGTGGCCTCAAACGATTACGAGGCGCCTGCCACCTCCGACGAGGCGCGTGCGTATGACGCCGCCAGCCGGCGCTTACCGCTCGCGGATCTCGAATGGCGCGACTGCCGGTTCCCGGTGAACGATGCCGCGCGAGGCGAGACGCATCTCTTCTGCGGCGCCGCCACCTTCGGCAACACCCGCTGGTGTCGCCATCACCTGATGCGCGTGAAGGGCACCGGCACGGAAGGTGAGCGAAAGGCCACGCGCGACCTGATCTTCGAAGCGAAGAGGGCGGCGTGATGAAAAATCGTCTCGTCGACCTGAACAATCACCTGTTCATGCAGCTCGAGCGGCTGGCTGAGGAAGGCTTGACTGGCGACCAAATCGACAACGAGGTCAAACGGTCCGAAGCCATCGTAAGCGTCGCGGACAAGATCGTCGACAACGCGCGGCTCCAGTTGCAGGCCTGCAAGCTGGTTGCGGATCACGGCGACCGCTTCATGAAACATCTGCCGATGCTCGGCGCGCCCGAAAAGGAAGGTGCGCCATGAAGGGGCATCCCATCTCCTACAGCGCCGCGGAGCTGGCGTTCGTCGAGCTGCGTCAATGCATGACGCGTCGCCTGCTCCATGCGGAGTTCGTTCGTGCATTCGGTCGCACCGATGTAACGCTGGGCGCACTGACGGCGCTGTGCAAGCGCAAAGGCTGGTTGACGGGGCGCACGGGCCAGTTCGTGCCAGGCCAGGTGCCGGCGAACAAGGGCAAGCCGATGCCCTACAACGCCAACTCCGCCCGAACCCAGTTCAAGAAGGGCCAGCGGCCGCACAACACGAACTATGCCGGCCACGAGCGGGTCTCCAAAGACGGCTATGTCGAGATCAGCGTGGAGAAGACAAATCCCCATACGGGTTTCGAGCGCCGCTATGTGCTGAAGCACCGCTGGCTCTGGGAGCAGAAGCACGGTCCGCTGCCGGACGGCATGTGCCTGAAGTGTCTCGGTGACCGCCTCGACACGGATCCTGCGAACTGGGCGCTTGTCCCACGTGCGATGCTCCCTCGGCTAAACGGCCGGTTTGGCCGCGACTACGATAGCGCGCCAGCCGTTCTGAAGCCGATCATCATGACCGTCGCGCAGCTTGAGCATCGCGCGCGCGAAGCGCGGCGGGAGGAACGGGGATGAACCGCTCCAACCAAACCCGCCATGTCTATTTCGGCAACATCGCTGCGATGCCTGCGTCGGCAGTCGACAGCCTTGCCATGGCCGCTGTCGAAAGCGGCGCGGCCTGCGCGGCGCGCGTGCTCCTTCATCACCGAATGCTCAAATCAGAGAGGACTTTGCCATGAGCAGAATGCTGCGAACCTTCCGCGAGATGATCGGTCTCGTCTCGCGGGGCGATTTCTCGCGTCACCTCGACGAGAAGATGGAGGAGGCGCTGGTCGCGCTCGAACAATGCCCGGCGGACAAATGCAAGGCCGAAATCACCCTCAAGGTTGTGCTCGAGTACGAACTCGGGCGCATCGACATCAAGCCTGAAGTCAAGGTCAAGCTGCCCGAAACGGCGAAGTTCGTGAAGACGCCCTTCTGGGTGATCGACGGTCAGCTTTCAGTCCAGCACCCCAACCAGATCGACATGTTCTCGGCCCGCGCGGTCGGCTCTCAGGAGCCGGACGACGAGGCCGCGACCGCTTGATCCAGTCAAACCCTGAAAGGAACCGGCAATGGCCGAAACCACCATGCTCGACGGCACCGCCGTCAAACTGATTTCCGAACTTGCCACCGATGCCGCTGCGCCGTCGGTGATCAAGATATCGACAGAAGGTCTCGGCAAGGGTCTGCCGGAGCACGTCGAGATTGCGTTCGACGCCAAGAACCAGCGGTTTCATTCGATCAAGTCGTTGATCGACGAATACCGGCAGGCGCCGGCAGCCCGCCATGGCACGGCGCGCGCCGATACTCTCGATAGCTTCGTGGCGCTCATCGATCGGCATAAGGACGGCGAATCCGTCATTTTCGGCAAGACGACCTGGCCGAAGCCGACGCTGACAGCGGTGTTGAACTACGATCGTGAAGGCGTCGACGCGCGCCGTCGCGATCATCGCATCGTCTATGAATTTCCGCTGACCGAAGAGTTCAAGGCCTGGGTCAATGGCAGCGGCAACGCGATGCCACAGGAGGTCTTTGCCGCCTTCCTCGAAGAGCACGCTGCCGAGCTTGCCGCGCCTATGGATGGCGAAGTCAGCGAATATGAGCGTCTCTTCAAGGAACGCTTTGCGACACCGTCCGAAGTGCTTGAACTATCGCGTCATCTGGAAGTCTTCGTCTCCGCCAAGGCCAAGCAGGGCATTCGCCTGCAGACGGGCGAACGCGTCGTCGAGTTTGCCGAAGAGCACCAGAATGCAAAGGGCGAAAAGGTCACCATCCCGGGCATCTTCATGGTGTCCGTTCCCGCCTTCATCGACGGTGAGCCCGTGAGGATTCCGGCGCGGTTGCGCTACCGAATCTCGGGCGGCGACATCAAGTGGTTCTACCAGCTCTATCGCTGGGAATTCTTCCTCCGGGAGCAGGTCGGGCGCGACTTGCGGGATGCTGCCGAGCGAACGGAACTCCCGTCGTTCGAAGGCTCGCCTGAGGCCTAACCGACATGAACATGCCGGTCGCCATTTCTGACGCATCTGACATTGCGGCCGTGGTGGAGCGTGCGCGCGCGCTGCTCGACGACGGCGATGTGATTGCCGCGCGGATGCTGGCGGCCGGCGCCTATGATCAGGCAAAGGCGGCGGGCGGGTTTGCGGAACGATTTGGCGCGGCCGAACGGCTGGTCGACAAGGCTCGGCGCCTGCAGGGTGACGCGCTGCTCATCGAATCCCGCGCTAAAATCCGTATCGCCGATGAATATGATGCCGCCCAGGAGCGCGGCGAAGTCGGGCAACGTACCGGGCGCCCAAAGAAAGTCGTCGCAGTCGACGACGACATTCCGCCGCCGCGGGCTGAGGATGTCGGGTTCTCGCGACACGAAATCCACGATGCCCGCAAGCTGCGGGATGCCGAGCGCGTCACACCTGGGATCGTGGAGCGGGCCATCCAGGCGCGGCTTGAGGCCGGCCTCGAACCATCGCGCGCCAGCTTGCGCAACAACATCGGCACCAAGACCGCGACCCGTGAAGAGCGCGGCGACAATTTTTATGAGACGCCGCTTGAGGCGACGCGGGCGCTTTTGGCGCTCGAAAGCTTCCACCTGGAGATATGGGAGCCTGCCTGCGGCAAGGGTGCCATCAGCCGCATTCTGGAAGATGCCGGATATGAGGTCTTCCTTTCCGATCTTGTCGATCGCGAGACGGCAGACCGGCATGGTGCGGTCCAGCATGTCGGCGATTTCCGGCAGATCGATCGCGATGGCGCGGCGGCGATTGGCATGGACAGGCCGTGCGATATCGTCACCAACCCTCCCTATGGCGAGGCGTTGAACAGTTTCATCGCACATGCGCTGCGCGCCCATCGGCCGCGCAAGATGGCATTGCTGCTCAACCTAAATTTCCTGTGCGGGTTCGAAGATCCCGAACGTTGTTTTGCCATGGATGAGAACCCGCCCGCGCGCGTGCACGTGTTTACGCGCCGGTTGCCCATGATGCACCGCGACGGCTGGGACGGGCCGAAGGCGCAAAGCAGCATGAACACGGCCTGGTTCGTGTGGGAGGCGGACGCGACCGGCGCCTATCGCGGCCCGACAATTGTGAACCGCGTAGATTGGAAGACGCTGCAGGACGTGCCTTTGCGCGAGCCAGGCGAACGGGCGTCGACTGCAGCCGATAACGGTCCGCTGGTTTGGATCGATGAGCCGGGTCGAAAGCTCGCTGTCGCCGGTGACGTGGAAATCGGAGCGATATTCAGTCACGGTAACCGGCTGGAATGGCGCATGTTCATTGGGCCTGACGCAACGGTCGGTCCTTCGCAGAAGGCGAAAAACGAGGGGGCGGCGAAGTTGGCGCTGACCGCGAAGTGGCGCCAGTTCTTGGCCCGGGCTGGTCTCCCATGACCGATAGCCTTCTGCCGATCATCCGCCAAATCCACGACGCGCGCGACCATGCAGCGCGCGCTGTCGTGCTGCTCGCCGTCTCCGACGCCGTGCTGATGAAATATCGCGACGTGTTCGAGGCGGCCTGTACGCGGGCGGGCTTTGACGAGGGCGTGATGTTCATCAGCTTCCGCCGCGCGGCCTGGCACGCCATTCGCGGCGATGATGGTCGGCATAAAAATCCGGCCTTCGAAGAAGCGCGGCTGCTGATGGTCGACATCGCGCGAGGCGGGCGATGACGGAAGCAAAACGCCTCGCAACGATCCGCGCGCAGCTGGCATCGCTCGACGGGGCCGAATGGCTGTTCGCCACCGATGGCGCGACGACCTTTGTCGAGGCGCGGGGTCGTGACGGCAGCCTGATCAAGCTGCTCGAATTCACTGGCGTCGCGACGACCGAGGAACGCCAGCTCATCGCCGATCTGCCGTCGGCACTCCGCTTCCTGCTCGGGCTTGTCGATCGGGCAATCGCGGCGACACGCGGACAGCGCGCCGGCGCGGCGGGCGATGACGGCCAGGCAACGGTTAAGGCCGCGCCTGCGGCGAGTGCTGAAGAGGCGTCGCCGGCGGCGCGAGCGGCGAAGGCCGGGCGGTCGAAAGACTACCGAACTGAGGCGGCGATGCGGTGCCAGGACCCGGCGTTCAAGCGCTTCCTGATCGACAAGCACGGTCTTGAGAACCCCGCCACCGACGAACGCACGGCGGCAAAGCTGCGCTCGCTCCTTGGCGTGACCTCACGGCGCGAGATCAACGATTCACAACAGGCCGTGGAGCGCTGGCAGCGCCTGCGCGGCGATTTCGAGAACTGGAAGAGGGTGGGGCGGTGACCGACGATCCGTGTTTCCGATGCGTGCCGCCGGACTGCGACGAGACGAGCCCTCGCTGTCTCGTGAAACAGCTGGCGCATCAATACGACCAACAGCGCCGCTGCGGGCGGCTCGACGAGGTCACCGACGCCGAGCGCGAGGCTTCCACGACGATGTTCACAACTTGGCACCTGGAGCGGATGGCACAGGCAGCCGAAGGCGTGCGGCCTTACAAGCGGAAGGGCGCGCCTTGGACGAGTCAGGAGGGGGCGGCATGATGAGAAAGCCGACCCATCCTGATCGCTATGCTGAAGTAGTCAGATCCGCCTCGGCGCCGCTAAACGTGGCTGGCGCTGCCCTTCATCACCGGCGGCGGCAATATGCCGTCTTCAACCAGGATGTCCTTCTTGCGCGCAAAGGCCAGTACGACGCCGCGCGCCGTCTCGGCATCGACCTCGCCGCACAATGCCGCTTTGCACGCACGGATGGCCGCCCTTTGCTCGGGACTGTTTCCATTCCAGCTTGTCAGCATCTGATAGGCATCGACGACAGTATTGAGCTGTCGCGGAAAACCGAGCCCGACCCATACGCGGACCGGCTTGTCGAAGTGTTGCGCGAGCATTGTGACCTCCGTGGCTCTTGGGCTTGCAAAGCAGCCTGCGTGAACGTCGTTCTCCCTCGCAGTTCGGGAGGCAAAAGATTTGGGAATCCGCTCAGGCGCCGTCAAGAGCGCCGACTACCGATCGCGCTTCAGCATTCGCGTGCGCTTGTTCCAGAGCACGGGCCCTTCACTCTTGCCAATCGGCGTAACCGAGGGCGCGAGAATGTCGGCTTCCTTCGCCGCGGCTTCGAAGGCCAACCGCGCGGCGCGTGCTTCCTTGATGCCCTCCAGCACGGCGATGCACGCCTTGCGCGCGGCAAGGTGCTTGCGCGCGCCGCGATCACCCGGCCAGCGGTTCAGCAAGATGTCTGCCGCTTGGACCGTGCTCGTCACCGTGTCGGCGATGTTGCCGCGCTTCTCGACGAAGGCGCGGACGGGCTAATCGAAACGCCCTTCATCCATGGCTTTGCCCTCCCACCGGACGCGACTCAATGCGCGGCCCGCGAATCAGTTGCGGAGGCTGCCAAATGACCGGACCTCGACTTTCTATCATACCGGCGCGGGCGGCGACGGATCGCTCTTTGAAGCCTCGCGACCTGCAAGTGCTGTGCGTTCTCGGGCGCCATACGGACGATCTCGGATGGTGCCGTCGCAGCCAGGTGAAGATGGCCGACGAGATGGGCTGTGCGCGCTCGACCGTGTTCGAGGCGATCGAGCGGCTGATCCGCGCCGGCTATCTGGAGCGGCACGTCCTCGAAAGCGAAAGCGGGCGTGACAGCGCGCACTCCTATCGCGTCATCCTCGACCCGGTTCATCCCGCAGTCGAGACCGTTTGCGACGCTGATAACCCCTGCCGGTATGTCGGCACCCCTGCCGGTATATCGGCACCCCCTGCCGGTCCAGAACCGGCACCCCCTGCCGATCCTGGACCGGCACCTATTAACGACCCCTCTCAAACAACTTCTTCAAACGAGGAAGAGAGAGCGCGGACGCGAGCGGAGGAAGGAAAACAGATCGTGCGCTGGCTGAAGCGGGTACACCCGCGCTGGCCGACCTACGTGACCGACAGCGCGCCCAAGGCCCTGGCGGCGGCGATGCCTCTGTCGGCGGCAGAGCGCGACGAGGCGGTGGCCCGGCTCGACGACTATCTGACCCATGCCAAGGTTGGCGGGCGAACGGTGGTCTGCACCTTCGGTGTGTACCTGTCCGAACGGCGCTGGGAGAAGCTGCCGGCGGCGCCAGCGCAGCCGTTCAACGAGTTCGCATCGCCGTTCTCGAAGACATGGGGCGCGTGGATCGTGGCGCATCTGCTGACGGCGGAAGGCGAAGCGGAGAAGGCTTGGCCGCTGCTGTCGGTGCTCTACCGGAAGGCGATGCTGCGCCAAGGGCACAAGTTCGCGCGCCGGTGGCACGAGCTGGGCTCGAACTTCGAGCCGGTGCCGGTCGGGTCCAGCACCTTTGCCGCATGGCGGAACGAGTTCGCGCGGCGCGGCTGGCCGTGGATGCCAGATCCTGGTGACCAGCCGGTAGTCTATCTGCCGGCTGGCGGGCCGGGGCAACTGGATGCGTTCGAACTGGCCCTGAGGGCCGCAGACGAGGGAAACCGATGATAATGGCAATCGAGCGCAAGCAGCTGAGTGACGGCGAACAGGTCTGGCTCGACGGGCAGGGCAACCCCTATCCCGTGCCAGCCAAAGTCCTGGGCGAAGAGCAGCGGCGCGCGCTTGATGCGCAGTTGCTCGACGCGGCGGGAATGGAAGTGCCGGGCGTGCGGCGTTGGTTCGCCTTTCGCACGCTCGGGCGTGGTGAGATCGAGATCCGCGATGCGCTAGTGAAGATGCATGTGGATGCGGTCGTGCCCGAGAAGCGGGTCGTCCTGCCTCGTCGCGGTGTGAGGCCGGGCGGTAAGGCCATTCAGATTCCCGTTTTGCGGAAGCTCATCTTCGTCCGCGTCGCGCAATCCGACCAGGCGGTTGCCGGGCTGTTACGCGTCCGCGGTATCCAGGCAGTGATTGGCAAGGGTGACAGGCCGCATCCTATCGGCGATCGGCAGATGACCGCGTTCATGGATCTTGCCCAGAAGGGTGCGTTCGATGAGCGCAATATCCCCACGGGCTTAAATGTGGGATCGCGGGTGAAGATCAATGTCGGTCCCTATGCGGCCTTCAGCGGTGTGCTGGAAGGATATGCGAAGGGCAGGGCCGCGCGCGTACGCACAATGCTGTTCGGCGCCGACATGATCGTTGACGTCAAGCTTGCGCAGATTGAGCGACTCGCGTAGCGACTCTCCCCATGGACGCCGGTCGACCGTGGGGATTGCTCCTCCGACACAGCGTAGCAGCCGCGGGCAACCGTGGCGGAGCTCCTGACCGATCCAGACCCGTGAGAGCCACGCGGCTCCCGACTCGGGTCAAGTGCGGAAGCATGGAACACTATCATCTTCATGGGCAGGCTGAAGAGCATCGCTCCGCGCGTAGGCAAGCTTGCCCCTCGCATCGGATATGCGGGCGGAAACGAGCCAGCCCGGTCACGGAGGCTCGATGCAACCATCGCATGGCGCGCATGGTACAAGACGAGCCGCTGGCAGAAGCTGCGCTGGAAGGTGCTCGTCGGCGATCTCTTCACATGCCAAATGGCCGGATGCGGTCGGGTAGAGGCGGAAACGTCGAAGCTCGTGGCGGATCACCGCACCGCTCATCGTGGCGACGAGACGCTGTTCTGGGACGAGAACAACCTGCAGTGCCTGTGCAAGCCATGCCACAACAGCGTCAAGCAGGCGGGAGAGCGGCGGGAAAATAGAAGAGCGCCCCCGAAGGGACGCTCTTGGTGGGAACGGTGGGAATCGAACCCACGACCTCGAGGTTGAGAAACCTCGTGCTCTATCCGCTGAGCTACGTTGACCAAGAAGTGGTGGCCGGTCCCGCCACCTGCAAGGGGGGCGGGTGAAAGTCACCAACCCGCCCAGCCGCCAGACTCCCTCATTCGTTGGAGCGCGCCATGGCCAATCTGATCATCGGCTGGGGCGACAGGACAGGGCTCGACCGCTTTGCGCAGAGCCTGCAAGGCCTGACCGACAAGCGATTCAAGACCGTAGTTAATCGCGTCGTTAACCGAACTGGCGACATGGCGCGCACGCAGGTTCGCCGCGAACTTACCGGACAGACAGGCCTGCCACTCAAGACCATCGTCAAGGCAGTGGCGGTGGCGCGGTCGCAGCCCGGTACTTTGACCTATCGGATGACGGCACGCGGCGGAGATATCTCGCTGAAGTTCTTCCGGCCGCGCGAGACGCGCGCCGGCGTCGTCGCTTCGCCCTTTGGCAAGCGGCAGGTGTTCGGCGGTACATTCATCAAGGGCGGACGGTTTCCGAACCGCAAGGGCATCGTGTTCCTGGGGCATGTGATGCAGCGCGTCGGCAAGGCGCGCTTCCCCATCAAGGTGGTGCAGTCGGGCGTCGTCATCCCGAACGAGATGACAACGGGCGCGACCGTTCGTTCCTTCCACTCGACCGTGCAGAGGGTCATGCCGCAGCGTTTGGCGCACGAGCTGAGGCGGTTGCCCGGCGGGGCGTTCGGGTGATGCGGGATCGGGTCGGTCGACCGGCTTTTGCCGACTGCAACACCCCCCGGTTTAGGGACCGTACCGCGATCCACGCGGCCACACGGGCGGAAATGCTCCCGGGGTTTTGCCAGTGGGTCGGGTTGAAAGCGGTACACGGATGCACGCGTGCTGCACGAACGAATGCACGGATCACGCACGATGGACTGGATTTCGATCACGGAGGCGGCGCATCGGTTGACCGCGGCTGGCGATCCGGTCGACCGCTCGACCTTGTCTCGATACCTTAAACAGCATTCGGAGGCGCTGCCTCTTCAGGAGAACGGCCGATCGAATCTCGTCAACTACGAGGATCTCGTCGCACATCGGCAGGAGAATATCCGCCTACGGCCGTCAATGCCCAGCCCGGCCTTATCGCCTGACGCCAAACCGGCTGCCGGTCAACCTTCGCGGTTTGCGGGCAGTCAGTCTGACGGCGCGGCGCGGAAAGCGCAGGCGGACGCCGAGCTGCGCGAAATGGACCTCGCCGAGCGTAGGCGTCGACTGACGCCGACCGCGGAGGTGGACCGGGCCGCGCGCGAAGCCATCGCTCTGATGGTGAGCGCGTTCGACCAGGCCGTTGAAAGCGAGGCACAGTCGGTGGCGCTCAAATATGGCTGGGATGAACGGACCGCGCGCATCGCATTCAAGACGTTCTCGCGCGCTGGCCTCGAAGTCTTCCACCGCAACGTCCTCGAAAGTCTCGACCGGTTCCGGCGCGCGGCAGATGCGGGCGACAAACCTATCGACCAGACAGCACAGGCATTGCTCCAATGACCCTCGACGACGTGCGGAGCCAGTTTCCTGATATTCCGCATGGCGCCGTCACGTTCTATTCCGGGCTGGAGGCGGCGAGTCGACCCGTCGAGGATCTGACGATCTCCGAATGGGCAGACCGGCACCGCGTCGTCTCCGCAGAATCAGGCTCGCCCTGGCCGGGACCATTCCGCACCGATCGCGTCCCTTATCTGCGTGAGCCGCAGGACTGCCTTCATCCCGATCATCCCGCGCGCCGGGTGACGGCGCGGTGGGCAGCGCAACTCGGCAAGTCGACGGCGATCGAGAACTGGTTCGGCTACACGGTCGACCAGGCGCCAGCCTCGATGATGATCGTGCTGCCGACGTTGGAGGAGGCAACGAAGTTCAATCGCGTCAAGCTGCAGCCGACGATCGAGGCGAGCCCGCGCATTTCGCACAAGGTCATGCCGGTCAATAGCCGCGACGAGCAGGGCTCGACGACATCCTACAAGCGCTTCGCCGGCGGTTTCGGGCTGATCGTGAACGCAGGTTCTTCGAAGGGTCTGCAGATGGTTTCGATCAAGAACCTCGCCATGGACGAGGTGACCGGCTATCCGAGCGATGTCGACGGCCGCGGCAGCCCCCGCGACCAGGCACGGGCGCGTCAGAAATTTTACGGCGACATGGCCAAGGAGTGGCAGGGCTCGACGCCGGGCATCGCTGGCGAGTGTGCCATCACGGCGGATTTCGAGGCTGGCGACCAGCGGCATTTCTATGTGCCGTGTCCGCATTGCTCGATCCGCCAGCCGCTGATCTTCGACCAGATGCGCGGGCCGTCTGACGATGCGCCGGCGCATTTCAGATGCCTATCATGCGACGGTGTAATCCGCGACGCGCACAAGATGGATATGCTCGCCGGCGGCATCTGGATTGCGACCCGTGTTCCGGAGGGCAGCGACCCGGTACCGCAAACGATCGCGGCGGACGATCTCGACGCCTATGTCTGCCCGCCATGCGAAGGTCGGTGCCGCGACTGGCAGCCGAGCTATCACCTCTGGGCCGCCTACGCGCCGCGCGAACGGTTCGGCGACATCTGGCAGCGCTGGGAGAACGCTCAGGGCGACACGACGAAGATGCGCGTGTTCAGCCAGCAGGATCTGGCGGAGCCGTACGATCCCGGCGGCGTCGCCGTCGAATGGGAGAAGATCGTCGATGCGGTGAAGGCGCACCCTTTTCCGCGCGGGATCATTCCGGCAGAGGCCGGCCTCGTCGTGTCGGCGGCGGACGTGCAGAGCTACGGCATCAAGTGGCTGGTCTATGCGATCGGCCCGCTCGGCCAGCGCTGGCTCGTCGCGCGCGAGGTTTTCGAGGGGGCGCCGGATCAGTCCGACGAACCCTGGATCGCGCTCGCCGACGCGCTCGGCCGGACCTTTCCGACCGCAGGCGGGTTGGAAAAGGGGATCGACCTGTCGGGCGTCGATTCAGGCTTCGCGACGGACCGGGTGTATCTGTTCTGCGCGACGCGGCCGAACTGCTACGCCCTCGACGGGCGGCATCAGGTCGGCCTGCCGTGGCTCGGAACGCCGGTGAAGAAGGACATCAAGGATCAGCGCAAGCGCCGAATCGCGAAGGTCATGCTCTACCCGGTCGGTCTTTACGACATCAAGACCGAGGTCATGGCCGGGCTCGCCAATCTGGTTCTCGGTCCGGACGCCAGGGGATCGTGGCCGCGCAACACGCTGCATCTGCCGCCTGACCTTTGCGACCAGGACTTCGCGATGGAGATGACGGCCGAGCGGCTCGTCGATCCGGACGAGGAAGCGCGCGCGACGATCTCGAGACGGGCGCGGCGGCTGATCAATCCGAAGGCCGCGCGGGAATGGAAACGGATCGTCGGGCGGGCAAACGACTGGTTTGACGCCACGGTCTATGCGCTGTCGCTGGCCTGGCATCTGGAGCACAAGATGCGGCTGACGCTGGATCGATGGGTCGACCTCCTGGTGAAGGTGCATGGCGCCCCGGCGGAAGCCGACCTGTTCAGCGGCCAGCCCAGCCCGTTCGAAAAGAAGGCGGAGCCCGTTGCCGGTGTCGGTGCGAGGCGGACCCGAAAACGCTGGAACGCGTACAAGTAGCAGGAATGGAACGATGGCGGCCAAACCACGCATTCGGGTTCCGGCCGCGCGGCGTGCCGTCACCGTCGTCGCAGAAGCCGGATCCCTGCAGGACCGGGTGAAGCCGGTGGCGCGTTATCTGCGCGGCGACACGTCGGGCATTCTTGCCATGCGCCGCGCGGTGACGCGCGACGCGAAGATCGATGTCTGGCAGGCGGCGGAGCGCGCTTCCGCGCTCGCGATCGACTTCATGCACAATTCGGGATGGATCGCCGGCGCGGTGGATCAGATCATGGCCGATACGATCGGCGCCGAACTGAAGCTCAACGCCCAGCCCGACCTTGGCCGGCTCGGTTACGATCAAAAGGAACAGGCCGACTGGGTCAAGCTGATCGAGGCCGAGTGGAAGCGGTATGCCTGGGCGAAGGCCGAATGCGATCTCGCCGGCAAGAAGACCGTCGCCGAGATGATCGATGGCGTCATGCGCCACTATTTCGCCTATGGCGAAGCGTTCGGCGTGCTCGACTTCATTCCGCGCAACCGCCGGCGGTTCTACGGGATCGAAACCGGCACCAAGGTCTCGCTCGTCGCGCCGCACCGGCTGCCGCGCGTGTCGCGGGAGTTCGAGGGGTTGGACATGGGCATCTTCCACGATGCCACCGGCCGGCCGCAGACCTATCGTTTCCGGCGGCGCGACGCCGGGATTGAGATGGACCACGATGTAGCCGCCCGCGACGTTATCCATGTCATGGACCGCGGCGACAACCCGGATAGCTCGCGCGGGATCACGCTCGTGGCACCCATTCTCAAGGTGGTCGCGCAGAGCGACCAGCTTGCCGACGCGACGCTTGCGACGGCACTGATGCAGACGATCTTTGCCGCGACCATCAAGAGCCCGGAACCGAGCGAACAGGCGTTCCAGGCGATCGAGACCCTGCGCGACGAGCTGTCGGGTATCGAAGGGGCGAGCGGGCTTGCGGACGATCTTCTCGACATCTGGTCGATGCGGATCGACGCCCTGAAGGAAAAGGGCGTCGCGATGAACGATCCCGCCCGGATCAATCACCTTGGTCCGGGCGAGGAATTCGAGATGCACACAGCCGCGACGCCGGGATCGCAATATGTGCCCTACAAGCAGGATCTGCAGCGCGAGATGGCGCGGTGCCTGGGCCTGACGGCGACCAGCTTCACGATGGATCATTCGAACTCGACTTACTCGTCGGTTCGCATGGAAACGGCGACGATCTGGCCGATCGTCCTGCGCCGCCGCGAACGGATCGCCGCGCCCTTCGCCCAGGGCATCTTCGAAGCCTGGCTGGAGGAGGGAATCGCCGAAGGCCGCCTTCCGCTCAAGGGAGGATTGCAGGCGTTTCTGGCCAACCGCGAGCGAGTGGTCGGATCGGAATGGCGCGGGCCGCCGAAGCCGTCGGCCGATCCCTACAAGGATGCACTTGCCGACAAGGTCGGCCTCGAGACCGGCACACGGTCTCTCAAGCGCATCTATGCCGAGCAGGGGCTGGACTGGGAGGAAGAGACCGACCAGATCGCGCTCGAGATCGAGAAGATGATTGCGATCGGGATGGCCGTTCCGCATGGACGCAGCAGGGGCGGCAATGGTGCCGGTCCCGATGGCGCGGCCGTCGAGGGCGCCCGCACACCGGCGCGGGAGGATGCATGATGCCCGAAATCTACGATCCCCTGGCCGTCGACTGGTGTGCGCGGGCGGCGACGCTTCGCAAGGTCGAAGAAGCGTTGTTGATGGGTGAAATGGTCACCGAAGCCCGGTTCGGGGAAGACATGACCCGTTTCTCGAACGCGTCGATCGGTGATGTCCAGCGCGCCCTCAACGAGGCGATCCGCGAGTGCCAGATCTCGCGGGGCGAAACTCCGCGCCGCGTTCGCTTCGCAAAATCAGGCCGAATGCGGCCCTACTGAGGATCAAGACTATGGCTGCGATACTGAAAGACGGCGAGCTGACGCTCACCGGCGATGTCGGCGATTTCTTTTTCGGCGACCACTTCACCCATGCCGACGTGATCTCGGCTCTCGCACAGATCGACGACGACGCCGATTTGACCGTCTTCATTAACTCCGGCGGCGGCTACACGGATGAGGGCGCCGCCATTCACGCGCTTCTCGACAGGCGTCCTGGTCGCACCGATGTCGTGATCGACGGCGTCGCCGCGTCCGCAGCATCCTTGATCGCCATGGCGGGTGATACGGTCACCATGTCGATCGGCTCGATCATGATGATCCACGATCCTGCCGGCTGGACCCATGGAAATGCCGACCAACACGCGAAGACGATCGAGCAGCTCGATGCCATCGCCAAATCCTGGTCGCGCATCTATGCGCGGAAATCCGGCAAGACGCCCGAGGAATGCCGGGCGATCATGAAGGCGGAACGCTGGTACGCGCCCGACGAGGCCGTCGCCGAGGGCTTCGCCGACGCGACGAGCGAGAGCGAGGCGCGCGCGATCGCGGCCTTCGACTACCGCAGCTACGCCCATGCGCCGCAGCGTCTCAAGGCGCTGGCAAGCAAGAAGAACTGGCGTCTCGACGCCGGCCAAGCGGCGACCGCCGCGACCTCCCGTCAGACCAAGGAGATTTCCATGACAGAGCCAACGCAGGCGGCACATTCGACCGCCGATCTCGACAAGGCCCGCAACGAAGGCGGCGCTTCCGCCGTAGCGGCTTACAAGGCACGGAGGACCGCCATTCTGGCGCTTCCCGAGGCCAAGGGTCGCAAGGGCCTCGCGGAGGAACTGGTCGAGACCGATCTTTCCGAAGATCGCGTCAAGGCGATGCTCGCGAAGGCCCCGGTCGCCAGCTTGGCGGGCGACGATGCTGACGATGCTGCTGACCTCGAGCGGCGTCGCCTCAATGGCGAGGGTCTCACCGGCGGCAAGCCGCCTGCGACTGCGCGCAAGGGGGATCGCACACCTCTCGCCGAAGCCGTCGCCCGTTCCAACAAGCGCCGCTAACAGGAGGCTGGGTTCATGACCATCTTGATTGAAGACCGCTTCGCAGGAGCGGCTCATTATCTCGTTTCGGAAGCAAATGGCTATCGCTCGCGAGAGCAGGGCGTCGTCGCTGCCGGTTCGGGCCTTCTCAAGGCCGGAGCCGTCATGGGGCGCATCACGGCGACCGGCAAATATGTGCCGCTCGACCCGGACGGCATGGACGGTAGCGATAACGCCGCCGCCATTCTCTTCGAAGGTTGCGATGCGACCGAAGACGATGTGCGCCGCACCTTCACCGTTCGCGATAGCGAAGTCCATGCCGACGTGCTCCATTGGGCGGACGGCGTGAGCGACATCCAGAAAACCGCCGCGCTCGCCGCCATGGCCGCGTTCGGCATCATCGGCCGATAAGGAGACCGCCCCATGGCACTCGTACTCGACGTCTTCAACCAGAATGGCTGGGGCATGATCGACTTCCATGAGGAAGTCGTCGAACGCACCGAATTCCAGCCTCAGCTTCTGGGTTCTCTCGGCCTATTCGAGCCGATCTATTCACGGTCCCGGACCATCGCCATCGCCGATCGCGAGCGGACGCTTTCGCTCATTCCGACCTCCGAACTCGGCGCGCCGCCGGAGGAACTCATCCCTGAAGGGGCCAAGGTCCGGCCGTTCAACACGAGCCGACTGGCGAAGGGGTCGACCGTCTATGCGGCCGAGCTCGCCGGCGTCGCCGCTTTGCCCTTCGACGTGCAGACGCGGGAAGTCAGCCAGGAGGTTGCCGACCGGACCCAGCAGATCCTGAACGATCTGGAAATGACCTGGGAGCATATGCGCTTCGGTGCTATCCAGGGCAAGGTGCTCGACGCGAGTGGAGCAACCATCATCGACTGGTTCGACGAATGGGGAATTGCCGAGCCGGCGGAGGTCAATTTCCAGCTGACCGACCCGGCCACGGACGTCCGCAAGAAGTGCCGCGATGTCAAACGGGCAATGCAGAAGGCATCGAAGGGCATCTGGACGCCGAACACCCGCATTGGCTCGCTCGTCGGCGACACGTTCTTCGACCTCCTGGTCAACCATCCGCAGATCAAGGAGACCAAGCTCGGCCACGAGAAGGCTTCGCTCCTCGAGAATGTCGAAGGGTTCTCGGCGATCGAGATCGAAGGTATCACCTTCATCAATTATCGCGGCACGGATGACGGGTCGACCATCGCGATCGAGACGACGAAGGCCCGCTTTTTCCCGATCGGTGCCCGCGGCGCATTCAAGGTGGGGTTCTCGCCCGCCAATGAGTTCAAGCCCTACTTGAATCGCCGGGCGCAGGAATATTACGGACTGATCCTTGCCGATCCGTCCGGGCGCGAGGCCTGGGACCGTGTCGAGATCTACAGCTACCCGCTGTTCATCGCGACCCGTCCGGAAATGCTGATGCGCGGGAGGTCGAACTGATGGCATATGCAGCGAAGGCCGGCTTTTACGGCGGCACATACTTCAAGTCCGGTCAGGCTCTGCCTGCGGGTGCCATTGAAGACGAAGTTTCAGATCTTTCTGGACTGACAAAGGCCCAGTTGCTTGAACGGGCAGATGCCGAAGGCGTCGCCGTCAATGCCTCTGCGACGAAGGCGGAAATTATCACCGCCCTCGAGACTTTGAAGCCGACTTCCTAGCGACGCCGGGGACCGGTTCCTCCGGTCCCCCTCCGACCCGCAGGACGACACCTATGCCGATAGGAGCACGTTTTCACGGCATACGCGACCGCATCATGGCGGCGGTGGATCACAGGTTTGCGGAGCGGGTGCGCCTTGCTTTCATGCGAGATGGCAAGGCCGATCCGGATCGCCAGCCAATCGAAATCGAAGCACCGTTGCGTGTCGGCGGGGGCAAGGAGACGACGGCGGCGGGGGCGTGGGACAAGTCGTGGCGCGGGCGGATCACGTCGCAGCGCAGCGAGTTGCACATCGACCCGATCAAGTACCCCGGCATCATTTTCCGGAAGGGCGACCGGGTGCGCGCCCTCGCGCGGCCGGGTCAGCCATGGTTCGGGGTGCTCGCGGTCGATGATCGCGGCGAAACGCGGCAGATCGTTCAGCTGGAGGAATTGTGATGTTGGGACGGACCGCTTTGCGCGTGGCGGCCATCGAGGCGCTCAAGGGGCGTACGCTCGTTGAAAACGAAGTGCGCGACAGCGAATTCGGCGCAATCGACATCACGTCCGACGGCGCATTGCGCACCGACAAGGATCGCCCCTTCATTTCGGTCTATGTCGAGGACGCCAAGGAGACTGACAGGCTCGAGAGCAGAGCGCTCTACCGATCCGGCGAAACGCAGTTCATCCTGGAGATCGGCATCGCCAGCCCGATGGTCGAAACAAACGATGCGGGCGAGAGCACCGTCATCGGCGTCGGCCTGCCGCCCACCGATGCGGCTTTCGAATTCTATCTCGACATGGTCGGACGCCAGGCGGTCGATGCGCTGACCGATCCGACCAATGCATGGGCCGAAATCTGGCGATCGCTTTCATCAGGCGTCCGCAAGATCGAGCGGAAGCGCACGGCCGACGCGACGACCGGCACACGCATCGCCGCACATCAGATCGTCGTGACACTCGATCTTCTGCCCGACCCGGTGGCAGGCGAGCCGATGGCACCAACATCGGCATGGGCACGGCTGTTCGCAGCCATGGACGCAGGTGGACACCCTTATGCGGCGCTGATGCGCAGCGCCGTCGAACGGCCGAAGGGCGGCCATGCGGATCAGTTGCGCCGGCGCACCGGTATGACACTCGACGAGTTGCGGGCACTGCTCGACATCGCCGTCGAGCCGGCGGAGGCCACGGAGCCAGACATCGAAGTGATAGAGGTCGAGCGGCATGGGCATTCTTGAGCGCCTCGTCGAACTCGAGCGCAAGGTCGCCGAAACCGAGCGTCGCGGACGCAACAGACGCCGGACCGGCGTCGTCAGCGAGATCAATCATGCGAAGGGTCTGGCCCGGGTCAAGATTTCGGATGGGGATCGTCCTTACCTGACGCCCTGGATGCCGTGGAAGGAAATCGCGGCCGGCGGGATCTCGTCACATATTCCTCCGACAACGGGACAACAGGTCGATGTCGTTTCGGAAAACGGCGACCTGACGGACGCCGTGATCGACTTCTCGACACACTCGAACGCGAACCCGAGGCCGCATGACGGCCCCGAGGCGGTCATCGTCCACGGGGCGACCCGCATGACGATCGGCGACGGCATTGTCGACATTGTCGCCGATCTGACGGTCACCGGATCGGTCCAGTTCAATGGGCCGAGTGTACGCCACAACGAGCGAAACATTGGCGACGATCACACACACAGCGGTGTCATTCGTGGCAGCGCCGATACTAACGAACCGAACTCTTGAAAGGAGTGGTCCTGATGAAGGTTATCGTGAAAACAGCCGGCTTCTATGGCGGCACCTATTACGAGACTTCGAAGAAGCATGTCGTCTTCCCTGACGCGATCGCCAAGCCATTCATGGCACCGTATGGCGACGGACTTGAAGCTGTGAAGTCAGACGAAATCGCGGCGACGAAGCACGAGCCGAAGGCTGCCGACAAGAAGGCCGGCTGACATGTCGTCGACCGGCTTCGATCGCGACGCCGGCACGCTTCTCTCCGGCTTCGATCACGTCGAGCAATCGATTGGCGTGATCCTCAATACCCCCATCGGCAGCCGCGTCATGCGGCGCGAGTTCGGCTCCGAGCTTTTCGATCTCATTGACCGGCCGCTGACCGATCAGGTCATCCTGGCGATTTACGGTGCAGCGGTCTCGGCGATCACGCGATGGGAGCCACGCTATGCGGTGACGCATTGCTCGATCACCGCAGCAGATGCTGCCGGTCGGCTGAAGATCGAGTTCGAAGGCACCTATTTCCCGCGTGGCCACCTCGGCGATTTCACGCCCGAACCGGGTTCCGCACGCGCTGCTGTTCCCCTGACGAGGTTTCCATGAGCCGCTTTATCGCGCCAGACCTGGCGGACCTCGGCGACGTGCCGCAGGTCGTCGAGGTTGATTTCGAGCAGATCAAAAGCGATCGCGATGCCTATCTCGTCGCGGCGCTGGCGCGATACGGCATCGATTTCGACGTAACGACGCTGGAAACAGATCCGATGGTCATCGCCTTCAGCGAAGGTGGCGGCTATCAGGAAATGAACTTCCGCCAGCGCGTCAACGAGGCGATCCGCGGTCTTTCGCTGGCGAAGGCCATCGGCGGCGACCTTGACCATATTGGCGCGACATATGCCGGTATTGGTCGCCTCGTCTACGAGAACGCGGCAGACGATCAGCCGGTGAATTCTCAATGGGATGCGGCGCTCGGCCGTTGGGTCGAGACTGACGGGACGTTCCGGCAGCGTATCAAGCTGGCTTTCGAAGCTTTTTCAACGGCCGGTCCAGAGGGCGCTTACGTCTTTCACGCGCTAGAACTGGACGGCCGTCGGGATATCGCCGACGCGGTTGCATATTCGGAAGAGGACGCGGCAACCTATTCGGTCACGCTGCACGCCGACGCCTGCTCGATGGGGCTGATCCCCGCTCCCTTTGCGGCGCGGGCCGAGGGTGACCCTGTGCTGGCGCCGGAAGTGCTTGTCGTCGTTCTGCCGACACTCGCGTATGGCCCGGCTGATCAGTCGTTGCTTAACCGCGCGTTTCGGGCCGTTACCGCCGAAGAGGTTCGCCCGATCGGTGACAATGTGCGGATCGAGGCGGCAAGCGTCGTGAATTACGATATCGATGTAACACTCTACTACGCGCCTGGCGCCGATGCATCCGCTATGGCGGCGGAAGCAAAGCGCAGGCTCGAGGAATACGCTTTCGCTCGCAGACGCATCGGTCTTGACGTTCAGCGCGAGGTCATCGGCGGCCGCGCAGCTATCGACAATCGCGTCACGATCGAGGTGACGAGCCCGGCTCAAGACATCCTGCCCGGCCCGAAGGGCGTCGGTCAGGTCGGGACGATTACTGTCACGGCGATCCAGAAACAAGGTTCATGGTCATGACGCCTTCTGAGGTAATCGAAGCAGTTGCGCCGGTGGCCGAGGCGATCTTGCCGGCTGCGTCTTCGCGGATCGAACGGGCATTGCTCGCCGCGGAACTGGCGCGGCTGGCGACGGTAAATCCTCAGATCATTGCGACGATCTGGAACCCTAAAACTTGTCCGGTCGAGCTTCTACCATGGCTGGCTCAAGGCGTGTCGGTCGACATCTGGTCGGACAGCTGGGACGAATCCCGCAAGCGGCAGGTCATCGCCGCGAGCCCTATGGTTCATCGGCTGAAAGGCACGCTCGGTGCGGTGCGACGCGCTCTTGCTGCGTTTGAACTCGAAACGGAAATCGTCGAGTGGTGGCAGGATGGCAGCCGGCGCGGAACGTTTCGTGTGGAGATCGTCTACCGCCACGGCTCGCCCGTCTTCGATATCGAAACGCAGGGCTATGCGATCGAGGCCGTTGATGCGGCAAAGCCGAAGTCACGCGTCTTTGCGACACGCGCCGCGCTCGAAGCGCGCGGCCGCCTCTCCATTGCAGCCTACGGCCGCACGGCGCTGTCCGCGACGGCGCATCCATATGCGTTCGACCCACCGGTCTTGCGCGCTTCCGCATTTGTCGGCGCGACAGCTGCAACGCTGATCAGCGCCACCGCACATTCGAGGCCTAGCTGATGGCACAGTCGTCTTTCGCTCTTATGACCAATCTCGGCCGCGCGAAGGAAGCAGCCGCGCTTGCCAATGGTGAGCCGATCGTCATTACGCACATTGCGATCGGTGACGGTGCGACCGTGCCGAGCGGCGGTGAAACGTCCCTCTATCATGAGGCGGCGCGGAAGACGATTTCCGCGCACGGCACCGTCGTTGGTGCGTCCAATGTTGCGTTCTTCGACTGCTATCTCGCCGCGGAAGAGGGGCCATTCACCATCCGAGAGGCTGGCCTCTACGATGACGACGGCGACCTGATCGCGATCGCGCGTTACGACCCGCCGATCAACAAGCCGGTCCCGGCCAGTGGCCAAACCGTCGAGGGGACCATTAGGCTCGAGGTGGCGTTTTCGAATGTCGCCAATGTCCAGATCGTCATCGACCCTTCGATGCAAGTCGCGCTGCAGCGCCTGACGCGCCTCCCATGGATACCAATCATCTCGATGGCGACCGCAGCGCCACCGGCGTCACCAGCAATCGGTGCGACCTATCTCGTGCCGACCGGCGCGACCGGGTCGTGGTCCGGACACGCGGGCAAGATCGCCGAATACACGGTCGCCGGCTGGGCATTGCGGACGCCGCCCAACGGCCATGGCATCAGTCTGCCAGACGGCCGGATTTTCGAGCGTATCGATGGAGCGTATATCGAGAAGATCGCGCGCGACGTTCAGTCAGGCAAGTGGTCTTATGCCGTCGCGACCGGCACCGCGAACGCACTCGTGGTCGCGCTCACGCCGGCTATCACCCAATATATGCCGGGCATGACCTTGAAGGTCAAAACGATCGGCAAAAACACCGGACCAGCCACACTCAATGCGGGTGCTGGCGCGGTTCAAATCTTGCGGCCATCAGGTATCCCGCTGATCGATGGAGACATGGCTGCAGGCGGTGTTTACACGTTTGTCTATGACGGCAACGCATGGGTAGCGGCGCAGCTTGAGCCGCCTATCCCGCTCCTGGAAGACGTAACAATTTACGTTCGCAACGACGGTTCTGATCTCAACGACGGCAAGCAAAATACGCCTGCTTCGGCTCTCCAGACGATCCAGTACGCGTTCGATTATGCCGCCTCTCGATTTGTTGGAGCGCGACGTATCACCATCCAGCTCGCGCCTGGCACGTACGCGCCGGCCGAACTGAGGGGCACACCAGGCCTCGACATTCTCTTGAGGGGAAATCCGGCAAGCAGCACATATACTGAGACAGTGATTCAGGCCTCTGGGGCAAACGATGCGCTTGTCGCCAGCAATTATGCTCGTTTGCGTGTGGATGGAATTTTTCTTCAAGGCGGCCGAAATCTGCTTAGCGCGCGTACCTTTGCGCAAGTGGAAATCGGATCGATCCGGCTTGGCGATTGTTCGACATATCAGCTTCTCGCCAGTTTCACGGCGTCGATCGGCGGTGCTGATCAAATTATTGTGCGCGGAAGTGCGCAAAGCTTTTTGGTTTCGTCCTATTCGCGAGTGGCGCTGAGCGGAAACGTCTCCTTCGGGGCTGGCATCAGTTACAGCACAGCGACGGTTTGGGCGAACGGCGGTAGCGTCAACATTAATGCCGTCAGTTTTACTGGATCGAATCCTACTGCGCGCCGCTATCTAGCTGGCACGACCGGCTCCATTTTCACTGGCGGAGCCGGGCAGAACTTCATCCCGGGTACATCGGCTGGGACACTCGATAGCGGAGGCGTTTACCTATGACCGCAATCTTTCCAAGCAACTGGTATTGGAAGGCGGACGACGGCCGGGTCTACTCGTCTTCGGTTCAGTCCCTCGTTGATGTCGACATCTCCAATTTGGTGGATGGCATCACCCGCTGGCCCGCAGACGACGATGGCAACCAGACGGACGCGGCGCTCGAAGCCGTGCTTCGTTTGCACGGCCTGAAACTGCGACCCGACGATCCGAAGGTCGCGCTGGCGGCCTATGCCGCCGACCGTCGTTGGCGCGCAGAGGTGGGTGGTATCGAGGTGGGTGGCCTCACCGTTCATACCGATGATCGATCGAAGATGATGATTATGGGCGCGCGGATGAAGGCGTCAGCCGATCCCGAGTTCACCACGGAGTGGAAGACGGCAGCCGGCGAGTTCATCACGATCGATGCGGACACCATTCTCGTCGTCAGCGATGCGATCCTCAATCATGTGGCCGCGTGTTTTGCGGCCGAAGCTGCCGTAATCGCTGAGATTGAGACCGGCGAGATCACCGATATCGCCGGTATCGACGCGGCCGACTGGCCGTAACTTTCCAAACTGAACCCTCACGACATCCGGCCCATTGAGGCCTTTCGAAAAGGAGAGCCTGATGGCTGCTGTTTCCTTTCACCATGGCACGCGCGTCTTCGAGAGCGGCGAGACGCCCGTTCTTGTCCGCACGGCCCAGACCGCAGTCATCGGGCTCATCGGCACCGCGCCGGAAGCTGACGAAGCGCGGTTTCCACTCAACAAGCCAGTGCAAATCCTTCGCTCTGCCGACGTCGTCGACCTAGGCGACGACGGCACGCTGCCGAAGGCAATCGACAGCATTTTCGACCAGATCGGTTGCCCGATCATCCTCGTGCGCATCGAGGAAGAAGATTCGATTGCAGAAACCTGGGCGAACGCGATCGGCAGTCAGGTCGCCTTCACCGGCGTCCACGCCTTCCGACGTGCTGCGTCGGATGGGCTCTATAAACCAAAGCTGCTCGTCGCCCCGGGCCTGACGCAGAGCGCTCCGGCCGATGGCATCGCCTCCATCAATGTTACCGAAGCGGGCACCGGCTACAATGCCGACACCGTGACCGTGACGGTTTCCGGTGCCGGCACCGGCGCAGAGGCACGCGCCACCGTTGGCGACAACGGCGCGATCGCATCGATCGTCGTAACGAAGCCGGGCTTCGGCTACACATCGGCGCCGACGGTAACGATCAATGCGAACGGATCAGGCACGGGCGCAACTGGGACGGCCAACACCGGATCGACGATGAACCCCGTTGTTGCCGAACTGATGGGCGTTGCCGAGCGGCTCAAGGCCATGGCGTATGTCGACGCGCCTGACAGCACGGATCAGGCGGCGGTGCAGTATCGCGGCCTCATCAACTCGGACCGCATTGCGGTTTGCGATCCGAAGGTGCTGAAGTTCGACACAGATCTCGCGCTGAATGTGCCCGAGCCGTCCTCGCCCATCTTCGCCGCTCGCCAGGCCCGCATGGACCTTGAACGGGGCTTCTGGTGGGCTGGGTCGAACGTCGAGGTCGCCGGGATTGTCGGGGCGAACCGTCCGGTCGAGTACGGTGCGCAGTCGAACTATCTGAACGAAAATCGCGTCAATACGATCGTCAACATCGACAATACAGGTTTCCGGCTTTGGGGCGTCTGGACCTGTGACAGCGATCCACTGTGGCAGTTCATCCCCGTGCGCCGCACGGCCGACGCGATCAACGAGGCGCTCGAAAAGGCATACCTCGAATTCGTCGACCGTCCATTCTCGCGCGCCAACCTCAAGTTCATGATCGAGAGCGGCCGCGCGTTCCTTCGCACGATGGAACTGGAAGGCGCGGTCCTGCCAGGCCATGACGTCTGGCTGCTCGACAGCAATACGGACAGCGACCTGGCGCAGGGTATCGTGAAGCTCGGCGTCAAGTTCGAACCGCCGGCACCGATGGTCGACATTCGCATCACCGCGCACCGCAACATCGCCTCCTACACGCTCCTGCTCAACCAGGTCGCGCAGGAGATCGGAAGCGGCTCGCTCGCCGCCTGACCCTTCGCCCGGCGGCCATCCCGCCGGGCAGCCACCCCGATCGCAAACATTGAAGGAGCAAGGTCATGTCCGACCTGCCGCGCTATATCCTGCGCAACTGCACCATCTTCGCCGACCGTGTCTCCAAGATCGGGCAGGCCAGCGAAATCACCCTGCCGGTGCCGACCGAAAAGCTCGAAGAGCTTCGGAACGCCGGCATGGTCATGCCGATCGATATTCCGATGGGCTACGAGAAGCTCGAGGCCTCGTTCAAGCTCACCGGCTTCGATCCTCAGACGATCACACTGTTCGGCCTCGCGGTTGGTCAGGAGCGCGAATATATGGCGACCGGCGCGCTGGCGCATGAAGACGGCACGGTGGTCAACGCGACGGCTTATCTTCGGGCCCGTCTGACCAAGAACGATCACGGCAACTGGCAGCCAGGCGAGATCGGCGAAAACGAATTTTCGCTCTCGGTCCGGTACTACAAGCTCGATGTGGAGGGCCGCACGCTGATCGAGATGACGCCGTTCAGCGTCTCGATCGCCGGCGTTTCGCAGACCGACGCTATCCGCACCGCGCTGCTGGCCTAAGGAGATACGATCATGGCTGACAAGAAGACCATTACGATCCCGCTGGAAGAGCCGGTCGAACATGACGGCAAGACCTATGAGAGCCTGACCCTGCGCAAGATGAAGGCGAAAGACCTCGTCGCTTCCGACCTGGTCACCGGCGACGCACGCAAGGGAATGGCGCTGTTCGCTTCCATGGCGGGCGTTCCGATCCAGGTCATCGAGGAACTCGATGCCGACGACTTCGAGAAGATCGGCCGGGAGGCAGCCCCCCTTATGGGAAAGAGGGGAAAGGCCATGCAGGCAGCCATGGCGCGGCTGGACATGCAGCCGGAGGCGGCACTCCTGCAGTAGACGCGGTAGCCGCGATGGCGCGCCACCTGCACACACCCGTTGCCCAAGTTGAGGACATGGATTGGGACCGCTTCGCGGCTTATCAGTCCTCGCTGGCGCGCATCCTGAAATCCGAACAGCCAAAACGCCGGGGCGGTTAGCCGCTTTGGCGATGGCCGAGGCGTGCATCAATGGCGACGATCACCTCCCGCCTGATCCTGCAACTGGTGGATCAGGTGACGGCGCCCGCGCGCCAGATCCAGTCGAGCGTCAAGGCCCTGACCGGGCTTGGGCGCAACATGTCGTACGGGGCGGCGGTGGCGGCCGACGTGCGCGAACTCGGTGCGGCGACGCGCGAGTTTGGCCAGGCGGCCGGCGTTCCTGCAGCGGCTTTGGCTGCGCTTGGGGGGAGGGCGGTCTACAATCTCCAGAAGGTCGGCAACACGATCCAGGCGGTGACCGGTATCACCGACGAGCAGCGCGCTTCGCTCGAAGAATACATGCGCGCACTCAACAAGGATTTCCCGTTCACGAACGCGCAAATCGCGCAGGCTGCTCTCGAACTGGCCCGCGCCGGCCTCAACCTCGAGCAGATGCGCGGGTCGCTCCGCGACACCTTGACGTTATCGCTTGCCGGCGACATCGACCTCGGTCACGCGGCCGATCTCGCCACCAATATCATGACGGCAATGCGAATGCCGATGGAGACGGCCGAGCAGTCGGCGACTTCGCTGCGCCGCATCGTCGATACGCTCGCCTATTCTGCCAACAAGTCGAACACGACCGTCGCGATGATGGGCGAGACGTTCAAGTATGTGGCGCCGATCGCCGCTGCCGCCGGGATGGACATTGAGCAGGTTTCGGCTCTCTCGATGACACTCGCGAACAACGGTATCAAGGCCTCGGAAGCCGGTGTCGCGTTGCGTTCCGCCATCGTGCGGATGGTCAAACCTACAAAGCCAATGATGGCTGCGCTGGAGCGCATGAACGTCAATCTCGGCGAGTTCGTCACGAACGGACGCATGATCGCCAGCGACGACATCATCGGTTCCCTGATCGGCGACGGTATCGATGCCGAACCCATGCGCAAGGCGATCGATGCAGTGCTGTCGGACAGCGCCCTGCAGCAGGCGCCGGCCAGACTTGCGCAGGCGCTGACGGCCGTCATCAGCGAAGGTCTTGGGAGCGACACCGTCGTCGATCGTTCGATCCTTGCCGCCACGATCACCGAAGCCGTGACTGCGGCGGGCTCCGAAGTCGACCTGATGGGATTCATCCGGCACCTGCGGGACAAAGGGGTTCCGCTCGGCGAGTTGATGAACATCTTTGATGCACGTCAGGGCTCGCGTCTTGCTTCGCTCCTTACCTCCGACCTCCACGAAATGCTGGATACGATTTATGCGGAGGCGGAAGGCACGGGCGCTCGCGTGGCCGAAACGATGAACAAGGGTATCGTGGGCGCCTGGAACAGCACGGTCGCCGGTCTGGAGAACATTGCGAACGTCATGGCCGGGACGGGCGTTCTGGACGAAGTGACGGCGATGCTGCACCGCTTCGCCGGCGCGCTCGAAGCTCTTTCGCAGAGCAACCCTTCGCTGATTTACGCGGCGACCTGGGCAATCCTTGCGACCGCCGCGCTTGTGCCGTTGGGCCTGGCGGCAAGCATTGCCGGTTCGGGGCTGCGCGTCCTTGTCGCGGCGCTGCGTCTGATCACCACGATCTCGTTGTGGCCGACGATCGCGGCGCTGAAAGCACTCGGAGGCGCGTTGTCGTTCACGAGCATCGCATCAGCGCTCGGCTTCGCGTCGCAGTTCGCCATGTTCGGCGCTATCCTCAAGGGTGCGCTTGCCGGGATCGGTGCAGCGGTCCTCGGAATCACCGCTCCGATCTGGGGGGTCGTCGCTGCCGTGGTCGCCGTCGCGCTCGCCGTATGGAACTACTGGGTGCCGATCTCGGCCTTTGTTTCAGGTTTCGCTTCCGTCGTGTGGGACGCAATGCGCGGCGCTGCCGGGGCAATCGGTGAGTTCATCGCGTTTCTGGCGAGCCTTCATCTTGGCGCGCTCATCAACTTCGCGGCACTCATCGGGATCGACGAAGAGACGGTTCGTGGCGCGGTCGCATTTGCGATCTCGGCCGTGACTGATTTCGCCGTCGACGTGGTTTCTACCATCCGCGGCATCGCGTCGTCGATCGGCTCCTGGGTATCGGAAATTTTCGCGATGAACGATTACACCAGCGAGGCCGTCAACGGTTTCCGGTCTGCTGGCGAACAGGCAGGCGCAGCCCTGGTCGACGCGATCAAGACGGCGATCAACGGTCTTGTCAGCTGGTTTTCGGGGTTGGCGAGGAGAATCATCGCGGCCATCGGTTCGATCGACATCGGCTCCATTATCAAGTGGCCGCAGCCCCCTGCATGGCTCTCCCGGCTCTGGAATGGTGGGATGGCCAACGTCGAAGCGCCGGCGCTTGCCGGCGCGCGTGCCGCTGGTGGGCCTGTGAGGGCAGGAGGCTCTTACCTCGTTGGCGAGGAAGGCCCGGAGATCGTCACCTTCGGGCGCTCGGGCATGGTGCACGACGCGCTGACCACCGCGAAGGTGATGCGCAATGCCGCTCTGGCATCGGCTGCGATGCTCACGCCTGTCGCTGCTGGTTCACCTGGCGGCAGTGGCAGCAGCCATGTCGAGATGAACATCGAAAGTGGAGCGATTGTCATCCATGCAACGCAAGGTCAATCCCCACGCCAGATCGCGGAAGAGGTGGAGCGGATGCTTTCGGCGAGACTGAACGCGCTCGCTCGCGGCGCGTACTCGGACGGATAAGCCCATGGCGATTCCTATGGCCCTTGGGCCCTTCATGTTCCACTCGCTGCGCTTCGGCTTTCACGGACTTGGCCGTGATTTGTCGACGCGCTGGGCCGATATCCAGACTGTCGGCGGGCTGAACCGGCTCCAATGGACCGGTGGCGACGATGACACGGTGCATATCGAGGGCGTGATTTTTCCCGAAGAGTTTGGCGGTCTCGCCACGCTCGAAGGTGTCCGGTCGGCCGCGCTGGCGGGGTCGACCCTGCCACTGATCAGCCTCGGCGGTCAGGTGTTCGGGATGCATGTCATCGAAATGGTCTCCGAGGATCGGTCGTTCATCGATCGCCTCGGCCGTCCGCGTAAAGACGTGTTCCGCATTGGTCTCAAACGATACACGGGCACCGGCTTTTCGCCGGTGTCCGTGGTCCAGACACTATTCGGGTGAGCGTCATGAGAACCTACACGACGCGACAGGGCGAGATGGTCGATGCGATCTGCCGCCGCGTCTATGGTGACGAAAGCGGCTACGTCGAGCGCGTGCTCGATGCCAACCCTGGCTTGGCTGAAATGCCCGTCCCGTTGCCGATCGGTACTGTCATCGACTTGCCAGAAATCCCGCGCGCGGCCGAGGTCGTGCCGGTGGTCAACCTTTGGGACTGATCCATGAAGACACCCCGCGCTGAAATCTCGGTCAACGGCAAATCCGTCGCATCGATCTTCAACGAGCGGCTCATCTCCGTGACAATAGTCGACAAAGAGGGCGTCACCAGCGACACAATCAGCTGCGAACTCAATGACGGTTGGCCATTTGCGGCAATCCCTCAAAAAGGCGACACGATCTCGGCGAAGCTGGGCTACATCCAAACCGGCGTCGCCTACTTCGGCCAGTTTACCGCCGAGGACCCTGAGGTTCGTTGCCTGCCATACGGGATGACGGTGAACGGCAAGGGCGCGAACATGCGCGACGATCTCAAATCGCAGAGGTCGCGCCATTGGGACAATGTCACCGTCAAGGAAGTGGTCGAAGAGATCGCCGCAGGAAATGGCTTGTCGGCTGCCGTCGACAATGAGGTGGGATCACACCTCTACGAGTGGTTCGGCCAAGAAGACGAAAGCGACCTCCATGTCGTCGAGCGTCTAGCACGCCGGCACGGCGCGCTTTTCTCCATCAAGGACGATCGTCTCATATTCGCCGCTAAAGGCAGTGGCCGCGCTCCGAGTGGCAAACCGCTCTTTCAAGTGATCGCGGCGCCCAGCGACATCGTGGAAGGTTCCTGTCGAACTACCTTCGCCCATCGGCAGAAGTTCAAACGGGTCAAGGCGAGGGTGCAGGATCGCAGGCGCGCCGAACTGATCGAGGTCGAAGAAGAAAGCGATGAAGAAGGCACGGCCGACTTCACGATAGCCGATCCGTTCGCGGATGAGGCCGAGGCGCGATCTGCGGCGAAATCGAAGGCAGGTGATCTGAAGCGCGAGACCATCAAGACCAGCGTCACAATGTTCGGCAACCCAGCCATCAGGGCAGGGTCCCCCTTTAGATACGCGGGCGTTCGACCGGAACTGGACGAGCTCGAATTCATCATAGAGAGCGCCACGCACCGGCTGTCCAAAGTCGGTTACACAACCGACATCGAGGCAAAGCTCAAAGCTTAGCGCCAGACAGTACTGAGGATGCTGATCATGTTGCCTAGCGCCATACTCGCCAGTCAATCAGTCCGAGCAGTAGGACCATGATTGGAAGCGGAATGCAGGTGCTGAGAGCATTATGGAAAATACGAGTAGTGGGAGCAGCCTCGTCGGGATTGACAAGAGACTCGCCCTGTATTTAGCGAAATGCTGCAGCTCGCTCGGCGTTGGCACTATTGTTTAAAGTGGTAGGTGTCGTTCTCATCGTCCTCGTAGAAAACGTGCTCAGTCATCGCATCATCGCCTTCATCAACGGCGTCGAGGATCTCGTTAGCGCGATCGAAAATATCTCGTCCATCGACAAGGGGCGTGAAATCGTCGTCGGCAAACTGCCTGACCTGGACCGGCGTGACATCAGTGTGGAGGACGGTCAGTCGGGCGCTGCCGCTACCTATGCGGTAAACATTTGCGCGAGGGTCGAAGAAGACGTTGATGCGCTCCAACCCTAAAAACTCGCACGCCTGCACCAGCCGCTCGATGTACGTCGCTTGGGATGTAGGGACGTTGTGCAAGAGCACCTCGACGTCGCGTCCAGACGCGGCGTTCACAACGGTCCACAGATCGGTTTTGAAAAGAGGATGCATTGCTACTCCGTCTGGTTAAGCCGTCACATACGGGCAGAGCCCCGATTCTTGACGCCGCGCCGTCATGCACATATGGCATCGACGCATGATGATATCAGAAGGTCCCAAATGACCGACACCCTTCCAGAAATTCATGATCGTGTCGCAGAAGCATATCAAGGCACCTTGGGGCCAAACTTCATGCGCGCTACCCAGCGTCGGATACACTGGATTTGCGCGCGCGTCCGTGGTGAAAACGTCCTCGATCTAGGTTGTAGTCAAGGAATAGCAGCGATCCTGTTGGCACGCGAAGCGAAGCGGGTGCTCGCCGTTGATATTGACGAACAGGCGATTGCATACGCACAGAGCCAACTCGAGAACGAGATGGAACACGTTCGTAGTCGTGTCAATTTCCTTCAGGCAGATGCTCTGACACACGACTTTGAAAGCGGCTTCTACGACTGCGTGATCCTCGGAGAGGTTCTGGAGCATCTACTCCAACCAGCGCAGTTGCTGAAAGTTGCCGCCAAAGCCTTGCGACCCAACGGGCAGATAATTGTCACGGTGCCGTTCGGCATCAATGATTATTTTGATCACAAGGACACATTTTACCTGTCAAAGATGTATCTGCTCTTAAATGAGTTTTTTGATATTACTGAGATCGAACCAGTGGAGAGCTGGATTGCATTTGTCGGTAATCCGCGAAAGACGCCTGCGGTGCCGACGATCAAATTCGACCTTGCTCTTGTGCAACGTGTCGAGTCCGCGTTCGAAGCCGTCGAGCATCGCTATGAAGCCCGCTTAGACAGCCTCTCCCGGCGAATCAAGGTATTGGAAAAAGACAAGAAAGCGGCAGGGGATCGGCTCAAAGCGGCCATTGCTGACATCGAGCGTTTGCAAACCGAACCAGCACAGCAGTCCAGTGTCGCCAAAGAGGATCTTGAACGCGCGCGTGCTCAGTGGGCTGATGAGGCGAATAAGAAAATCCGTAGGCTCGAAGCCGCGAACAGAAAGTTGCAAAACGAGCGCGAAGCACTCCGTAATTCGAAAAGTTTTCGGATCGGCCACGCGCTCGTTAAGCTGGCTAAAAAGCCCGGGCCCCGCACCTTGGTCGCCATTGCACGCAGTTTCCGAAAGTCGATTAAACCCTTAGCGCCGGCTGCCAAGCCACCGGTTGACGCCAAGGTGGCGCCTGCAACGATAGCCGCAACTGTGCCCATGCCTTTTGTTAGGAGGTCTTGGGATTCAGGCGCCGGCCGCAGGCCGCGGATAGCCGTAGTTATGGACACTTTCACTCAAGCGGCATTCTCTCCAGAAGCCGACATTGAGCAGCTATGGCCCGATAGCTGGAAAACTCAATTGGCGCACTTCAACCCGGACTTCGTCTTTATCGAGTCGGCCTGGCACGGAGTCGATGGAGCTTGGAAAACAAAAGTCAGTCATAACGCCCACGAATTGCAGGAGTTGTTGGCTTCCTGCACGAACAACGGCATCCCGACTGCCTTCTGGAACAAGGAAGATCCTGTACATTTCTCGACCTTCTTGAGTGTTGCTAAGCAATGTAGCGTTGTTTTTACAACCGACGTTGACTGCATTGCAGCCTACAAGTCGGCTCTCGGGCACGAAAGGGTTTATCTGTTGCCCTTCGCCGCGCAGCCAAAAATCCACCACCCCGTGGAAACATTCGATCGGAAAAAGGGATTCAACTTCGCTGGATCTTACTATCGAAAGTATGTTGAGCGTCAGCGGGACATGGCCACGTTGCTCGATACCTTAGGTACAATCGGGCCCGTCGAAATATATGATCGCAACGCGGACAATCCGCATCCCCACTATGCATTTCCAGATAAATATCACTCCCAAATATTGGGCGCGCTGCCTTTCAGCGAGATTGATAAGGCGTATAAAGGGTACCGGTTCGGGATTAATCTTAATACGATCAAGCAATCTCAATCGATGTTCGCCCGGCGTGTGTTTGAAATGATGGCGTCGAACACACCGGTGGTAAGTAATTTCTCCCGTGGAGCGAGACTTTATTTTGGTGATCTGATTATATCATCTGACTCAGGTGCGACAATTGACGGTCGCGTCCGACCATTATTTGATGATGAATCCGCCTATCGGAAGTTCCGACTCGCTGGACTGCGTAAAGTCATGACCGAACATACTTACGCACATCGGCTGTCGTTTATCCTGTCCAAGCTGTTTACGAACCCGCCCTTGCGGCGCGATCCTGCTACAATTCACATCGTCGCCGTTGCTCGTACAAAGGACGACGTTGAGCGCATCATCGACACCTATAAACGACAGAAATTTGAAGGTGTCTCTAAACTCCGTATCATTAGTCCGTTTGCATCAGACGATCCGAATGCGGCGGTGTTCGACAGTGCCGAGGCACTGACAGAAAAATTAACGGCCGATGCAAACGACCGAGATTACTTCTGTCTCTGGTCAGCAGATGACTATTACGGAGAAAACTATCTGACAGACTTGGCGCTCGCCCAAGTGTACGCCAGCTTCGAAGCCGTAGGAAAGAATACATTCTTTGAATTAGTAGACGGGGCGCCAATCCTTCGAAATGCCGGACATTCCTATCAGTTCGTGGATCAACTGCCCGTTCGTTCATCGATGGTAAAGATGGGGGCAATATCGGCTACGACAATAATCGAGTGGCTTTCGGACCCCGAAGCCTCCGTTATCGTCGACAAGAGATCCTTGAGTATCGACGAATTCAACTACTGTAAGTGTGCTTCTGCGTTTGAGGTAACTGCTGTTGTTAAAGACGTACAGTTCGCTTCTCGAGGGGCAGATTTGGCTCGCATTCAGCACGTCGCTGAAACGATGCCGGAAGGTGCGGCGCGTGTATGCCATATCGGGCGGCAACTGGATGCCCAGCGCCTGCACTCACTCCTTAATAGGGGGCGAGGAGGACGTGTAGACGTCAAATTTCGCGACGGCACCTTACACCTTACCTCGACGGTCCTAGTCGGGCAAAAAGTCTACCTTTGGGCTAATCAGCAGATCGCGCTTGAAGAGTTGCTTCTGACAGACAGCAGCGAAGTTTACATCGATGCAGAATTTGGGTCGATCGCCCAATTTGTATGCGAGTACTACGATGCGCGTGGGCAAAAAATCAGCCATACGATACTGCGGTCGACTGGAGGCCATACATTAGTCGTACCTGAGGAGTGCCAGTCAATCCGCCTCGGTCTACGTGTCGAAGGGATTGGAGAGGCGAGCGTAAATTCGATTGCATTTGGGCGATCTGTCCGCGCGCCTGATATAATGCTCGCGCGATCAAAGATTCTAATCCTGACGAAGCAGTATCCGAGCTATCATGACCTTTACCGCTACGGGTTTCTTCATAGTCGTGTGAGGAGTTATAGAGACGCGGGTATGGATGTCGATGTCTGCAAAATTCGCGAGATCGCCTATAGCGGGTTCGAGGAATTTGAGAATATTGATATCGCTGCGGTTGATGAATTGACGTTGAAGTCGAGCCTTCACGCGAATCAGTATTCACACGTACTTGTCCACGCACTCGATCGTCGAAATTGGGAGCTGCTCAAACCGCATCTCGGGCGGTTAAAGATCATCGTTTGGCTGCATGGAGCCGAGGTGCAATTATGGCAGCGCCGGCAATACGAATTTGAGCGTTTGGATGCAAAAGAAGTTGAACGCCAAAAGAAGCTTAGTGATCAGCGTCTAGCGCTTTGGCACGACGTTTTTTCTAACGCCGGCGAAATGCTGAAATTTGTCTTCGTGTCGCAATATTTTCGAGATGAGATTGAAGGCGATTTTGGAGTCAAGATCCCGAATAGCGCCGCCCATATCATCCATAACCACATCGACAGTGAGCAATTTCTGTATGTACCGAAATCACCTGAACTGAGGACGCAAATTCTCTCAATCCGACCATTTGCTAGTCGAAAGTATGCGAATGATCTGACCGTAGACGCTATTCTGGAATTGTCGCGGCGCGAGTATTTTGGCGATCTTCATTTTACAATCGTTGGCGAGGGCCCATTGTTCGACGAACTCACTGCGCCGTTACGCGCCTTTCCGAACGTCGAATTGCACCAAAGATTTATGACGCATACGGAGATTGCAGATTTCCACCGCCGCCACGGCGTAGTGCTGACGCCCACTCGGATGGATTCGCAAGGCGTATCACGAGATGAGGCGATGTCATCCGGGCTCGTGCCGATCACAACCCGGGTCGCTGCAATTCCCGAATTCGTCGACAGCGATTCTGGCATTGTTGTCGAGCCAGAGAACCCTACTGCGATAGCGGATGCGGTTGAGTATCTGTATCGAAATCCTGGCGAGTTCGAGAGGCTATCTGCTGGCGCCGCAATGCGCGTACGAGCGCAGTCTGGCGTTTCCCAAACGATCGCTAAAGAAATCGAGCTTTTCAAATGATGGAATGTCAGCCTTTGAGCAAAGCGTTGTAAGACCGCAATACGCTATCGACAGTTCCGATTTCGCGGATTTCTCCTTGTTCCAGCCAGACCAGTGTTTGCACCCATTCTCGCAAAACCCGCTCGGAATGACTGGCGAGCATGAGTATTTTGCTTCGATCGATTAACTGCGACTGAAGCCCACCGATCGTCTTGCTGAGGCTTGGATCGACTGCGTTGATCCACTCGTCCATTATCAGTATTTCGCCGCGAACGAGCCGTAGCAGGCTCATGACCAGTCGGGATTTCATGCCTGCGGAGTAACTCTTGATTGGAAGATCGAAGTAGCCTCCGAGCCCGCTGATTCGATGAACATCGTCGGTATGCGACAAGATCTGCAATTGGGGAATGCCCATGTACAGACACTTCAGTTCAGTGTTCTGTCGTCCCGACAATTCCGGCCGCAAGCCGGTACTCAACGCAAATTGAGGGCTGACGACACCCTCAATGTCGACGGCTCCTCTCTGCGCTGAAAGGCCGCCGGCGCAGAGCTTCAAAAGTGTCGATTTTCCTGAACCGTTGGTCCCAATCAGCCCAACCCGGTCGCCATCCTTGAACGAGAGCGTTAAGTTTTTGAGTGCAGCGATTTCGATGTAGCGCTGGCCGACGATAATTTGGGCACCTACAGCATCACGCTCAAATCGCTTTGCCGTCGCCGCCGTCTTCCGCATGAAGTAGCTAACGTTCACGTCTCGCAGTTCGATCTTCGCCATAGCTATTTCAAATTCCTGACAAACGTATTGGATCGCTTGTAGGCATTGAAGCCGACCGCACACAGGGCGACAGACAAGCCAACGGCGACGAACCAATCCGCAGGATTAAAGGAGATGACCCCAAAGGCCTGCCTGAAGACGGACAGAAAGTACGCCGCCGGATTGTAGTCGATCAGAAGGGCCCGAACGCCGGTTGCGTCACCTTCCGCGCCCCAGAAAACGGGCGACACAAAAAACATGAATCGAACGCCGACGCTAAAAATAGCGTCCAAATCTGGAAAGAGAATAACACTGAGATTCACGATGTAGGCCACAGATATCGAAACTAACGACAGCATCAGTATCAATGGCAATATAAGGAATAGATGCGATCCCATGCTCACGGGAGCTAGTAACAAAATCGCAAAAAACAACAGCGCTAAATCCATCGACATCGCGAACAACCTGTCAATAAGCAATTTGTAGAACAGGCCGATCAATGTGAGGTTATTGTGAACGGCAAAATCAAAGCGCCTTTGAATGACAGTAGTGCTTGATGTGATGGTGGAAGCGATGAAATTCCAAACGACATATCCCGCGAGTACGTAGAGATAGAATTCTCCTGCGCTGATGTGATGTGGCTGTCTAAAAACGACCGCCAACATGACGGTGAAAATCAGCGTTGAGAGCGGGCTCCAAATGATCCCCAAGTAACTCGATTGTCGCTCCGATCGAGCCTCGATGAGGCTGATATGCAGGAAACGGACCAACCGTGACAGGAAGGGTCTTATCATCAGCCAAATGTGCAATTGTTGAAACCACGCTAGTTGATTCATCAGTGCGCCTGCGGGCGATTTGGAGGGTCAATTACCTGACCCTTCGCTGCGCTGCAATTTAATACGGCTGTCTGCGTTTCCGTCGGAACGTACCCGTGGTTCGAAAATCGCGAATTTGTTGTAAATCGTGCAGTAACAGCTCAGCGGTGCCTACCGGGTCCTCTGCGAACGCTTCGTCCACGGCAATCAGGGCCCCTAGGGTTCGGCTTGTTCGAGTACTGGATGCCCGCGACAAGAGATCAGGTGCAGTTCGCCGATATGCGAACATCCGGCGATGTTTAGTTGAGCCCTGGAAAAATGATGCCCTTTGCCACGGCGAGCCTGCCGAGCGCTTCTGCACCAGACATGCTGATGTGGCCGGGGTCATAGTAGACTGTCTCACCGTTGATGCGGTCGGTGCATAAACCGTCTTTGCAAAGGAGGTCAGTGAAATCGATATATGCCGCTCCAGCCTTCACAGCGGCGTCACGGACTTGCGAATTGATTCGATCGGTCTGTTGCCGGTCAGCGCTGGCGTCGCATGACAGAAGCGGTAGTTTTTGCTGCTTGCGGACGCATTCGGGATCAAACGATGGAAGTCGAGGAACCCGCCCTATCACAATAACACTTTTCCCAGCACCGACGAGCTGACGCAGCGATGCTTCAAATGCCTCAAGAAAACCGGCACCCCCTTGTGCCAAGTACGTGTCCCACGATGCAGAGATTATGATGCCGCTATAAGCGGACAGCATCGCTTGAACGAGTTGGGAGGATGATGCGCATGTTTCGCGTACCCGATTTGTGACGAAATCCTCTGCTCCGCCGAGGAGCGGAGGGCAACTTGCGTGAGCTATGTTTCTGAACCCAAAACCTTCGTGCAAAGCCAATTCACGTATCACTCCGACATAATGGCCGGCATTGGAATCACCCCACATCAATACGCTGGGTTCTCGCTCCGCATTGACGAGGCAGCGACGAAGTTTAGGAACGACATCTCGCAGCCGTCCGGCTTGACAGACATAGTCCGCATCGCTTGCGGGTTGAAAGGTAGCAAGGCGTTTATCGTCTTCTGGAGATATCCAAGGCACATGTCCGTTCACCGATATCATTAGGTAGGCTATCGCCACAGTTGCCGCTGTCGGCATCACGGCAAAGCGCACAGCAACGGCTCGAAGTGTTAACGTCGAATGGCGGCACGGAAGTTCAACCAGGCGATAGCTTGCGATCGCGAGAAGGATCATCACGACAAAAGACGTTACCTGCGCCTGCGCCGAAAGCTCCCCGACAAAATATCTCTGAAAAGCCAGAACAGGCCAGTGCCAGAGGTAAAGTGAATAGGAAATAAGGCCGACCAATCTCAAGGGCTGGATGGACAGGCATCGTGACCACGCTGTAGGAAGTCCGCCACTAGCCAAAATTGCAGCAGTCCCGAGTGTTACGGGAACGGCATTGAACCCCGGAAACGCCGAAGCAGCATCCAGCAGCCACGCACTACCGATGACTGCGGCAAGCCCTAAAGGCATCAACAGTCGGGCAGCTAAAAAGGAAACGGCCGGCAAGAATACCAGTGCGCCTCCAACCGCCAATTGAAAGGCGCGGCTGGGCAGCATGTAGTATGCCCATTCAAAGAGTCCGTTGCGAAGTTGCCACTCGCCTATGGCGATGCTGCCGACCACAACGAGGACAAGCAGGGCCAGCGTTTTCCTCGTCTTCAGCATGAGCAGAAGAGCGAGCGGCCATACGAGATAGAACTGCTCTTCGACCCCCAAGGACCACATATGCAAAAGAGGGACAGCGGCGCTGTCCGCTGCGAAATAGCTCGTGTCCAAGAAGTACGTAAAGAAGACGTTTGCGCCTGAGAGCGACGTAGCAATTGCCGACCAGGCCAGTTGCTGAACATCTTCCGGCAGCATGACGAGGATGCCAACGACCAAGGTGGTGAGCGTTACCGCGAACATCGCCGGGAAAATTCGCCGAAACCTTCGCCTGTAGAACTCGGCGAAGGAAAACCGATTCTGATCAACGTCTCGGACGATGATGCCGGTTATCAGATAGCCGGATATCACGAAGAAAACATCGACCCCGACATACCCGCCCGGGATCAGAGTTTCATTGATATGAAAGACCGTGACCAAGAGCACCGCAATAGCGCGTAGGCCGTCAATGTCTTTGCGGTATCGCGATGCGTGCAATTTGGATGCTCTATTGGGTTGGTCTCGGGGGGGCTTCTGCCACCAAACCGCGCCTAGCGTCTAGGCTGATCCCCAACGGAGACAGAATCTCTCGTCAAATTCCTCGGCGGGAGAAGTGAACGAAATATCATGCGCCGCGACGGCAGAACCGGCCTTGACCGACCGCCATCCTAGAATTTGCGGATCGCTTTGCCCGACTAGTATTTTGCTGGGCAAGCGCGTTTCGATGTGAAGAGATTTCGCAGATGGGCTTACAAGTCGGACGCCGCCAGAATGTCTAATTACCTTCTTGTCGTCCGGCGCCAAAAACCGAGTGCCATATACTGCGTAGCCTTTGTTGGCTCTCTCACTGGCTCTATTCTTCGCGGCCGTGCTGATAGGCTTGATCAGATCATGGATATCGATTGAAAACGACGAGCGATCGAAACGTATCGTCCTCTTCGCCTCAAAGCCTTCCCACATTCCTGTCACACCCGTAACCTCGTATCCGTCTGGATTTGAGGCGAAGCCTGTGATCTTCGAAGCGTTCCCGACGCGGCTTACGTCGCGGATGGCCTGCATACCGACAACATAAGGCAAGCTGTGCGCAGATGCCGAGCGCATGTATATCCGCATCGGGTCTTTCGGTTGATGAGCAAATAAGCCTCCGTCAATCAACCACTCTTCACCAAAGCCAAAAATCGATAAGGAAAGATCGTCATCTTGGCGATGAGATTGGCTTAGGTAGCCGCACTTGAAGGCACCGTGAACGGCGCGTGTATCCCAGCCGCTTCGGAAAAATGCCCACCCACTTTCTGGCAGCGATATTTTCGTTTCCTCTGGCTGCGGCAGTCTGCGAACGGTGAAATCCTGCGTGTCTCCTATGTGCGGCAACCTCCTATCGGGCCGAGTCATATGAGCTAGTATCACCTCGGCGCGCTCGACAAGGCCCGTGCCCTCAATTGGGCTGCCGGTGTATGCCTCCGCGAGCTCGTTGGCTGATTTAACCTGGTTGATGCCGAAATGATGGTAGCCTGTACTGTTCTCCACATGTCCCCCATCTGTGGCGAACGCAGTGCCGATTTCGTCTAGGATGCGCCCAGTTGCGATGCGATGCATCTTCGGCCGCTCAAGCTCATACCCACATTCGAATAATGCGAGGCTCTGGTCGAGGCCGTGATTGTTCCCTCGATTGTAGAACCCCTCGGTCATCAAGAGAAGTCCGTGCTGCAGACAAACCTCCTCCAGGAACTTAGACGATCGCTGCAGGTGAGTGCGCAACAGGAGCAAGTTCTGGAGGCGCAACGCGGTCCCGTGGTCATGCCATGCCATATTCGTCTTTTGGCGAGGCGCATCACTAAATAGCCGCCACCATTTGTCGAGTAGCTTCGCAGAATGTAGGCCCCCGCTACTCGAGTTATGCTTCCGGTCATAAGCGATGAGGCTTGGAAGAAAGGCAAACTGATGCAGCTTCCACTGAAGCGTTCTCGGCAAGCGCTCGATATCGGTCCACATCGAATCTGTAATTATCGTGGTATCGAAACCGCGGACGCCCCATCGCCCAGTGTCGAGGAAGGCTTTGCCGTCATCGGCGTCCGGCTCAATGTTCAAGAAGCGTTGCTGATGCCATTTTGAAGGACGATGCTGAGGGAAGCTGAAGCGCCGGAGCCGGGCAATGAGATTTCGGAACATACTGACCTGGTACGCGATCTGCTAATGTCAGGAGTCAAGCTGAAGAGCGCTGAGAAGCGTGTGCGAGACGGTTTCTGTGTAATGGAATGGCGAGCGCCCCCATCGGTGAGTAGTGCTGCCGACAAACGATTGAGCATCATAACTAACTCGCTCGACAGATTCGGGGATTTCTCGATACAAGCGTGCCAAATGTGCGTTGCCTTCTGAAACTAGGACGCGGTCGAACTCGGCACCACTGTCGTCTGATGCAGCCCACCAAACTTGGTTGAGTACGACCCTGGTCCCCCGCTTCGCGGCAATCGCCAAAAGGTCGTTCAGCCCGTCTTTCCACCACTGGTGCCTAAGTTCGTCCGACGGTCTGATAAACTTGGCACCTGGAGCATTAGCGACCCCCGTCTTGCGAGCCTCCGATGAGTATGTGCATCTTGCCGCGCCAATTTTTACTAGCGAGAACCGCTCATCAATCAAATCGAGAAGCACCAGGTCGTATTGCGCGGTTTCTAGAAGCTGGCGAAGCTTTTTTGATGCGTCAATCTGCACAAGGCGGCGCTGAAATTTGCTTTCGAGTGCGGATTCGATACGCTCATTTGTAAGCCATGGAAACGGCTCGCCAAAAGCGCTCGCCAGCGATGTGCGCGCGACGTAGTCCGTAAGCGTCGCACGAGAGGTGAAGTTGAAGGCGTCTCTGCTGACGCAGCTTCCAACGATGAATATGCGCACCGGGTTTCCGAGGTTTGCTGACAAGATGTACAGCTTCTGATGGAAAAGCCGCAGCTCATCAAGTGAGAAGTCAGCACCTCTCGTTGAGGGAGGCGCCGTCGATCTGAAACGTGACGATTGAACGACGTCACCACCGCTTAGCCTAGCCAAAATTTCGAAACCTTCAATCACCCGGCCACACCGGGGGAAAGGACACACGTCATGTCGACATCTCTGCTCATGGCCGTCGATGCCGATGTTGCCCACGAGGTAGCGTCGCACGAGGCGCTCGTGCGCCAGACCTATCTCGACAGCGTCGGCGTCAAGACCTGGTGCGTCGGCATGACGAACGCGACTGGTCACCGCGTCGAGCGCTACATCGGCAAGCCGCAGACCGTGCAGCACTGCATGAACATCTACGCCTGGGCGCTGTCGAATTACGCCGGCCAGGTGCGCGAAGCATTCAAGGTCCGGCCACTGACGAAGGCGCAGTTCGCCGCGGCGGTCTCGTTTCACTGGAACACCGGCGCGATCGGCCGGGCGGCTTGGGTCCGTTACTGGCTGCGCGGCGAGGACGAGAAGGCGCGCAAGGCCTTCATGAACTGGATCACGCCAAAAGAGATCGCCGGCCGGCGCGCCAAGGAGCGGGACCTGTTCTTCGACGGCATCTGGTCGAACGACGGCACGATGATCGAATTCACGCGGCTGCGCGCGAACATGGCGCCCGACTGGTCCTCGGGCAAGCGCATCGACGTCTCGGCCGAGCTCGCGCAGGCCTTCGCTTTGCCGCAGGCAGTCGTGCTCGACGAGGCGCCGCAGCCCGACGCCGTGCCGGCCGGGCCCACCCTGTCGCCAGAAGGAGGTGAGCCAACCGGTCCCGCAGTTCCCATCATCGAAGAAGAGGATGACACCATGCCCGCACCTGTTGGCCACAATGGCGGTCCGGCGCTCGAGCCTGGCTGTGAACACACGCCGCAGCCATCTCCAGTCGAGCAATCGGCCAAGGCTGTCGGCGCTGGCAAGTGGGCAGCCATCGCCGGCGCGCTTTGGACCGCCGTCGTCGCGGCCGACGTGCTGCCGGCGGCGTTCACCACGCCGGAGTTCATCGCTGCGGTCACCGCCTTCATCGGCGCGGCTGCGGGCGCGATCGGTGCCTACCGTGCACCAAAGAATGCGGAGCCCGGCTGATGCTCGAGCCTAAGAATGCGCCTGAAAAGCTGCAGGAACTGCCCGAGGCGACGCGCAAGTTCCTTGCCGGCCTTCGACCGGACGAGGTGGAGGCGCTCAAGGTTGTCGTTGCCCAGTCGGCCGACGACATCAAGGTCTGGTTCAAGATGGTTCGCGACATCCGCACGGTCGGCCGCTTCGGCTACTGGCTGGTCGTGACGGTCGTTTCGATCTTCATCGGCACCGTCGTCCTCTACGAATATATCCTGAAAGCGTGGGGCTTCCTTAAGGGAGGGCCGTCGCAATGAGCCATGTCTGGAAGATCGTGGCCGGGCTGATCCTGGTGCTCGCTGGCATCGGATCGTTCAATATGGCGCTCTGGGTCACCGATCGCGCGCCGCCGATTCGATACGAAAGCGCACGCGCCATTACGACGTTCGTGCGGCAGGGCGGGTCGATCGAAGTCGAGTTCGAGGTATTCCGCGAGCGCGTCTGCCCGATCGATGCAAAGCGCTGGCTATACGACAGTCAGTGGCGCCGACATTCGATCCCGAGCTTCACAACCGGCATGGAACTGCTGGCGGGGCGCGAGACGTATCGGCGCTCAATCACGATACCTGATGCAGCGACAACGGGACCGGCGTATTATCAGGTCGTGCTCGATTACATCTGCAATCCGCTGCAGCGCATTCTGAGCTGGCCAGTGCGGGTGTATTCGCCGCCAATCAAGTTCGAGATCAAGGGCAAGAACCCATAGACTGACCGCGTAGAATTGCCTCACAAGGGCTGGCCCCGTCGTCTCTCCGGAGATGGCGGGGCCTTTTATGCGTTCACGGGCGAATATCCACGTTGGCGCCGCACGACCATCTCGCGTGCCTCGATAAGCGCCATCTCCAGGAGGAAGGCAAGGAAAGCCTTTCGCGCGGCCTTGGCCTTCATGAGAGCAAGTTCGATCAGTCGAGTGTCGTCGGTCATCGGTCATACCTCCCAATGAACATGCTAAGTTTCTAATGCTAAGGAGGTCTTGGATTTTTGCGCCAACTCGCCTGGCATTTGCGGATATGTCGTGCGCCGGCGTTCCTGAATTCTCGTCCGGGCCTCAAATGCCAGAAGCGCGGTCATCTTCCAGCTTACCCAGGACAGCCTTGCGCGCCGCCGCATCGTGCCCGATCGCCTCGTGGAGCGCGCTTTCGAGCAGAAATTCGAGAATCTGCGCGTCAATATCGAACGCCAGTTTGCGCGCTTCCATGATGTGTCGGGCGATCTCGATACGTCTGGGGTCCAAAGGCGCGATCATGGCTGCCCTACCTCGACGAGTTTATGATCGGGCAGGGGTCTTTGCAGCGATTTCGCTTCGTCCCACGGCGCGCGCAGCCAGACGTCGATCGCTTCGGGTGTCGTGAGGATAACCGGCATCGCCTTCGGATGAATCGGCGCCACAACCGCATTCGGCTCAGTCGTCAGAAAGGCGAAGATGTCCGCGGTCACCATTCCCTCCTTTGCCTTGCGCACGCTCGTCCAGGTCGTCCACATTCCGGCGAAAGCGAATAGCGGCCTGGTGTCGTCAATCGCAAACCAGTGCAGCGGCAGGCGGCCATCAGGCCCGCGGGCCTTGCCGTACTCGCTGAACGAGGTCGCCGGGACCACGCAGCGGCTCTCCACGCCCTGCCACGGGCGCCAGTGAGGCGAGGACAGGTTACGGACGTTCGTCGTGCCGGCATCCGGCTCGATCGCGAGCAGCCGCTTGAACTCGTCCTCGTCGACATCCTTGCCTTTCGCACGCAGCTTTTCGACCCGCTTCACCGTCGCGTCGAAGATCGCCTTCTTCGACGATGGCATTCCCCAGCGGGCACGGACCAACTCGCGGCCGATGGCACCCTCGCGAACGATCGGCGCGGGATAGTCGGGGTAGATGTTCTGCGGCTCAAGGTTGCCGACGCTATTGGTCATAGCTCGGGTCAGCTCGAGAATGGCCTGTGGGCCGATCGTGATGTTGTAGAGGTTACACATATTGAATGTCTTTCACCGGCGGTGAGGGTCGTCAACTGGAGGCGGCCAGAATGGCCGTCGTCGCGACATCGACACGTCCGGCCCGACGTGGAGGGTCTGCTCGACCGGCCGGCAAATGACGCGCTTACCCGACCCTGGCTTGAAATGTTTAGGGTCGAATCGCCATCCGTCGCAGAATCTGATGATCCTGTCGGCGATCAGCGGATCGCGTAGGTAGAGCACCACAAGCTGTTCCCCATTATCGTCAATTGAGCCCTGTCCGCGCCGCGCGGTGTGCCGACCCATCCACGGGATCAACGGTCCCCATAGGTCTCGGGGCACAACAATGCAGATCGGCCAGTCCCGTTTGACGTGCGACAGCCGGAGTTCACCCTTGCGTATGACCATCGGTCGCGATCGTTGGCTGCCAACCGCGGGTAAAGCCCGAGCTCACAGCCAAGCTCGCCAGTGCGAGTTCATGGCGCAGTCGCTCGATCTCGATCATTGCGGTTTCCAGCGCGGCGCGCATATCGCCGGCATGCTCGATGATCATCCAGTCGACATCGTCGGATTCGACGACAGGGGCAGGGCGCGGCATGAAACCTCCGGGCAATAGGAGATCGATCGCGACGCGGTCGGGGCGCCGGCGCGGCATCAATCTCGATTGGTGATGTTCCTAGAATGTTCTCGCTGGCCGGGAGAGTCAATCCGGAAAGGATTGCTGTCCTATCGTTGCCTCAATTCTGGTGAGAAGCGGTGCGGGGCAGCCGGGGGATTTCTCAGTAGTTTCAAGGGACCGATTTGGAAACCCGGTGCGGGTGCGGGGTGGATTTTGTCGAGCGTTTCCGGCACGTTGGCGAAAATCGCCGCAATACAGTCAAGACTCCCACTATCGCGCTCAAGCAGCGTCTGAATCGCGATTGCGCCGTCCGGACACGGGCGGCCACGGAGCGTCAACTCCGATAGCGGCGGCAATGGTTGGCGCCATCCGCCCAGCACCTCGATGGGATAAATGCTGCACCCGCGACCCTTTCGGGCGGCAGAAGGCTGCAGCGGCAATCCTTAAGGAAATGATGATGTCCCAGGAGGAATTTTCCTTCCAGGCGGTGGAGCCCGTGCGCCCGCCGGCAAGCTATCTCGGTGGCAAGAAGCTGCTCGCGCAGCGTCTGGCCGCCATCATGGAGCAGATCCCGCACTCGCTTTATGTCGAGGTCTTCGTGGGCATGGGCGGCGTCTTCTTTCGGCGCCGGCTCGTGCCGAAGGGGGAGGTCATCAACGATCGAGCTGGCGACGTCGCCACGCTCTTCCGGATCCTCCAGCGCCACTATCCTCAGTTCATGGACATGCTCAAGTTCCAGGTCACCTCTCGGCGGGAGTTCGAACGTCTGTCGCGATGCGACGTGTCGACGCTCACCGACCTCGAGCGAGCTGCCCGGTTCCTCTATCTCCAGAGACTTGCCTTTGGTGGGAAGATCCACGGGCGATCGTTCGGCGTCGACGCGGGTGGAGCGGCTCGGTTCAACGTCGGCCGCCTCGGGCCCGTCCTCGAGGAGGTGCATGAGCGTCTCGCCGGCGTGGTGATCGAGAACTTGGACTGGCGGGATGTGCTTGATCGCTACGATCGGCCGGGCGCACTGTTCTATCTCGACCCTCCATACTTCGGTTGCGAGGGCGACTACGGGAAAGAGCTGTTTGCTCGAGCCGACTTTGCCGACATGGCAGCGCGCCTGGCTGAACTGAAGGGTCGCTTCATCCTGTCACTGAACGACGTGCCGGAGGTCCGAGAGATATTCTCGCGCTTCCAGATCGTCGACGTGCCGATGACCTACACGGTCCGTGGCGGTGTTGGAAAGGACGTGCGCGAAGTCATCATCATGAGGGCAGATTCGCCGTTGCCGGCCAATCTTCCGGCCGATGCGAGGTGCTCATGATGCTGCGGCAGAGCGGCCAATCGGTGCGGAAACGGTGCAGCGCTCGGTGCAATTCAGGAATGTCGGGGCCTAGCCCTTGAGTGTCTTGGTCGGAGTGGCAGGATTTGAACCTGCAACCCCCTCGTCCCGAACGAGGTGCGCTTGCAGCGACATCGAAGCGCCGACATTGCCTATTTACTCGGTTTCGTCGGACTTGGGCGGGATTGTGGCTGGCGCGTCGTAAAGCCGATCTATGAAGTAGTATAGACCGTGGAACGTGGTGACGACCATGTGGCTGGTCGCGACGAGAAAAATGGATAGCGAAATGTCGCCCACCCACAACGGCACCCAAGCTCGTATCACATCCGCTGAGACCACCATTAGGATGGCGCTGAACGAGAGCGACAGTGCAAGCAGCGATAAGTAGCCGAACATGGCGGTTACATACTCGCGACGCGTCAACGCGCGGTCCTCCCCGTCTTCGCGCACGAAGACTTGGCCGAACTGCATGACTTCGTCGAGCCCCTGCAACGCGCCAGAGAATGAAGCCACGCCGACGAGTGCGGCAATGTAGAAGCCTGTCAGAACGCCTGCGAACGCTCCGAACCGATCGACGAATCCGCTGGGTCCAAAGAAGTTCGCTGGGGAAAGCCAGAACGGCAAGCTCAGCGCAGTCGCCAAAAGAACGACCGGAATCGCATCACGCCAAATGAGGCGCTGTCGCGCTTCATTTTTTAAGGCTAGGTATCGGAGCGGGTAGGAAAAGATGAACAAGATCACCCTCCAGCTTTGATTGCTACCGCCTTCTCTACAACCTGATCAACAATGTCGACAGCGCATGCGGCCAAGGGGAGCGGAAAGTCGACCTGATCAGATCGTACAAAAAGAATCTCACGCGCTTCCTGTTCTTTTTCGAGGCGAACGGTCCTTTTTCGCTTGTCCGAGAACGATATATCGACGTTGAATTGATGCCATCCGGCATCTTTGGCTCTCGTTAAGAGCGAAGATATCCGCGCCTTGAAATTTTCAGCTGTCACCACCTGCTTCACTCGCAGCCGCATCGTTTCGTTTGTCGGTTCGAACATGCCGTCGGCGTCGGCGAAGGGAGCCACCGCAGGACGCGTGAGTGTGACGAAGTCGATCTGACCATCTTCCAGAGCCTTTTCCATTGTCTCCGACTTCAGACCTTCAGCCTTGACGAAAGAGTAGCTCTCTTTTTCGGTTTTCCCTTTTTTGAACGGATAGGTGTATTCGGCCAGAGCCCTTCCCATAATCTGGCGAATGACACCCATGCTGATCCCAGGAATTTCTTCGAGTACCGCCCGATAAGTACCACGTCGAATAGCGGGTTCGCGGATGACGAGATGAGCCGATACGGACTGTTCCTCGTTCGCCGCTTTGGTCGACGTTCTCACAGTCACGATCCTTGCGCCCGCCGCGTTTCCTGCGGAGGCCTGCGATCGAGCCTTCGTGCGATAGGTAGGCTCGGCGGCGTCCGGGCTGGCTCGGTGAAACAAAAGCACAAGAGCCCGGTCGGCGGGTCGATACTTGACGCTCATCAATTCGACGATATCGCCGTTTGACTGAACTTCCAGCGCGGTTTCATCGTCTACACGCTTTTGCAGCGCATCCCGGATGCTGTAGTTGCGATCGTCATGATTGAGCGGCAGGAAGGCGGCATCCTTGTGTCGCGGCGCTACCGTGATGTCATACTGACGAAAAAACCGAGAGAACTTTTCAAGAAACATGACCCCACCTCCACAATCACTGCGAGTAATGCGGTTCTCACGAGCATTGTAAAGCGCTGACCCTTGGGACGGCCTGGTCGGTTAACAGAGTTTCGAACCTCAATGCCGTCGCGCTCCCATTCGCACGCACCAGCCAGATGTCCTGACTGCTTCGAGACATAGGCGGAACACGGGAGTGACACGACAGGTCGGCAGTGACACAAGGGCTCTGAAAACGCAGGGCTTCTAGGTGCTTCCCAAGCTGCTGACTGGGTGGCCGAACTGCGCAGATTCCAACGAGCAGGAGATCTGCTGCTCGGTTTCAAATTAATGCTCAAAAGGCACCGAAGTGGCCCTTTGGATGTTGAAACCGATCCAGGGAATTTTTGGGAATCGTGCCGGCCTGTCACGCCGGAGGTCGCGGGTTCGAGCCCCGTCACTCGCGCCATTTCTTTCAGCAAATCGCTGTCGAAATGTTTCAACTCGTCTCTCACGCCAGGTTCCGACTTCGCAATTCTACGGCTGTTCTTCCCCGCCGGTCTCGACCTGCGGGGCGATCTCGTCCGTCGCCTCGGGTTCCGGCTCGCGCGCCTGTTGCGTCAGGAGCAGCAACACGAGCGCAATCCCCGCCAGCACTTTCCAGAATCCTGCCGCCAGTCGCTTTCCCGGATCGTTGATCATCGTACGACTGTCCCGCGCGTTTAGCCCTCATGCAATGCTCAAAACGAAAAAGGCCGGGCTTGCGGCCCGACCTCTAAAGTCTCGACGGCGGTGCCAGTACATCCGTGGTCACCGGCCGGAGACGATCTCTCGTAGAACCATAGATGGGAATCGATTCCCCATCCTGCAAGGGGTCATCCGCGCGGGCGTCGTCGCTCCCGGCGATTTCCCTCGCCTCCGCTTTGCGAGGCAAGCTTGTTGCGCATCGGGCCGATCCGCGCCTCGATCGCCTCGACGTTCGGGCGCTCGCCTTTGGTGTGGCCGTCGATTGCCGCGCGCATAGCGGCCAGATGCCCGAACGACGTGCCGCAGCAGCCGCCGACGATCCGCGCCCCGCCGTCGACCGCCAGCCGCGCATAGTCGGCCATCAGTTCCGGCGTGCCCGAATAATGGATCTCAGAGCCGCGGAATTCGGGAATGCCGCAATTGCCCTTGACGATGATCGTCGCGTCGGGCCGCGCCGCGCTCATGTCGAGGAGCGAAGCAAGGATGTCGGACGCGCCGACGCCGCAATTGGCGCCGACCGCGACGGGATGCTGCGCAAGCTGGTCGCCGACCTCGTGGATCGCGTCCGGCGCAAGGCCCATCATGGTGCGGCCGGCCGTGTCGAACGATCCGGTATAGGTATAGGGCAGGCCGACCTTGATCGCGGCCTCGGCCGCCGCCTTGATCTCGTCCGGTGCCGACATGGTCTCGATCCACGCGACCTCGGCACCGCCGGCCTTCAGCCCCTCGATCTGCTCGACGAAGGCGGCAACCGCCTCGTCATAAGTCATCGCGCCGAGCGGGACGAGCAGTTCGCCGGTCGGCCCGACCGAGCCCGCCACGATGACGCGCCGTCCGGCTGTGTCCGCGACGCCGCGCGCGATCTGCGCCGCCTTGCGGTTGATCTCGTGCACGCGATCCTGCGCATGGTGCAGCTTCAGCCTGTGCCGCGTGCCGCCAAAGGAATTGGTGAGGATGATGTCGGCGCCCGCATCGACGAAGCCCTGATGCAGCGCCTCGATCTTCTCCGGCGCGGTCTCGTTCCAGAGCTCCGGCGCATCGCCGGCCTCAAGGCCCATCGCGAAGAGATTGGTGCCGGTGGCTCCGTCCGCGAGGAGGACGCCTTTCTCGGCGATCAGGGCGTCGATCGGATTTTCCATGGAAGGTCTCGATTTGTTGCTTGCCGAAGATATAAAGAAATCTTTATATCTGGTCAATCGATCGGGGCGTCCGCCAGTTGCCGGCAATAGGCGGCGGCCTCGTGAGAGTTGATTTCGGCCGCGCGAATGAGGTTGTCGAAATGCCGCGTCAGCGTGCGCACCGGCGTCACGGCGTTCAGCACCAGATACATCTCGCCGACATAGATCGCCGCACGGATCTGCCCGAAGATCGTGTAGGGGATCGAATAGCGCTGGCGCCCGTCATACAGATAGAGCCGGAAGCTCGGATAGAGGTCGTCGATCAGCCGCGCCATATGCGAAAGTTGCTCGCGCCGCTCGGTCTCAGGTAGCCCGCTCCACACGCCATTTCCCTTGGCGAAGATTTCCAGCATGTGGCGCGGCATGCAAACCTCCATGTCCGTCTCCGGCCGCCGGTTGTAGTCGATCCGGTAGTCCTTCTCGTCGATCTGGCTGTCGCGGTTCTTGCGCGTGATCCCCGCCTCGTAGTCGATCACGGCGTCGGTGCGCAGAAGGTCGGGAATGCCCGCCGGCACGTAGCGGATCTTGGTCCCCGCCGCCTCCGCATGCCACGCCGCCAGCAGCGTGCGGTCGAAACTGCCGGTGCCTTCTTCGATCTCGAGGCTCTCGCGGATCTCCGAGGCCAGCCCCTCATCCTGGCTGATGCCGAGCAGCCAGTCGAGCGAGACATTGTAGGTCGCAGCCATGTTGAGCAGCGTTTCGGCGCGGGGCAGGCGCGTCGACTGGCCCGATAGAAGCTGCGACAGCGCCGACCGATCGATCCCGACGCTAGCGGCGAAGGCCGACTGGTTCTGCCCGCTGCGCGCCAGCATCAGCTTCAGCCGCTCGCGGAAGAGTCGGGAAAGGTCGCGCTTGTCCATGCGGCAGCATATCGCATTTGTTGACCAAACAAAACATCTGCGGCGTTCGGGTTTCACTATCAACGAAATATGCGCAAAGTCACATTGGTGTGAGCCTCATTTGATGTCAGCATGATGTCAGCAGGATCGGGGGATTCGGCGGTTCGGATTTGGGGCGGGACATGGAGATGAAGGAAATCGACAGACGGTCCGCACGGCGCTCTCCAGCGGCGATTGGCGCCGTGGAATGGCCGACCGTCACGTTGATCGCAGGCTGTTATAGCGCCTGGCTTGCTGCCGGTACGATCGGCTGGATGTTCGCGCCCTGGCTGGCCATCATCGTCCTCACGACCGCAGTCGCACTCCAGTCCTCACTGATGCACGAGGCCGCCCACGGCCACCCGACCCGCAACGGGTTCGTCAATGAAGTCCTCGTCGGCCTGCCGATCGGCCTCGTCTATCCCTATCGCCGTTTCAAGAAGCTGCACCTTTGCCACCACGCAGACGAGCGGCTGACCGATCCATTCGACGATCCGGAAAGCTACTATCAGGCCTTCTGGAGGCATGAGACACTGCCGGATTGGCTGCGTGGGCTCCTGTCGTTCAACAACACCATGGTCGGCCGTTTCCTGATCGGCCCCGGTCTGTCGAATGTCGCATTCCTCGCGTCCGACCTGAAGCTCCTGCGTGCCGGCGATGTCGGCGTACAGCGCGCCTGGCGGCATCACCTCGTCGGCCTCGCCGTCCTGGCGCCGATCCTCGTCTTCGCGTTCGAGATGCCGCTCTGGCTCTATCTCGTGCCGGTCTATCTCGGCCAATCGCTGATCGCGATCCGGACCTTCGCCGAGCATCAATGGTCGGAACGCCCGGATGGCCGCACGATCATCGTCGAGCGTTCCCCGATGGCATTCCTCTTCCTCAACAACAATCTCCACCTCGTCCACCACAAGCAACCGACCGTGCCGTGGTACGAACTGCCACGCCTCTTCCGAGCCCGGCGGGAGGAGTGGGTGCGCATGAATGGGGGCTACGTCTTCCCGAATTACCTCGCGCTCTTCCGCGCCTTCGCCTTGAAGCCGAAGGAGCCGATCGTCCACCCCGTCCTGCGCCGCCAGCCCGAACAGGGGAGGGCATTTCGCCCGCGCATCCGTGCCCGCTCCGTCCACGGCCTCGGCACGGCGCCCGTCCCGGCCGAGCCATCGACCGAGTAGGGGCTTGCATCCCGCCTTTGCGGCATCCGATAAGGTCTCATGACCGATCGCATCGCCGCCCTTCCCATGTATGACTGGCCGGAAGTCCGCGCCGAGACGAACGCGCAATGGACGCGCATCCGCGAAATCCTGCGCCTTGCCGGCATCGATGCACCCGAGACACTGACGCGTGAAACCGGCGACCTTTACGATTTCTGGCGCCGCCCCGACATTCTCTTTGCCCAGACCTGCTGGGGGCCGATGGGGGATGGCCTCGCCGAGCACGTGCACGTCATCGGCCAGCCCGATTATTCGGACGTGGAAGGCGGGGAGGGGGAGTTCTATCGCAGCGTGGTCCTGATGCGGGCAGATGATAAATCGCTGAGTTCCGGCACACCCCCCTCTGTCCTGCCGGACATCTCCCCCGCAGGGGGGGAGAATACTCAATCGCAAAGGTCGACGCGCGTGATCTCCCCCCTTGCGGGGGAGATGTCCGGCAGGACAGAGGGGGGCAACGTAGGGGAACTCCCTCCGCGAAACATCGACAACCTCATCCGCAACAAGCGCTTCGCCTACAACGTCCCCGACTCCATGTCCGGCTACCTCGCCCTCCAGGCGGACCTCGGCTCTCTCGACCTCTTCAGCGAACACGTCCCCACCGGCGGCCACCGCGCCTCGATCCGCGCCGTCGCGTCCAACCACGCCGATGTCTGTGCCATCGACTGCCGTTCCTGGGCGCTGGCTCAACGCCACGAACCCGCCGCAGTAAACCTCATACCCATTGGCTGGACGACCCCACGCAAGGGCCTGCCCTACATCACCAGCCGCCAAACTCCGCCGGAAACACTCGCCGCGATGCGCGCTGCCCTGATGGACGCCGGCCTGATCGTCGCCTGATTAGCCCCGCATCTTCTCGCCCAACGGGTCGAACGGCGGCTCGACCGCGATTCGTGCCGGACGCCGATGCCCGAGAATTTCGATCTCGAACATCCCGTCGCTCGCATCCTCCGAAAGCGCCGCCGGCACGTAGCCCTGCGCCATCGACTTCTCAACGAAATGCGCATAGCCGCCCGACGTCACCCAGCCGACGACCGACCATTCGCCGTCATGGATGCCGCGCACGGCCGAAGCGTCGGTCGCCGCCTGCGATCCGCGCACATCCTTGCCGTCCGCGTCGAAGCGTGGCGCGCCATAGCCGTGCGGCTCTCCGACCGTGCCGAAATCCTGCCCGTTCACCTTCGCCCAGATCGGCTCGTCGCCCGTAACGTCGGCATCGAGCGCATCGACGGTGAACGATACGCGCCGCAGTTTCGACCCGTCGGCCTGCTCCTTCGCCGCCGCCTCGCGGCCGATGAAGTCGTTCTTCTCCAGCTTGATGAAGCGATCCATCGCACCCTCGAACGGGCCGTAGATCGGCCGTAGTTCGCGGAACCAGGTCGGAAAGTTCTTTTCGAGCCGCATCGACAACAGCGCCCGCATGCCGAAATCGACGATGCCGAATTCTGCGCCCTCGCGCTTGATCGCCTCGTAGACGAGCCGCTGATAGGCCGGCTCCATCCAGATTTCGTAGCCGAGATCGCCCGTATAGGAGATGCGGTTGACCATGCACGGCGCGCCGGCCACCGCCATCTCGCGAAAATCCATGAACTTGAACGCCGCGTTCGACACGTCGACATCGACCAGCTTTTGCAACAGGTCGCGCGAGCGCGGCCCGGCGATCGAAAGCCCGACCAGCGTCTGGTCGAAGCGGATGATCCTCACCGATCGGTCATTCGGCAGGTGCTTTTCGAACCAGCGCATGTGGTATTTCTGCGCCGCCGACGAACCCCAGACCATGAACCGGTCATCATCCGCCTTGGCGATGGTGAAATCGCCAATGAGCTTGCCGAACTCGTTCAGCATCGGCGTCAGGACGATACGGCCGGTCTTCGGCATCCGGTTGGTCATCAGCCGGTTGAGGAACTCCTCCGCACCCGTTCCGGCCACTTCATACTTGGCGAAATTGGCGATTTCCGTCACGCCGACCCGTTCGCGCGTCGCGCGAACTTCCGCCCCGATATGCTCGAAATCGTTGGAGCGATGGAACGAGACGACGTCCTTCGCCTCGGTGCCCTTCGGCGCAAACCAGAGCGGCGTTTCCAGCCCCCACGAATCGCCCATGACGGCTTTGTTGTCCCGCACCATGACGTCGTAGAGCGGCGTCGTCTGCGCCGGCCGCGCGGCCGGCAGTTCCTCGTTCGGGAAGCGTATTGAGAAGCGCCGCGAATAGTTCTCGCGCACCTTGGCATTGGTGTAGCGCAGGCTCGCCCACTCGCCGAAACGCGCGACATCCATGCCCCAGACGTCGAACCCCGGATCGCCATTGACCATCCAGTTGGAGAGCGCCAGCCCCACGCCGCCGCCCTGGCTGAACCCGGCCATGACCGCGCAGGCGCACCAGAAATTTGTCAGCCCCTGCACCGGCCCGACAAGTGGATTGCCGTCCGGCGCGAAGGTGAAGGGGCCGTTGATGATCTGCTTGATGCCGGCCTTCTCGATGCCCGGAAAATGCTTGAACCCGATTTCCAGCGACGGCGCGATGCGGTCGAGGTCCGGCTGCAGCAGTTCGTGGCCGAAGTCCCACGGCGTGTTGACCGGCGACCACGGCTTGCAGGCTTTCTCATAGGTGCCGAGCAGCACCCCGTTGCGTTCCTGCCGCGTATAGATCTCGCCCTTGAAATCGAGCACGCCGACCATCTCGCGGCCGGTCCTGGCGTTGAATTCCTCGACCTCCGGCATCGGTTCGGTGAGCAGATACATGTGCTCCATGGCGAGCAGCGGCAGTTCGACGCCGACCATGCGCCCGACCTCGCGCGCCCACAGCCCCCCGCAATTGACGACATGCTCGGCCTTCACGGTGCCGTTCTTCGTCACGACGTTCCAGGTGCCATCGGCCTCCTGCGCCAGTTCGATCACCGGATTGCGCAGCACAATCTCCGCCCCGAGCGTCTTCGCCGCCTTGGCATAGGCGTGCGTCGTGCCCGACGGGTCGAGATGTCCTTCCACCGGGTCCCACATCGCGCCGACGAAATTCGTCTCGTCCATCAGCGGAAACATGGCCTTGGCTTCGGACGGCGTGATGAGTTCGGTGTCCATGCTGAGATAGCGCCCCTTGGCATGCGCGAGCCGCAGGAAATCCATCCGCTCGGGCGTATCCGCCAGCATCACGCCGCCGGTCAGGTGCAGCGAGCAGGACTGGCCCGAAATCTCCTCCAGTTCCTTGTAGAGCTGCACCGTATAGGCCTGCAGCTTGGCGACGTTTGGATCGCCGTTCAGCGTGTGAAACCCGCCCGCTGCATGCCACGACGACCCGGACGTCAGCTCCGACCGCTCGATCAGCATCACATCCGTCCACCCGGCCTTCGCCAGATGATAAAGCACCGAACACCCGACGACGCCCCCGCCGATCACAACCGCTTTTGCATGGGATTTCATATGGATATGCCTGTCTTCGGAATCAGAATGTCATGCTGGAACGATACTAGAAATCCGTCGGCGCGCCGCCCTCTGCGATCCGCCGCTGGACGAAATCGTTGACGGCTTCCTCGACCGCCGGGTCGATCGCCGGTTTCTCCCACGCCGCGAGCCGTTCCTTCCACACTCGGTTCGCCTTTTCGACCGCCGTCGGGCTGCCCGCCAGTTGCCAGCTTTCGAAATTGCGCCAGTCCGACAGGATCGGCGAATAGAACGCGTTCTTGTAGCGGTCCTGCGTGTGCTGGGTGCCGAAGAAATGCCCGCCGGGGCCGACTTCCCGAATGGCGTCGACAGCCAGCGCATCGTCCGAAAGATCGAGCGGCGTCAGGAACTCGGCAACCATCTGCAACAGGTCGATGTCGAGGATCATCTTCTCATACGAGCAGCGCAGCCCGCCCTCGAGCCAGCCGGCCGAATGCAGCATGAAATTCGCGCCCGCCTGCACCGCGCCCCACAGTGAAAAGACGCTCTCATAGGCCGCCTGTGCGTCGACGGCGTTCGCAGCGCAGACGTTCGACGTGCGGTAGGGGATGCCGTAGCGCCGCGCGAGCTGGCCGCCGACGAGCTGCGCCTTCATGTATTCCGGCGTGCCGAAGGCCGGCGCGCCGGACTTCATGTCGACATTGGAGGTGAACCCGCCATAGCCGACCGGCGCGCCCTTCCTCACCATCTGCGCGAACGCGATGGCCGACAGCGCCTCGGCGTTTTGCTGGACGAGCGCCCCTGCGATCGTCACCGGCGCCATCGCGCCGGACAGCGTGAAGGGCGTGATGATGACGATCTGCCCGCGGCTCGCCATCTGGATGATGCCTTCCATCATCGGAATGTCGAGCTTCAGCGGCGAGTTGGTGTTGATGATCGTATAGACCGACGGCTCGGCGAGAAGCTGCTCCTCCGAAATCCCGCGTGCCAGCCGCGCGATCTCGATCCCGTCCACATTGCGCTCCCGCCCGAGCGAATAGATGTGGAACGGCTTGTCGGTGATCAGCGCCAGGTCGCGCACGCATTCGAGGTGCCGGATCGACGGGTGGATGTCCGTCGGCTCGACCGGATAACCGCCGGTCGCGTGGATGACGTTGTGAACCTGCGCGAGCTTCAGGAAATTGCGGAAATCCTGTTGGTTGCCCGGCCGGCGCCCGCGGTCGAGGTCCGAGCAGTTCGGCGCCGAAGCGACCTGCGCGAAGACGAGATTGCGTCCGCCGAAATGGACGTCATGCGCCGAGTTGCGCGCGTGCAGCGTGAATTGCGATGGGCAATGCGCGACCAACTCCAGGATCAAATCGGCGTCGAAGCGCACGCGCTCCGATCCCTCGCGCACGTCGGCGCCGGCCTCCTTCATGATCCGCCGCGCCTCGTCATGCAGCACGTCGACGCCGATGTCCTTCAGCACGCGCAGCGAGGCGAGGTGGATGGACTCCAGTTCGTCCGCCGAGAGAAGTTCGGTCGGTGGGAAGGGGATTGTATGACGGCGATAGGGCGGTTGCTCGAAAGCGGCCGACCCGCCGGCGCGTTTTCCCGCCCGTCCGCCGCGCCGGCCGCGTTCGGTCGAAAGCGCCTCGGTGGGCATCGTCAGATCGGTCATCGCGGCCTCGGCGGAATGCTCAGAATCTGGCCGCATACTGGACCGCCGACGAACCATCCGACAACGGACCGGCGACCCGCAGAACGAGGGAATCGACACGGGCGACATGGCGCTATCGAAGGAGCGACATCGCCGGATTTGCCGTGTCTGGACCACCGAAATCCAACTTCTCGGCCACGCTCGTTTTGCTCTGGCGCGGGGCTTGGGGACAGGATCATGTCTGGCGATGGAAACGATCGTCGTCCCCGCCACGAAGCCCGTGCCATGGCTCGCCATCGGCGCCGTGACGGCGACCGTGTCGGTGTTCGCGATCGCGCAGGGCCTGTCCTATCCGCTCTTGAGTTTCATCCTCGAGCGGCAGGGCGTCTCGCCGACGATGATCGGCCTTTCGGCTGCCATGTCGCCGCTTGGCATGATCGTCTCGTCCTCGCTCGTGCCCATGCTGGTCAAGCGCCTCGGCGGCGTGCGCACGGTGCTCTGCTGCGCTGCCTTCTGCGCGACGCTTCTCGCACTGATCGGCGCGACTCAGAACGTCTGGCTCTGGTTCCCGCTGCGCTTCATGATAGGCATGTCGGTCATCCCGCTCTATGTCCTCTCCGAAGTCTGGATGATCTCGCTCGCGCCGGCGCATGCGCGGGGCCGGTTCATGGGTTTCTACACCTCCACCATCTCGCTCGGTTTCGCGCTCGGTCCGGCAACGCTGGCCGTGGTCGGTACCCAGGGCTGGCCGCCTTTTCTGGTTGGCATCGCCGCCTTCCTCATCTGCGGCCTGTTCGTCGCGGCCGCCGCGCCGCGCCTGCCGCAGTTCCACGAGGACGAGCAGCAGGGCACCGTGCGCCGCTTTCTGCCGGTCGCCCCGACCCTGCTTCTCGCGGTCGCCGTCGCCGCTGGGTTCGAGACTGCGATGCTGTCACTCCTGCCGTCCTACGGCCGCGCCTTCGCGGTCGGTGAGGCGGAGATGGCCACGCTCCTCACCGTCTTCATCATCGGCAATTTCGCACTGCAGGTGCCGTTCGGCATGATTGCGGACAAATGGAGCGCGCGCGCCGTCATGCTCGTCTGCACGGTGCTGACCATCGTCGGCTGCGCACTCCTGCCGCTGGTGCTGGGCACGCAAGCGCAATGGCCAGTCGCCTTCTTCTGGGGCGCCTTCGCCTATGGCATCTACACCATGGCGATCGTCGAACTCGGACAGCGTTTCTCCGGCTCCATGCTGGTTGCGGGCAATGCCGCTTTCGCGCTGATGTGGGGCATCGGCGGCATTTCCGGCCCGCCGAGCGCCGGCATCGCGATGCAGCTTTTCGGCCCGCACGGCCTGCCGGCCGTCATGGCGGCACTCTGCCTGGCTCTCGTTCTGGTCGGCGTCCTGCGCGCCCGCCAGCGCGCTTGAACCCCGGCCGGGCCGCCGCTACAAAAGCCTATGCGCCGCCCTGTCAATAGACATGCCCATGCCTCGAAGCCGTCGCCGCGCACGCGGCACGCCGAGCTTTTGCGCCTGTGCGCCCGGATCGGCTATTCGCCGCCGCTCTCCGCCTGAACCCCTCGTTCAACGGAGACACATGACATGACCTACCAGAACTATTCTCTGAAGCAGCTTCAGGAGATCGATGCGGCCCATCATCTCCACCCCTTCACCGACCACAAGGATTTGCGCGACGCCGGCTCGCGCATGATCACGCGCGCCGAAGGCCCGTTCGTCTATGACAGCGAGGGCAAGCAGATCCTCGACGGTATGGCCGGGCTCTGGTGCGTGAATGTCGGCTATGGCCGCAACGAACTGGCCGAAGCCGCCTATGCGCAGATGAAGGAACTGCCCTACTACAATTCCTTCTTCAAATGCACGACGCCGACGCCGGTCCTGCTCGCCAGAAAGCTCGCCGAAATCGCGCCCGCCAATATGAACCAGGTCTTCTACGGCTCGTCCGGCTCCGAGGCCAATGACACGGCGCTGCGCCTCGTGCGCCATTACTGGGCGCTCGAAGGCAAGCCGCAGAAGAACCGCATCATTTCGCGCAACTGGGCCTATCACGGCTCCACCATCACCGGCACTTCGCTCGGCGGCATGGCGGCGATGCACGGCCAGTTGAACGGCGCGGTGCCGAACATCGTCCACGTCATGCCGCCTTACGCGTTCGAACTGGCGAACCCCGGCGAGAGTGACCACGATTTCGGCCTGCGCGCCGCCAAGGCCGTCGAAGATGCGATCCTCGAGGCGGGCGCGGACAATGTCGCCGCCTTCATCGGAGAGCCGGTCATGGGGGCAGGGGGCGTCAAGATCGCACCCGACAGCTACTGGCCGGAAATCCAGCGCATCTGCCGCAAGCACGACGTGCTTTTGATGCTCGACGAGGTCATCACCGGCTATGGCCGTACCGGCGAGTGGTTTGCCGCGCAGTCGCTCGGCATCGAGGCCGACACGATCACCACCGCCAAGGCGCTGACCTCCGGCTACCAGCCGCTGTCGGCGCTTCTGGTCGGCGACCGGATCGCCTCGACGCTGGTTGAAAAGGGAGGCGAGTTCTATCACGGCTACACCTATTCCGGTCACCCGGTCGCCTGCGCCGTCGCGCTCGCCAATCTCGACATCATCGAGAACGAAGGCCTCGTCGAGCGCGTCCGCGAGGAAACCGGTCCGTATCTCGCAAAGGCGCTTGCGGAATGCATCGCAGGCCACGGCATCGTCGGAGAAGTCCGCAGCATAGGCCTTATGGCCGCCATCGAAATCGTCAAGGACAAGGCCTCGCGCGAGCGGTTCGAAAATGGCGGCTTCGCGGCCGCCACGGTCCGCGACCATGCCATCGCGGGCGGCATGATGATGCGCGCCGTGGGCGACACCATGATCCTGTCGCCGCCGCTGATCTGGACGAAGGACACCATCGACATGGCCTGCGAGCGCATCGGCAAGGCACTCGACCTCGCCGAGCGCGATTTGCGCAAGTAATGCGCACGATCCTTCCGCGTCAGCGCGGGAGGGTCCCCACCGGAGACCGACACCATGACCGCACCCATCCTGCCGCTCGTCGAATATGAAGACGCTTCGCCGCAAGTCCGTGAGGTCTATGACGACATCATGGAAACGCGCGGCTCCGACTGGATCAACAATTTCTGGAAGGTCCTCGCGCACGACCCTGCGACCTTGAAGCGCACATGGCAAGACGTGAAGCAGGTGATGGCACCCGGCGCGCTCGATCCCCTGACCAAGGAACTGATCTACATCGCCGTCTCCGCCACCAATGGCTGCGAATATTGCACCTATTCCCACACGGCCGGCGCGCGCGCCAAGAGCATGACGGATGCGCAGTTGATGGAAGTCATGGCCGTCGTCGGCATGGCGAACGAGACCAATCGGCTCGCCAACGGACTGCGACCGCCGGTCGATGCGCAATTCCTGCCGGAACATCCCAGGACGTGATACGTTTTGTGCAGCGCAATATTGCGCGAGGGACGTGACCATGCCGATCAAGCCCAACGCCCGTTCCGTGCGCGCCGCCGCTGCGCTGACGGGAAATCTCATGCTGGCGCCCGCCGTCATCGCCATGCGCATGCCGATGCTGACGGCCGAGGCCAACAGTTCCAACCCTTATCGCGTCGAGACGACGCGCGCCGTGACGGAAAAGATGTCGGCCATGGTCGAGGGGGCGCTGGCGGCGCAGATGGCCTTCGCTCAGGCGGCGATCCAGTTCTGGCCGGAAGTCTGGTCTGATCGCACACCGGCACTCTTGAGCGGCGTCGCGGCCGACAGGGCCATGCGCGCCGCGCTTTTGCCCTCCGGGCGCGCGGTCAAGAGTAACCATCGCCGTTTGAGCCGAGTGAAGTAGATAAACGCAAAAACCGCGCTCTCCGGAAGAGAAACGCGGTCTTGCCACAAAGACGCATGGCACTTCGCGACAAGATACTTGCGAAGGATACTGCTCCGGTACGCAATACCTGATCCGGAGCGGGAGGCGGCTGCGACAACCGCCTTGTCATCTGTTCTAGCGGGACAATCTTACCAGCGGGTTAGCAGTCACTTAAGCAAAGATGAATCTACCGAAAATCGCGTCGATCAATCTGTTTTCCCGCGCAGGAAGTTGATGATGCCGGAAAAATCGGTCCCGCCCTGGCCCATTGCGTTGAAAAGCGCGTAAAGCTGCGTCGCCTCGGCGCCGAGCGGCGTCACCGCCCCGGCATTCTGCGCGGCCTCCTGCGCCAGCTTCAGGTCCTTTAGCATCAGCGCGGCGGCGAAGCCCGGCTTGTAGTCGCGGTTCGCGGGCGAATTCGGCACGGGGCCGGGGACGGGGCAATAGGTCGTCAGCGACCAGCACTGGCCCGACGACGTCGACGCGACGTCGTAGAGCGCCTGATGCGACAGGCCGAGCTTTTCGGCCAGCACGAACGCTTCGCCGACGCCGATCATCGAGATGCCGAGGATCATGTTGTTGCAGATTTTCGCCGCCTGGCCTGCGCCAGCGTCGCCGCAATTGACCACCTTTCCGGCCATGGGCTTCAGCACCGGCGCGGCTTTGGCGAACGCATCGGCGCTGCCGCCGGCCATGAAGGTCAGCGTCCCGGCCTCCGCCCCGCCGACGCCGCCCGAAACCGGCGCATCGACTGACAGCATGCCCGCATCCGCCGCGATCTTGTGTGCCTTGCGCGCCGATTCCACGTCGATGGTGGAGGAATCGATGAAGAGCGTCCCCTTGGCCGCCGCCGGCACGATGTCCTCATAGACGGACACGACATGCTTGCCCGCCGGCAGCATGGTGATGATCACCTCGGCCCCCGCAATCGCCTCGCGTGCGCTCGCCGCCACCGACGCGCCATTGGCCCTGGCGGTTTCGAGATTGGCCTCGACGAGGTCGAACCCGGTCACCTTGTGTCCCGCCTTGACGAGATTGGCCGCCATGGGATTGCCCATATTGCCGAGGCCGATGAATGCGATGGTCGTCATGTGTTTCCTCCGATGTGAGGGAATTAGGGGAGTAGGGGAGTAGGGAATTAGGGGACTAGATGAGGAAGTCGGATCAGCGCTTTTCACCTACTCCCGTATTCCCTTACTCCCCTATTCCCCTCTTCACTTCCCGATCAAACTGCGCGCGATGATCACCCGCATGATCTCGTTCGTCCCTTCGAGAATCTGATGCACGCGCAGATCGCGCACGATCTTCTCGACGCCGTAATCGTGCAGGTAGCCATAACCGCCATGGACCTGCAGCGCCTCGTTGGCGACGTCGAAGCAGGTGTCGGTCACGAAGCGCTTGGCCATCGCCGACCACTTGCCGGCATCGTGCGCCTTGCGGTCGAGCTTGGAGGCCGCCGCGTAGAGCAGCATGCGCGAGGCGCTGAGGTCCGTTTCCATGTCGGCCAGTTTGAACTGCAGCGCCTGGAACTGGTCGAGCGTCTTGCCGAAAGCCTGCCGTTCGGCGGCATAGGCCAGCGCCTTGTCGAGCGCGGACTGCGCGCCGCCGAGCGAGCAGGCGGCGATGTTGAGCCGGCCGCCGTCGAGCCCGGCCATGGCGATCTTGAAGCCCATGCCCTCGTCGGCAAGCAGGTTTTCCGCCGGCACCTTGCAGTCGTCGAAGATCACCTGGCGGGTCGGCTGCATGTGCCAGCCCATCTTGTTTTCGCTCGCGCCGAAGGAAAGCCCGGGCGCGTCCTTGGGGATGACCAGCGTCGAGACGCCCTTCGGCCCGTCCTCTCCGGTGCGCACCATCGCGACATAGACGTCCGATTCGCCCGCGCCGGAGATGAATTGCTTCGCGCCGTTGACGATATAGTCGCTGCCGTTTCCGCCCGAGCGCGTCGCGCGCGTCTTGAGCGCGGCGGCATCGGAGCCGGCGCCCGGCTCCGTCAGACAGTAGCTGGCGATCCATTCGAGCGAGGTCAGCTTCGGAAGGAAGCGCTGGCGCTGCGCCTCGTCGCCGAACTTGTCGATCATCCATGTCGCCATGTTGTGGATCGAGATGAACGACGAGAAGGCGGGGCAGGCGGCCGCGAGCGCCTCGAAGATCAGCACCGCGTCGAGCCGTCCCAGCCCCGACCCGCCGACATCCTCGCCGATATAGATGCCGCCGAAGCCGAGCGGACCCGTCTCGCGAATGACGTTGGCCGGGAAATGGCGCTCGCGATCCCAGTCGAGCGCATAGGGCGCGACACGCTCGGCGGCGAAGCCCGCCGTCATTTCCTGAATGGCGCGCTGGTCCTCGTTGAGTTCGAACTGGCTGGCCGTGGCGTCGGTCGCGGCGTCCATGCCGACCTCCCTGTCGCAATGGATTTTCCTCGGACGGCAATCTAGACCATTGTCCGACGCGCGCAACGTGAAGCCTTTGCGCCGAGCGACAAGGGGATGTGCATGGGTTCGAGTCTGGGGTGCGCCGTTTGACCCGCGCCATCATGCTTCAAGGCACCGGCTCGGATGTCGGCAAGACGCTGCTGGTCGCGGGCCTCTGCCGCGCGGCCCTGCATCGCGGCCTGCGCGTGCGCCCGTTCAAGCCGCAGAACATGTCGAACAACGCCGCGATCGCCATCGGCCTCGACGGGTCGCCCGGAGAGATCGGCCGCGCGCAATGGCTGCAGGCGCGCGCCTGCAAGGTCGCGCCATCAGTCGACATGAATCCCGTCCTGCTGAAGCCGCAAAGCGATGTCGGGGCCCAGATCGTCATCCATGGCCGCATGGCGGGCGAGGCGGCCGCGCGCAACTTCGGCGCTCAGAAGGACCGGCTGATGGCGGCCGTCATGGAATCCTGGCACCGCCTGCGCGAAGATGCCGACCTCGTCATCGTCGAGGGCGCCGGCTCGCCGGCCGAGATCAATCTGCGCGACCGAGACATCGCCAACATGGGCTTTGCGACGGCCGCGAACGTGCCCGTCGTCCTCGTCGGCGACATCGACCGCGGCGGCGTCATCGCCTCCATCGCTGGCACCCACCTGATCCTGCCCGACGAAGACCGGCGGATGATCGCTGGCTTCATCGTCAATAAATTCCGCGGCGAGCTCTCGCTTTTCGACGACGGCCTCGCCGCCATCGAGCGCTTCACCGGCTGGCGCGCCTTCGGCGTCGTGCCGTGGTTGAAAGAAGCCGCGCTGCTGCCCGCCGAAGACGCGGTCGTGCTCGACCGCGCCCCGCGCGGCGGCAAGGGATGGCTGACGATCGCGGTGCCCATGCTCTCGCGCATCGCCAATTTCGACGACCTCGACCCGCTGCGCGCCGAGCCGGACGTGGATGTCCTCTTCGTGCCGCCCGGCCGGCCGATCCCGCCGGTCGATATCGTCATCCTCCCGGGCTCCAAATCGACCATCGCCGATCTCGCTTTCCTGCGCGTGCAGGGCTGGGACCGTGACATCGCCCGGCACCACGCTTCCGGTGGAACGGTGATCGGCTTGTGCGGCGGCTTCCAGATGCTCAGTCGACACGTCAGCGACCCCACCGGAACCGAAGGACTGGACCGCGACGCGCCCGGCCTCGGCCTTCTCGACGTCGAAACATTGCTCGAGCCGCAAAAGACCCTGCGCGAGGCAACCGCCCGCTCGCTCCGCCACGGCGTCGAAACCTCGGGCTACGAAATCCATCTCGGCCGTACCATTGGTCCCGACTGCGCGCGTCCCGTCTTCGAAATCGACGGCGTGCCGGATGGCGCAATGTTGGTCGACGGCCGCGTCTGGGGCACCTACCTCCACGGCCTCTTCACCGGCGACGAATTCCGCCGCCGCTTCCTTGCCGACCACGGCGTCGAAGCTTCGCCACTCGGCTTCGAGCAGCGCATCGACGACGCACTCGACGCCATCGCCGAAGCCCTCGAAACCCATCTCGACTGCGACGCGCTGTTTGCTGTCGCCCGCTGATCGTCAGGCGTTCTCTTTGAACCAGTCGACGATCGCCGGCATGTTGCGCTCGAAGCCGCCGGGAATGAAGAAGTTGAGAAGCCCTGCGCGCGCATCCGTCCGGTTCTCGAAATCGTGGATCGTCCCGGCCGGAATGCGCAGGAAATCGCCCGGCCCGATATCGTGCCATTCCTCGCCGGTAAGCACCGCCATGACGCCGCCGATCCCGTAGAACACCTCGTCATTCGCCTCATGGCTGTGTGCGCCGGGCCCGGTCGTATTCGCCTCGAGCCACCATTCGGAGACGCTGTAGGCTTCCTTCGTCTCCGTCTCGTCCGCCTTGAAGATCGCCCGCATGCCCGGCATGTCGTAGCTTCGACCGGATCCGGCCGCGAGCTTGATGATCTGCGGTCCTGATCCTTCGTCCATCCTTCCCTCCCAGATTTCAGGCGAGAATAGCGCGAACCGCTATCGGCCCGCACGCGTGAATTGAAGCCCCGCGAACATACCCGCGCCACGCCCCAAGTATAAATGGTTCGTAAGGGTCATTCAGGTAGCAATGAAATGTACGGCGCGGCCGTGACATGCACATCGGAGGTTGATCAGTGCTGATGACGGGCCAGGACCTCAAGATGCCGGTCGAAACCTTGCTCATTCTGGCGATCATCCTGCGCGAAGGCGACAGGCTGGATCAGCTCGGCCTGCTGTCCGAGCGCGTCTACGACTGGCTGGCGCTCGGGCCCGAAGAACGCGAGCTGCTCGCGGGCGAGCTGCGAACCTATCACGCTGGCGTCAGCTCCGCCGCAAGCATCCTGGCATTACGCGCCTTGCCCGGCGATCGGCGTCGGCTCCTCGCACGCCAGGTGCTCGACTTCGCCGCATCCGATCCGTTGCTGCGCCCGCACCAGCGCCGTCTGGCAATCCGTGTCGACGACATCCTGGCCGTCGACGATCCGCTCTAGACGCGCACGGCCGCACGCCTCCGCGCAAGCGCGCGGTCGAGGTCGGGCGAGGCGGCGACGAGCATCCTGCCGGCCTCCGATTGCGGGTCGTCCAGCACCGCGCCGGTATCCCCGCGCTCCACGATCTCGCCCTCATGCATCACCATCACCTGATCGGTGATCGCCCGCGCGACCGCCAGATCGTGCGTGATGAACAGATAGGCGACGCCGAGCCGCTGGTTCAAATCGGCGAAGAGGTCGAGCACCTGCGCCCGGATCGAGACGTCCAGCGCCGACACCGGCTCGTCGGCGACGATCAGCTTCGGCCGCGTGATCAGCGCCCGCGCGATCGAAAGCCGCTGCCGCTGGCCGCCGGAAAATTCGTGCGGATACCTGTCCATTTCCGCGGCCGAAAGCCCGACTTCGGCGAGTGCCTGCGCGACCCGCTCGCGTCGTTCGCTGCGCGAGGGCTGGCTTTCCAGAAGATGCAGCGGTTCGGCCACCAGCCGCTCCACCTTGTGGCGCGGGTTGAACGAGCCGTAGGGGTCCTGAAAGACGACCTGCATATTGCGCCGTGACGGGCGCAACTCGGCTTCGCTCTTCGTCGTCAGTTCCTCCCCGCCAAAACGAATTGAACCCGATGTCGGCCGGTCAAGCGCGAGGATCATGCGAGCGAGCGTGGATTTCCCACACCCCGACCGACCCACGAGCGCCATCGACTGGCCCTCGTAAAGGTCGAACGACACGCTCCGAACGGCGCGGAAAGGCTCGGGTTTTGAGAACAGCGAGCGCCGCCGGCCGGCATAGTCTCGGGTGACGCCATCTACGATAAGGAGGAAGCGAGACTCGGCATCCCCAGACATTTGTCCGGCATCACGTGGCGACGCTTCACCCCCACCCCACACCCCTCCCCACAAGGGGGAGGGAGACGTCGAAGCCGAACTCGTTTCGCCAAGATCTACGCCAGGCTTCAAAGTTGAAGGGCTGGCAGCAACGTCCACGTCTCCCTCCCCCTTGTGGGGAGGGGTGAGGGGTGGGGGTATGAAGCGCGAAACCCTCTCCGGCACATGCGTCGAAGCCTCGGCCAACTGCCGCGTATAGGGATGCGCCTTCTCCGTCAGGATGCGTCCCGTCTCGCCCGAATCCATCACCTCGCCATGGCGCATGATCGTCACCCGGTCGGCCATGTCGGCGACGACCGCCAGATCGTGCGAAATCAGCAGCAACCCCATCCGCCGCTCGTCGACGAGATCACGCAGAAGTTCAAGAATCTGCGCCTGGAGCACCACATCGAGCGCCGTTGTCGGCTCGTCGGCGACGAGCAGCTTCGGCTGCAACGCACACGCGATGGCGATCACCACCCGCTGGCGCTGCCCTCCCGACAATTCATGCGGATAGCGCGTCAACGGAAACTTCGCTTCCGGCAATCCCACCCGGTCGAGCATCGCGCGGGCCCTGTCCTCCGCGTCTTTCCTGTTCGCGCCGGTATGCCAGCGGATGCCCTCGGCCACCTGCTCGCCGATCGTCTTGACCGGGTTGAGCGCGGTCATCGGCTCTTGGAACACCATGCCGATATCGTCGCCGCGCAGCTTGTTCATCGCCGCTTCCGGCGTGTTCAGGATGTCGATCCCGTCGAAACTGACGCGCCCGCTCGTCCGCGCCAGTTCCGGCAAAAGCCGCATCAGCGTCAGCGCCGTCATCGATTTGCCGGAGCCGGATTCACCCACCAGCCCCAGCACCTCGCCTTGGTCGATATGCAGGTCGACGCCCTTCAAAATCTCGAAATTGCCGATCGAGAGGCGCAGGCTTTCGATTTCGAGCAGGCTCATCGCTGGCGCCTCAGTCGCGGGTCGAGCACGTCGCGCAGGCCGTCGCCGAGAAGATTGAGGCCGAGCACGGTGACGACGATGGCAAGCCCCGGAAAGATCGCGAGGTGCGGCGCGACCATCATCCGCGTCTGCGCGTCGAACAGCATCCGTCCCCAGCTCGTCATCGGCGGCTGCGCGCCGAGCCCGAGATAGGAAAGCCCGGCTTCGGCCAGGATGCCGAGCGCGAACTGGATCGTGCCCTGGACGAGCAGGATCGAGGCGATGTTCGGCATGATGTGTTCGATGGTGATGAGCGTCGCCGACTTGCCTGACGCGCGCGCGGCCAGCACATATTCGCGCGGCCACAGCGCCATCGCGCCCGCGCGCGCGACGCGCGCGAAGACCGGGATGTTGAAGATGCCGATGGCGACGATGGCGTTGACCGCGCCCGGCCCGAAGATCGCCGTGATCATGATCGCCGAGAGCAGGGCAGGGAAGGCGAAGACGACGTCGTTGAAGCGCATCAGCGCCTCGTCGATCCAGCCGCCGCGCGCAGCCGCCCAGCAACCGAGCGGCACGCCGATCCCCATGCCGATGCCGACTGCGACGAAGGCGACGGCGATCGAATTGCGCGCGCCCATCATGATCAGCGAGAGGATGTCGCGGCCAAAATGGTCGGTGCCGAACCAGTGCTGCGCCGAAATCGGCTGCATCCGGTTGGCGACCGTCAGATTGATGACGTCGTGCGGCGTCCAGAAAAACGAGACCAACGCCATCAGCGCGATCAGCGCCGTGATGACGAAGCCGGTGACGAAAGACGCGTTCGAAAACGCCGCGCCGACGAACTGCCCGGCGCCCTCGACCGGCGGCGATGTCGGCTCGGCGCTCATGCGCGCGCCCTCAGCCGCGGATCGACCATCGCATAGGCGATGTCGACGAGGATGTTGACGAGGACGACGCTCGCGACGAGCAGCATAACCACGCCCTCGACCACGATCAGGTCGCGCTGCGTGATAGCCTGGAATACCAGCCGGCCGAGCCCGGGCAGATAGAACACGTTCTCGATGATGATCGTCCCGGCCAATAGGAAGGCGAATTGCAGGCCGAGAATAGTCAGAACCGGGATCATCGCATTGCGCAGTGCATGCCGCCACAGAACGTAACGGCGCGGCATGCCCTTCGCGCGCGCGGTGCGGATGTAGTCCTCGCCGAGCACTTCGAGCATCGCCGATCGCGTGACACGCGCGAGGATGGCGGCCTGCGGCAGGGCAAGTGCGATGGAGGGCAGGATCAGCGCCTTGATCCCCGGCCAAATCCCGCCCGCCCAGCCCGGAAAGCCTCCGGCTGGAACGAGCCGCAGCCACACGGCGAAGATGTAGATGAGCAGCAGCGCGAACCAGAAATTCGGAATGGCGACGCCGACCTGCGCCGTTCCCATCGACACCGTATCGCCTAGCCGCCCCCGCCGCGCGGCGGCGAAGATGCCGACCGGAATGGCGATGACCGTCGAAAGAACAAGCGAGATCACCGCCAGCGGCAGCGATACGATGGCCCGTTCCGCGATGAGGTCGATGACCGGCGAGCGGTAGGTATAGGAATTGCCGAAGTCTCCGACCGCCATGCCGGCGATCCAGTTCACATAGCGCTCCAGAAGCGGCACATTGAGCCCCATCTGCTCACGCAACGTCGCCAGCGCCTCTGGCGTCGCATTCATCCCCAGCATGATCCGCGCCGGATCGCCCGGCAGAATCTCCATGATGGAGAACACGACGATGGACGCCACGAGCAGCGTGACGAGGCCGATGATGACGCGCTGGAGGAGGAAGAGGGTCATCGGGGCGCCGAAACCTTGCCGGATCGGAAAGGCGGAGTTCGGTCGCGCCCCCCTCTGCCTTGCCAGGCGCCCTGGCCCGAACCACGGGTCTCGGCCCGTCCTTCGGCCCCCCCGCGAGGGGGGAGATTAGTCGCGTCATCACCGCGCGTGATCTCCCCCCTCGCGGGGGAGATGGGCGGCAGCCCAGAGGGGGGCAACGTAAAGCTCACGGTGCGTAGCTTTCTCCGGCTACTCCGCCCACTTCACCTGCGTCAGATCCGTCGCCTGGATCGGCGAATTCTCCCACATGCCTTCGAGCTTGGCATCCCACACGCCGATCTTCGGCAACTGGAACAGGAAGCCGACCACGGCGTCTTCCGCCAGAATCCGCTGCGCCTGGCCGTAGAGCTCGTTGCGCTTTTCCTCGTCCGAAGTCGCATCGAGTTCGGCGATGACCGCGTTGAACTGCTCGTTCTGGTAGTTGAAGTAGTAGTCCGGCCGTGAATAGATGTCGATGTCGTTCGGCTCGGTATGCGAGATCACCGTGAAGTCGTAGTCCTTCTCGGTGAACACTTGGCTCAGCCAGTCGGCCCATTCCACCGGAATGATCTCGAGTTCGATGCCCACCTGGCGAAGCTGCGAGGCGATGACCTGTCCGCCTTCGCGCGCATAGGGCGGGGGCGGCAGTTTCAGCGTTGCCGAGATGCCATCGGCGAAGCCTGCGTCGGCCAGAAGCTGCTTCGCTTTCTCCGGATCGTAGGGATAGGTGTCGGTCAAATCGACATAGGCCGCGTTGGCCGGCGAGAAGTGCGAGCCGATCGGCGTGCCGAGCCCCGAGCCGTTGCCTGCGATGATCTCTTCGCGGTTCAGCGCATGGGCGATCGCCTGGCGCACTTCCAGTTTGTCGAACGGCTCCTTGCCATTGTTGATCGAAAGCAGCGTCTCGCCTTCGGTCGAGCCGATCACGACCTCGAAGCGCGAGTCGGACTGAATCTGCGCCAGAGCGTCGCCTGCCGGCATTTGCGGGAAGGCGTGGACGTCACCCGAAAGCAGCGCCGGAATGGCGGCCGCGGCGTCCGGCACGATGCGGAATTCGGCACGCTCGAGAGCCACCGCTTCGCCCCAATAGTCCGGGTTCTTGACCAGAACGACGGACGAGCCCTTGGCCCAGCTATCGAACTTGAACGGCCCGGTGCCGACCGGCGTCTCCATGTTGCCGGCGGCCGAGGCCTCGGACACGATCACCGCATCGCCCCAGCCCATATTGTAGAGGAACGAGCCCTGCGGGCGCGACAGCGTCACGGTCACCGTCGTCGGGTCGGTCGCCTCGACATTCTCGATGGCGGCGAACAGGCCCTTCTGCGCATTGGTGGAATCCTCGGCCCGGGCGCGGTCGAGCGAGAATTTCACGTCGGCGGAGGAAAATTCCGCCCCGTCGTGGAATTTCACGCCATCTTGCAGCTTGAAAGTGTAGGTCAGCCCGTCCTCGGAAATCTCCCAGCTTTCCGCCAGCGCCGGCAGCACTTCGCCCGTCCGCCCGATCTTGGTCAGCCCTTCGAAGAGGTTTGCATAGACGATTTCGTCGATCGCAGCGGCCGCGCCTGCGGTCGGGTCGAGATGCGGCGGCTCCAGCACGACGCCGATCACGACGTCGGCGCGTTGCGCGAAGGCGGTGCCGGAGGCGAGCGCGATGGCCGCTGCGGCAAGCACAGGAACGATGATCTTCATGTCAGGCAGGCTCCCAGGGATTATCGATGTTTTGCCGGATTGAAGCGCGAAAACCGGCCCGAGTAAATCGCGATTGTGCTCTGCACACCCGTTGCGATGAAAAGTTAATGCGCGGCACGAACGCCGCCTAGTTTCTTTGCCCGCCGAGCAGGTGTCCGAGCCCGATGGCCATCACCTTGGCAGACTGGGCCATGTCCTCGATGCCCACCCATTCGTCCGGCTGGTGGGCAAGGTCGAGGATGCCGGGCCCATAGGCGATGCAACTGAACAGGTGCCCGATGCGCGAGACGTGCTTCTGGTCGTAAGTGCCGGGCGAGATGACGTAGTCCGGCTCCCGGTCGAAGATGTCGCGAATGCCGGACGCGACGGCTTTGACCACCGGCTCGTCCTTTTCCGTCATCAGCGGCAGCACTTCCATCATGTCGCGGATCGAATAATCGAACTTCGGCCGCTCAGTCTTCAGCCGGTCGAGGATCGACGTCACCTCGCGCTTCACGTCGCCGATGTCTTCCTCGAGCAGGAAGCGCCGATCGATCACCGTCCGGCAGGTGTCGGCCACATTGGGCGAGGGCAGGCCGGGATAGAAGTCCTCGGTCTGGCCGCCATGGATCGAGTTGATGTTCATCGTCGAGCGCCGCGCGCCCTCCGGCACGACGGGCGTGCGCGTCTGTTTCTTGTCGAGCGCGGGAAACAACTCGTCCTCGAAGGCTGCCAGCACCGCGCCCATGTGGCGGATCGCCGAATCGCCGAGGAACGGCATCGACCCATGCGCGATCCGCCCCTTGGTCTCGATTTCCGCCCACCAGACGCCGCGATGGCCAAGGCAGATCCGGTCCTTGTTCAGCGGTTCGGGAATGATGACGTGGTCGACGCGCGGTTTCGAAAAATAGCCCTTGCCGGCAAGATAGGCGACGCCGCCGAACCCGCCCGACTCCTCGTCCACCGTGCCGGAAATCTCGATGGCGCCCGCAAAATCCGGGTTGGTCGCGATGAAGGCTTCCGCTGCGATGACGGAGGCGGCGAGCCCGCCCTTCATGTCGCAGGCGCCGCGGCCATAGACGCGCCCCTCCTTGACGACGCCCTCATAGGGATCGACCGTCCAGCCTTCGCCCGCCTCGACCACGTCGATATGCGAGTTGAAATGCACAGTCTCGCCCGGCCTCTTGCCCTCGTAGCGCGCAATGACATTGGTGCGTGGATAGCGGTCGCTGTCGCCCGGCGTGCCTTCGCCGCGCACATATTCGATTACGAACCCCGAACGCTTCAACCGTTCGCCGAGATATTCGGCGCAGGGCGTATAGGCCTCGCCTGGCGGGTTGATCGTCGGGAAACGGATCAGGTCACGCGTTAGCGCCACGATGTCGTCGGTGCGGTCGTCGACCGCCTTCATCAATTGGTCTCTCATGTCCGCAATGTGAGCGGGCGAGGAAACGCTTGGCAAGTGCGGCAGATGCGGGATCGGGCTGGACCAGCGATTTCGGTGCGTTGGCGCGCGTCAAGGCATGGAGAACCACGCAAGCCCATTTTCTTGGCATTGAGTCTTGTATAAGAGTTGAACAAAGCAAAAGGGTGCCCATGTCCAGCCAACACCGCGTCGACCTGTCCCGTCCCGTCTCGGACGAAGTGCGCAAGACGACCTGCTACATGTGCGCCTGCCGCTGCGGCATCGACGTGCACCTGAAGGACGGCAAGGTCCGCTACATCGAGGGCAACCGCGATCATCCGGTCAACAAGGGCGTGCTCTGCGCCAAGGGATCGGCCGGCATCATGCAGCATTATGCGCCCGCGCGTCTCAAGGCACCGATGCTGCGGACCGGCCCGCGCGGCTCGGGCGAGTTCAAGGAGATTTCTTGGGACGAGGCGCTGGCGCTCGCGGTCGATTGGCTGGGTCCCGTCCGTGCGCGCGACCCGAAGAAGCTCGCCTTCTTCACCGGCCGCGACCAGTCGCAATCGCTGACCGGCTTCTGGGCGCAGCAATTCGGCACGCCCAACTATGCCGCCCATGGCGGCTTCTGCTCGGTCAACATGGCCGCCGCCGGCATCACCACGATCGGCGGCGCGTTCTGGGAGTTCGGCCAGCCGGACTGGGACCGCACCAAGCTTTTCGTTCTTTTCGGCGTCGCCGAGGATCATGATTCGAACCCGATCAAGATCGGCATCTCGAAGGTGAAGGCCAACGGCGCTCGCTTCGTCTCGGTCAATCCGGTTCGCACCGGCTATTCCGCCGTCGCCGACAACTGGGTCGGCATCCGCCCCGGCACGGATGGGCTCCTGATCCTCTCGCTCGTCCACGAACTCCTCAAGGCGCGGCGCATCGATGTCGACTACCTGATGCGCTATTCCAACGCGCCCTGGCTGGTGATCGACGCGCCCGGCACGGCCGAACACGGCCTGTTCGCCCGCGACGGTGAAGGCCGTCCGCTGGTCTTCGAGACGGTGACCGAACGAGCCGTCCCCGCCGGCTCGAAAGGCGCGCGCCCCGCGCTCCACGGCCGCTTCACCCTGCCGGACGGCCGCGCCGTGCGCCCGTCCTTCGAGCTTCTGGCCGCCGAATATCTCGACCCGAAATACGCGCCTGAGAATATCGCGGAGCAGACCGGACTCGACGTCGACACGATCCGCGGCCTCGCCGCCGAGATCGGCCGCGTCGCCTTCGAGGAAACCATCGAGATTCACCAGCCCTGGACCGACGTCAACGGCCAGCGCCATGAAAGCTTCGTCGGCCGTCCGGTCTCGTTCCACGCCATGCGCGGCATCTCGGCCCACTCCAACGGCTTCCAGACCGCCCGCGCCCTGCACGTGCTGCAGGTGCTGATCGGCGCGATCGACTGCCCCGGCGGCTTCCGCTACGAGCCGCCTTATCCCAAGCCGGTCGAAGCGCACCCGCGCCCGCACGGCAAGGCCGAGCATTTCGGCTCCAACCAGCCGCTCTCCGGGCCGCATCTGGGCTTCCCGCTCGGCCCGGAAGACCTCCTGATCGACGAGGACGGCAAGCCGACCCGCATCGACAAGGCCTTCTCGTGGGACGCGCCGCTCTCCGCCCACGGCCTGATGCACATGGTCATCGCCAACGCTCATGCCGGCGACCCGTACCCGGTCGACATCCTGTTCCTCTACATGGCCAACATGGCCTGGAACTCGTCGATGAACACCGCCGGCACGATCCGCATGCTGGAGGAAAAGGACGAGGCGACCGGCGAGTACCGCATCCCGAAGATCATCTATTCCGACGCCTATTCGTCCGAGATGGTCGCCTATGCCGATCTCGTCCTGCCCGACACGACCTATCTCGAGCGCCACGACTGCATCTCGCTCCTCGACCGGCCGATCTCCGAGCCCGATTCCGTCAACGACGCGATCCGCTGGCCGGTCGTCCAGCCCGACCGTGACGTGCGCCCGTTCCAGAGCGTCCTCATCGACCTCGGCGCGCGCCTGAAGCTGCCCGGCTTCGTCGACCATCGCGGCAAGGCGCTCTACGCCGACTACGCCGACTACATCGTCCGCCACGAACGCCGACCGGGCATCGGCCCGCTGGCTGGTTTCCGCGGGACGGAGGGAGACCGGGCGGGCCGGGGGGCGGCGAACCTTGAGCAGATCGAGCGCTACATCGAGAACGGCTCGTTCTTCTCCGCGCACATCCCCACTGAGGCGCTTTTCTTCAAGCACGCGAACCAAGCCTATCAGGACTTCGCGGTGAAGATGGGCTTCTTCGACAAGCCGCAGCCCGTCACCTTCCAGCTCTATTCGGAAATCCTGCAGAAATTCCGCCTCTCGGCCGAAGGCGTGCGCGCACCCTTCGCGCCGCAGGAACACCGCCAGCGCATTCTCGCCAGCTTCACGCCGCTGCCCGCATGGTACATGCCGCTCGAGGAAGCCGGCGTCGACCCCGACGAATATCCCTACCATGCGATCACCCAGCGCCCGATGGCGATGTACCATTCCTGGGGATCGATGAACGCCTGGCTGCGCCAGATCCACACGAAGAACCCGCTCTACGTCCCCGGCGCGATCTGCGACGCGCACGATCTGGAGGACGGCGACTGGGTCTTGCTCGTCTCGCATCACGGCCGCATCAAGGTCGAGATCGCGCGCTCCAACGTTGTCAATCGCGACACGATCTGGACGTGGAACGCGGTCGGCAAGCGCGGCGGCGCCTGGGCGCTCGATGCGAAATCGCCCGAAGCTCGCAAGGGCTTCCTGCTCAACCATTTGATCCACGAACTCCTGCCGCCCAGGGGCGACGGGATGCGCTGGTCGAACTCCGACCCGATCACCGGCCAGGCGGCCTGGTACGATTTGCGTGTGAGGATCGAGAAGGCGGAGCCGGGCGCGGTGAGCGAACCGCATTTCCCCGACCAGCGCAATTCGACCGAAACGCCGGACGAAATCAGATACGGGCAGGAGTGGAGCGCGTGATGTTCGGCCGCAAATCACCCCCACTCCGTCCGCTTCGCGTCCACCTCTCCCCCTGCCCGGGGGAGAGGAACCCAAGCTGGAGAACCGACGTCGCGGCAGCGCATTTCCTCTCCCCCGGGCAGGGGGAGAGGTGGCCCGAAGGGCCGGAGTGGGGGTGCTTCACTACTGCGAGCGACGGGGGACACTCATGACCTCCCTCCCATCACTCCCCACCCCGAAAAAGCTCGGCCTCGTCATCGACCTTGACGTCTGCGTCGGCTGCCACGCCTGCGTCATTTCCTGCAAGGAATGGAACACCGGCGGCTACGGCGCCGCTCTGTCCGACCAGAACCCCTACGGCGCCGACGTCTCCGGCACTTTCCTCAACCGGATTCATTCCTTCGAAGTCCTCCCCGAAGGCGCTGAAAAGATTGGTGAAGCGGGCGATGCGCGCATCGTCCACTTCCCCAAATCCTGCCTCCATTGCGAGGATGCGCCCTGCGTCACCGTCTGCCCCACCGGCGCGTCCTACAAGCGCGCCGAAGACGGCATCGTGCTCGTCGACGAGGACATGTGTATCGGTTGCGGTCTCTGCGCCTGGGCCTGCCCCTACGGCGCGCGCGAGATGGACCTCGCCGCCGGCGTCATGAAGAAATGCACGCTGTGCGTCGACCGCATCTACAACGAGACCATCGCCGAGATCGACCGCGTCCCGTCCTGCGTGCGAACCTGCCCCGCCAACGCCCGCCACTACGGCGACCTCGCCGATCCGCAGTCGAACGTCTCGAAAATGGTCGCCGCCCGCGGCGGCATCGACCTGATGCCGGAGCAGGGCACCAGGCCGGTCAACAAGTACCTGCCACCCCGCCCGCGCACGGCACTGGCCGCAAGCGCGGTGCCGCTGGCGGAAAACTCCGCCGGCGCATCCGGCTTCTTCGCTTGGCTCGACGGCATGCTGGAGCGGATTTGATGATCTGGAACATCGGCTCTCTACGTTGCCCTCCTCTGTCCTGCCGGACATCTCCCCCGCATGGGGGGAGATCACGCGCGTCGTGGATGCAGGCTAATCTCCCTCCCCGCGGGGGGTCCGAAGGACGGGCCGAGACCCGTGGCTCGGGCCAGGGCGGCCGGCAGGACGGAGGGGCGCGCGCCAGAGCCGCAACCTTCGCAATTTCTCGCGCGGCAACCTAATGCACCCAGCCCTCTCCATCATCGTCTTCACGACCCTCTCCGGCATGGGCTACGGCCTCGCCGCCCTGCTCGGCCTGGGCCTCTTCGACCCCGCCGCCCTCGCAACCAAGATCGGCTACCTCCTCGCGCTCGCCCTCATCGCCGGCGGGCTCATCTCCTCCACCCTCCACCTCGGCAATCCGCAACGTGCCTGGCGTGCGCTGTCCCAATGGCGCACGAGTTGGCTGTCACGCGAGGGCGTTCTGGCGATCCTGACCTTCATCCCGCTCACGATCTGCGCCTACGCCGCGATCTTCCACGACCGCCACCTCGTCGTGCCCGGTCTGGTCGCAGCCACCTTGAGCCTCGTCACGGTCTACTGCACCGCGATGATCTACGGCTCGCTGAAGACCGTGCAACTCTGGTCCCAACCCCTGACACCGGTCACCTATCTGCTCTTCTCGCTGGCAAGCGGCGCCACGGTCGGCACGCTCCTCGCGGTAACCGGCGCTGCCCGGCCGTGGCTTCTCGCCATCCTTGCCATCGTGTTCACCATCGCCGCCTGGCTCGTCAAACGCCGCTGGCGCACCGACGGCAAGGCGCTCGCGCCTCTCTCGACGCCCGAAACCGCGACCGGCCTCGGCTCGATCGGCCGCGTGCGCCTCTTCGAGCGCCCCCACATCAACGACAACTATTTGACCCGCGAGATGGGCTTCAAGGTCGCCCGCAAACATGCCGACAAGCTCTTCGGCATAGCGATCCTGCTTGGGGGGCTCGTCCCGTCCACTCTCCTGGTCATTGCCGTATTCGCCGCAAGCGCCATGGGCCCCGGCCTGACGGCGTTTCTCGCCGCCTTCCTGGCCGTCCTGTCCCACTATGCAGGTGTCTTCGTCGAGCGCTGGCTGTTCTTCGCCGAAGCGCGTCACGCGGTCATGAACTATTATGGCTGCTGAGGCAGATTCGCGGCTCGATGTGCCGAAAACGGTGGCTTTCGAGAACCGGAGCGGATGTACATTTGGGTACATGAGCACCGGAAGCGCAGGAAGACGCCGTTTGCAGGCCGTCGAGGCGCAAGCCTCAGTCCGACCAGCGCTTGTGAAACCACATCCATTGCCCGGGATGCTCGCGCACCCAGCCTTCGACGATGTCATTCATCATCTGGCAGCTCGCATGGATGTCGATGGCGCCCGACGCATTGCGCGGGAATTCGATCTTGTCCTGCAACTCCAGCCGGAACTTGTTGCCCGGCAGGCGGATCGAGCGCGCGGGATAGACGTCGCATTCGAACTGCCGCGCCAGCTTCGGCACCAGCGGGTTGGTGCGGCACTCGCGGCCGAAGAAGGTCGTCTTCTGGCCCTTGTGGAATTTCTGATCGACGAGCACGCCGATATTGCCGCCCCGGTCCAGAACCCGCGCGAGCGCAAACGCGGCGCCGGCGCGCGAGGCCAGCAATTCGCCCATCGTGTCGCGCCGCGTCTTGAAGACGTATTCGGCCATGTAGGGATTGTTCGGCGCGCGGAAGAGGGCGGTCACCGGCAGGTCGTAGGCCATCGCCGCGACCGGCAGCAGCTCGAAATTGCCCGAATGGGCAGTGAAGATGATGTGCGGGCGCTTTTCCTCGCGGATACGCAGAAAAATCTCCTCGCCGATCACCTCGACGCGCTGCGGCGCCTTGCCGGGTTCATGGTCGAAAATCTGGTCGAGGAAGATGTACTCCGCCGCCAGCCGGGCCATGTTGCCCCACATGTCCGACGCGATCTCTTGGATTTCGGCTTCGGACTTTTCGGGATAGGCGTGCTTTAGATTGTTGACGGCCACGCGGTGCCGGCCGAATTTCGGCCCGAGCCGTCGCGCCGTCCGGTCGGCGAAGTCGAGCGCCTTGTAGGCCGGCAGCTTGCGCAGGCCCCAGAGCACCGCCATCGCCAGCCGCGCCGTCGTCCAATACTCGGCCTGCTTGAGCGCGCCGGCCGATCTGTAAACCAGCGGCCGCAGGAATGCCGGCAGCTTGTCGCCCTTCATGATACGCGCAGGATGATCTTGCCGAAGACGTCGCGGCCTTCCATGCGCTCCAGCGCCCGGCCGATGCCGTCGAAATCGACCTCGGTGTCGATCACCGGCGAAACCTGCCCACCCGCCATCTTCTGCATGGCATCGGCCATGTTCTCCATCCGGCAGCCGAACGAGCCGAAAATCTTGAGCTGCTGCTGAAAGAGCTGCATCAGATTCATCGAGGTCGAGACGCCAGAGGTCGAACCGCATGTGACGAGCCGCCCGCCGCGCTTCAGGCACAGCATCGAGCCCGCCCAGGTGTCGGCCCCGACATGCTCGAAAACGACGTCGACGCCCTTCTTCTTGGTGATCTTGCGCACCGCGCCCTCGAAGCGGTCGGTGCGGTAATTGATGACGTGATCGGCGCCGAGCGCCTTGGCCGGCTCGATCTTGGCATCCGACCCGACAGTGGTGAGGATCGTGCAGCCCATCCGTCGCGCAAGCTGGATCGCCGCCGAACCGATTCCCGACCCGCCGGCATGGATCAGGATCGTCTCCCCCGGCTGCAGCTTCGCATTGTCGAACAGCATGTGCTCAACGGTGCCGAAGGTCACCGGCGCCACGGCCGCGCCGATTTCGGTCACACCGGGCGGGGCAGGGACGAGCAGCCGCGCCGGCAGGTTCATGTATTCCTGCGCGAAACCGTCGAGATGGAAGCCGTGAACGCCCGACACGTTCTCACACAGATTGTCGCGCTTCTCGCGGCACGCCTTGCACAGCCCGCAGGTGCGCGCGCCATAGATCGACACAAGCTGCCCCTCGCGAAGACTGGACACGCCCGGCCCGACCTTGACGACCTCGCCCGAGGCTTCCGCGCCCACGGTCAGCGGCATCTTCCGCTTGGCGAACGCCATGCCCCGCCAGCCCCACACGTCGATGTGGTTCAACGCCACCGCGCGGATGTGCAGCGTCACCTCGCCCTGACCGGGCGCGTCGGGTTCGGCGATGTCGACGGTTTCGAGGCGGCGATCCTCGATGAGTTGCAATGCGCGCATCAGTTCCTCACTTGGCCAATCGCAGCGGGACAGCGCCCCCCTCTGACCTGCCGGCCATCTCCCCCCGTGCGGGGGAGATGGCCGGCAGGCCAGAGGGGGGCAACGTCGAGCGCAATGCCAGCCCGCGTCTTGGAAAAGCCAACTAGAACGCTTCGCGTGCCATGACAAGGCAGGTATTCTGCCCGCCGAACCCGAACGAGTTCGACAGGACCGTCTTCACGTCCGCCGAGCGCTTGGTATTCGGCACCACGTCGAGGTCGATGGCAGGGTCCGGATTGTCGTAATTGATGGTCGGCGGCAGCACGCCCTCGCGCATGGTCATCAGCGAGAACGCGGCCTCGATCGCGCCGGCGGCCGAGAGCGTGTGGCCGATCATCGACTTGTTCGAAGAGACGGCCATCTTCTTCAGATTGTCGCCGAAGACGGTCGCAAGCGACAGATGCTCCATCTTGTCGTTTTCCGGCGTCGAGGTGCCATGCGCGTTGACGTAGGAAATGCCGTCGTCGCCAAGCCCGGCATCCTCCAGCGCGGCGCGGATTGCGCCGATTGCGGGCGAACCGTCCGGTTTGGAGCGCGTGCGGTGGAAATCGTCGGCCTTCTCGCCGCAGCCGCGCAATATGCCGATCACCTTGGCGCCGCGCCGCGTCGCGCTTTCGAGAGATTCGAGCACCAGCGCCGCCGAGCCTTCCGCAAGCACGAACCCGTCGCGATCCTTGGAGAACGGCTTCGACGCCTTGGTCGGCGCCTCGTTTGCGGTCGAGAGCGCGGAGAGCAGCGAGAATCGGATCAGCGCCTCGGCCGTCGCCGAACCGTCCGCGCCGATCGCGAGCGCCCGCTCGCATTCGCCGCGCCGGATCGCCTCGACGCCGAGCTGGATCGCCGTCGCGCCCGAAGCGCAGGCGGTCGAGAGTGTGATCGGCAGGCCACGCGTGCCGTATTTGTCGGCGAGCCGGTCCGCGATGGTCGCGAACTGCGCCTCGTCGAAGATCTCCGCCGTCAGCTTCTCGCGCGCGACCTTCAACAGGCGCTGGTAGCCCTCATCTTCGTTCGACGAGGCGTAGAGCGACAGCCGGTCCTGCCAGCCGAGCTCGACCGGCGGCGAGGCTAGGAAGAGAGGCCCGTCGAAGCTCCCGCGCGCGATGCCCGACATGCCGACCGCCTCGTCGGCGGAAATGTCGGCAAGTTCCTGCGTCAGCGCAGAAGCGCCTTCCTTGCTCGACTGCAGGAAGTCGACGGTCCCGGAAATGGTCGTCGCCAGATGATCGGTCGGAAAGCGGGTGATCGGGTGGATGCCGGACTGGCCGGAGGTCAGCGCGGTCCAGTTGGCGTCGAGCCCCTGGCCGAGCGAGGTGACGACGCCGATGCCGGTCACGGCGACGATGGGGCGTCCAAGATGATCGGTGGTCTTCACGGCGATCTCCCTCAAGCCCGCGCCAGAACGGCCGCGCCTTCGAAGCGGTTGTAGCCGATCGCCGTCGCGACGGCCTTTGCAGGCGCGACGCGGGCTGCGGCCTCGTTCTCTGCGTCGAAGGGCGGGTAGGCGGCCTCGTTTGAAAGCGCCAGCGCCGCAAGCGCGATGGCAAAGGGGAACTGCGCCTCCTTCATGTGGCCGGTCAGCGTCGAGAAGGCGCGCACGGCGTGACTGCCGTTTTCGCGCAAGGCCTGGCGCTCGGCGCCGGTCGGCGCATGCGCGCCCGAGGCGCCGGAAATCACCAGTTCCGTCGCGGCGAAATCGGGCAGCGAGCGCAGAAGCCCGGCGACGGCCGATGCCAGATGATTGTCCTTGCGCCGCGCCCGTCCGGAAGCGACCGCGTCGATCCGCGCATAGGCCTTATGGCCGCGCGCCTCGGCATGCTCGCGCGATTCGAGCACGAGAAACGCGCCGCCCGAGCCGGTGATGACGCCGCCGCCATCGTTCGCGCCGCGTTGCCATACGGACTTCCAGCGCTTGCGGTGGAGATATCCGCCAAGCTCGTAGCCGAGAAGCATGTCGGGATGCTCGGTCTGGAACGCGCCGCCGACCAGCACATGCGTCGACTGACCGGACCGGATGCGCGCCGCCGCCGTCTCGATCGCCGATACGCCCGCGCCTTCTTCGCCCATGAAGGTGCGCGAGGAGCCGGTGACCTTGTGGACGATGGAGATGTTGCCGGCGAGAAGGTTGGAAAGCTGGGCGAGAAAGAGCGTCGGCCGCAATTCGGTCGTCAGTTTCTCGTTGAGCAGGAGTTCGTGGTCGTTGCGCGAGCGCGAGGCATCGAGAATGATCTCGTCCACCGCAACGTCGCGTTCGCCGCCGCCGGCGGCGACCACCATGTCCATCGAAGCGCAAAGCGCCTCGTCGTCCTTGATCCCCGCATCGGCCAGCGCCAGCCCGGCCGTATAGGTGCCGAGCCGCTGCCAGGTCTCCATCTGCCGCTGGTCCCCGCGCTTGGGGATCTGCTGGCTCCAGTCCATCTGCGGCAGCGGGTGGATCGTGTAGGGCGCGAAGCGCTCGGCGTCATAGACCGGCTTGGCGCTGCCGGACGACAGGACCGACCAGTGCGTATCCGCCCCTTCGCCGAGGCAGGAGACGAGGCCGATGCCGGTGATGACGACGTCGTTGGCGCTCATGCGGATCGGCCTCAGGCCGCCTTGGCGGCGACGAGCTGGTCGATCTTGGCGCAGAGGTTCTCCATGACGAAATACTCTTCCGTCGTGGCCTTGCCCTCGTTGACTTCCTGCGTCCACTTCTCGAGCGGAATCTTGATTCCGAATTCCTTGTCGATCGCGAAGACGATGTCGAGGAAGTCGAGCGAATCGATGCCGAGATCGTCGATCGTGTGGCTCTTCGGCGTGATGGTCTCGCGATCGATCTCGCTCGTCTCGGCGATGATGTCGGCAACCTTGTCGAAAGTGGATGTCACGGGCAGTCCCTCGATGCGAGGTTGAAAAAGGTGGTTCGCGCGCTCTCTAATCGCTTTTTGGCGGCAGGAAAAGGGCGCGGGGCATTTTGCGCCGCCGCCCGAAGCTCCCTGTTCTAGTTGAAGACGATCCGCGCCGCCGCGTGAAGCCCGTTTTCGCCCACGTTGACGACGATCGCCTCGCCCTCGCGCGAACGGGCGCCCAGCACGGCCTGGATGAAATCGCCATGCGTCACCAGCACCAGAATGCCCGAGCCGGTATAGTCGGCAATGGTCTCGCGCAGGATCTGCGCGCGTTCCTCGGCTTCGGGCGTTTCGGGCTCGACCGGGTCGAGCCAGTCGACGGTTTCGACCAGCGATGCGCCGAAGGCGAGTTCCGCGGTTTCCTTCGTGCGGCAATAGCGGCTTGCCAGAACCTCCTGCACCGGCGCCGCGCGCGCTGCGAACAGTGCGCCGATTCGCCTTGCCTGCTGGCGGCCCTGTTCGGAAAGGTTGCGCTGCGTGCGGCAGACCTCGATGTCGAATGCGGCCGGTTCGCCCGAGCCGGGTGCATTGGCATGGTTGAGGAGCACGACCTGGCCACCGTTCCGCAGGAGCGCCCAGCCTGCCTCGGTCGCATGTGCCGGCAGGGCCATCGCCAGCGCCGCGATGATGATGAGCGCCCTGATCATTGCGTCTCCCATTGGTTTCATGACGACTCATATAGGCCGATCGGCCCGAAGCGAAACCGTGCGCCCGCCGCCTTTTGACGCGGCTGGCCCATTGCGGCGCGGTTCCGGCCGCGATACTGCCCGATCATGTCGCCTTTGACCGAGACAATCTTCTTCGTCTTCGGACTTGTCGCGCTTGGCTACGTGTCGGGCTGGACGGGCCTCCTGAAGACCTCGATCGGTGATGCGCTGACCGCCTTCGCCGTCGCGATCGCCGTCCCGATGCTGCTCTTTCGAACGCTCATCGAAGCGGATTTCGAGGGCGCCGCTCCGCTGTCCCTGTGGGCTTCCTACTTCGTCGCGGTCGCCGTCGCCTGGGCGTGCGGCCAGTTCATCAGCCAGAAGATTTTCGGGCGCGATGGTCGCGCCGGCGTCGTCGGCGGCGTGTCGGCGGCGTTCTCGAATCTGGTCCTTCTCGGTCTTCCCCTGGTGCAGGGCGTTTTCGGCAGGCCCGGCCTGGAGGTTCTCTCGCTCATCGTCGCAGTTCACCTGCCGACGATGATGGCGACGTCGATCGCGCTTTTCGAATGGGCCAATCGCGGCTCGTCGGAAAGCGCCGGCATCCTCGCCGCCATTCTGGATTTCCTGAAGAAGCTCGTCTCCAACCCGCTCATCGTCGGCATTCTGGCGGCGCTGATCTGGCGGCTGACCGGCTTCGAGATGCCGTCGCTCGGAATGCGCTTCGTCGATGCGCTCGCCAATGCGGCCGGCCCACTGGCGCTGTTCGCGATGGGCCTGTCGCTGCGGCGCATGGGCATTTCCGGCAATGTGAAAGCCGGTCTCGCGCTTTCGGCGGTCAAGCTTTTCGTCATGCCTTTGGTGGCGCTGGGCGCAGTGCTCGTCATCGGCCTGCCGCCGCTCGCCGCGATGGTCGTCGTCACCGCCGCCTCGCTGCCCGCCGGCGTCAATCCCTATCTGATCGCGACGCGCTTCGGCACCGGCCAGGCGCTTGCATCCAACGTCATGACGATCTCGACGCTCGTCGCCGCCGCATCGAGCTTCCTGTGGCTCGCCGTGGCTCAACGCCTTTTTGGCTGAATGCCTTGGTCCTGCCGGCCGGCTGCCTTACATCTTCAACCACGCAATCCAATTTGAACGAATGAGGGAGGGCATCATGCTCAAGAAGACCAGTCATTTTCTCCGCGAGGCCAATCTGATCGGTGGCGAGTGGGTGCAGGCCGATTCGGGGCAGACCATCGACGTGACCAATCCGGCCAACGGCCAGAAGATCGGCGTCATCCCCAAATCCGGCGCCGCCGAGACCCGCCGCGCCATCGAGGCCGCGCATGAGGCGTTCAAGACCTTCCGCAAGACCAGCGCGCTCGACCGCTCCAAGATGCTGCGCAAGCTGCACGACGCGATCATGGACAATCAGGACGTGCTTGCCGAACTCCTGACTATGGAGCAGGGCAAGTCGCTGACTGAATCGAAAGGCGAGGTCGGCGCATCGGCGGCCTACATCCTCTGGTTCGCCGAGGAAGCGCGCCGCACCTATGGCGACGTCATTCCTTCGCCCTGGGCCGACCGCCGCATCCTGGTGACCAAGGAACCGGTGGGCGTCATCGCGGCCATCACGCCTTGGAACTTCCCGTCCTCGATGCTCTCGCGCAAGATCGGTCCGGCGATTGCCGCCGGCTGCACCTCGGTCATCAAGCCGGCCACCCAGACGCCCTATTCGGGCCTTGCATGGGGTGCGCTGTGCGAGGAAGTCGGCATCCCCAAGGGCGTCGTCAACGTCGTCACCGGCGGCGCGAGCGAGATCGGCAAGGAGCTTTCCACCAATCCGCTGGTCAAGAAGATCACCTTCACCGGCTCGACCGAAGTCGGCAAGATCCTGATCCAGCAGTCGGCCTCGACGGTCAAGAAGGTGTCGATGGAGCTCGGCGGCAATGCGCCGTTCCTGGTCTTCGACGATGCCGACATCGACCGCGCCGTCGAAGGCGCCATCGCCGCGAAATACCGCAATTCCGGCCAGACCTGCGTCTGCACCAACCGCTTCTTCGTCCAGTCCGGCGTCTATGACGCTTTCGTCGACAAGCTCGCCAAGGCGTCCAGCAAGCTGAAGGTCGGCCCCGGCCTCGAGGACGGCGTCCAGCAGGGCCCGCTCATCGACGAAAAGGCCGTCGAAAAGGTCGAGGAATTCGTCGCCGACGCCAAGGCCAAGGGTGGCAAGGTCGTCGCCGGCGGCAACCGTCACAAGCTCGGCGGCTCCTTCTTCGAGCCGACGGTCATCGCCGACGCCACGCCCGACATGAAGTTCATGAAGGACGAAATCTTCGGCCCCGTCGCCCCGGTCTTCCGCTTCGAGAAGGAAGAAGAAGCGGTCGAGATGGCCAACGACACCGAATTCGGCCTCGCCTGCTACTTCTACACCGGCGACCTCGGCCGCGCCTTCCGTGTCATGGAAGGCCTGAAATACGGCATGGTCGGCGTCAACGAAGGCATCATCACCACCCCCGAGGCCCCCTTCGGCGGCGTCAAGGAATCGGGCCTCGGCCGCGAAGGCGGCCATCAGGGCATCGAGGATTACCTCGACACCAAATATGTCTGCATCGGCGGGCTGGGGCTCTAAGAACTGGACAGAAGGTGGCGCTTTACGGCGCCCCCCTCTGGCCTGCCGGCCATCTCCCCCGCAAGTGGGGAGATTACGCGCGGACATGACGAGACTAATCTCCCCCCCTCGCGGGGGAGATGCCCGGCAGGGCAGAGGGGGGCGCGACGGAGCATCGTCCTCCCGGATGAACTACCGATCCTTCACCGTCTCCATCGCCACGAAGGTCGACGTTTGCGCCACATGCGGCAGCGCCGAAATCCGCTCGCCCAACACCCGCCGATACGAAACGATGTCCCGCGTCCTCACCTTCAAGAGATAGTCGAAGCTCGACGCCATCATGTGGCACTGCTCGATCTCGCGGATCGTCATCACCGCCTTGTTGAATTCGCCGAGCGCCGCTGACCGCGTATCTGAAAGCTTCACCTGCACGAACGCGATATGCCCTTCGCCCAGCCGCTCGCGGTCGACGATCGCCGAGTACCCCCGAATATAACCGTCTGCCTCCAGCCGCTTCACCCGCGCGGCGACCGGCGTCTTCGACAGCCCCACCTGGCCCGCCAGTTCCGCCATCGACAGCCGCGCATCCTTGGAAAGAGCGGCGATGATGTTCAGGTCGATTCGATCGATTTGGTTCGCCATTGCCGTTTATCCAGTCTGAATGGTTGTCTATAGCCCGTATCATCAGTCCATTCGTCCTGCAAAGCGCCTCCGTTTGGCCCTGCCGCGATTCTGCGCCATGCTATTCTCGCGTCATCCAAGGCCATCCTGCTTTCCGAGGCTCACCCATGCTCGACGCCCCCCGCGACCCGCGCGCCGCCATCCGCCGCAACACGCTCGCAGACGAAAGCGAAGTGCTTCAGAACCTCATCAGCCAGTCCGGCCTGTCGCCCGAAGACCGCGCGCGCATCTCCACCCGCGCCGTCGGCCTCATCCGCCAGGTCCGCGGCCACGCCGAGCCCAAGCTGATGGAGGTGTTCCTCGCCGAGTACGGCCTGTCGACCAGCGAAGGCGTGGCGCTGATGTGCCTTGCCGAAGCGCTGCTGCGCGTCCCCGATGCCGACACGATCGACGAACTGATCCGCGACAAGATCGCTCCGCACGACTGGTCGGCCCATTCCGGCGGTTCCGGCTCGATCTTCGTCAACGCCTCGACCTGGGCGCTGATGCTCACCGGCAAGGTGCTCGACGAAGGCGAGGGCGGTATTGAGCGGACGCTGCGAGGCATGGTCCGCCGCGTCGGCGAACCCGTTATCCGCCGCGCGGTCGCCGCCGCCATGCGCGAGATGGGCGAGAATTTCGTCCTCGGACGCAACATCGCCGAGGCGGTGAAGCGCGGCGCCGGCGAGATCCGCAAGGGCAACCTCTATTCCTACGACATGCTGGGCGAGGCGGCCCGCACCGAAGACGACGCGCTGCGCTATTTGAAGGCCTATGCCGACGCGATCCGGGCGCTGGCGAAGGAAGCCCGCTCCGACGACATCCGCAAGAACCCCGGCATCTCCGTCAAGCTCTCCGCGCTCCACCCGCGCTACGAGCGCCCGCAGCGCGAAACCATGCTGCCGGTGATGACCGAGCGCCTCCTGTCGCTGGCGCTGGCCGCGAAGGAAGCCCGCATGGGCCTCAATGTCGACGCCGAGGAAGCCGACCGCCTCGACCTCTCGCTCGACGTGATCGAGGCGGTGCTCGCCGATCCGCTTCTTGAAGGCTGGAACGGCTTCGGAATCGTCGTCCAGGCCTACGGCCTGCGCGCTGCGCCGGTCATCGACTGGCTGCATGATCTGGCGACCCGGCTCGACCGCAAGATCATGGTCCGGCTCGTCAAGGGCGCCTATTGGGACACGGAGATCAAGCGCGCGCAGGTCATGGGCCTTGCCGGCTATCCCGTCTTCACCCGCAAGCCGAACACGGATGTCTCCTACATCGCCTGCGCCGGCAAGCTCCTCGGCATGACGGACCGCATCTACCCCCAATTCGCCACCCACAACGCCCACACCGTCGCCGCCATCCTCGAAATGGCGCCCGACCGCGATGCCTTCGAGTTCCAGCGCCTGCACGGCATGGGCGACGCGCTGCATGAGGCGGTGCGCAAGGCCGAGGGCACGCGCTGCCGCATCTACGCCCCGGTCGGCGCCCATTCCGACCTGCTCGCCTATCTCGTCCGCCGCCTGTTGGAAAACGGCGCGAACTCCTCCTTCGTCCACCAGATCGTCGACGAGAGCGTCCGCCCCGAAGAAATCGCCCGCGATCCGTTCGACGTCGTCGCGCAGCAGGACGCTGCGCGCAATCCGGCCCTGCCGCGACCGTCCGAATTTTTCGGCGCCGGCCGCGTCAACGCCAAGGGCTTCGACATCACCGACCCGCTGACCGAAGACGTCATCGAAGCCGAGCGCTCGAAATTCGCTGCCCCGCACCGCTGGAAGGCGGGTAGCGACGGCCAGTCCCGCGAGATCGCCAACCCCGCCAATCCTGCCGAGATCGTCGGCGAGATCGTCGAGGCCGACGCCGCGTTCGTCACCGCCGCCATCGACCGCGCCTCGGCCGCCGCGCCCGCATGGGCGGCGACACCCGTCACCGACCGCGCGGACATGCTCCGCCGCGCCGCCGATCTCTACGAACAGCACGCCGTCGAATTCTTCGCGCTCGCCACCCGCGAAGCCGGCAAGTCCGTCCCGGACGGCATCGCCGAAGTGCGCGAGGCCGTCGATTTCCTGCGCTACTACGCGGCACAGGCGGGCGTAGCGGAAAAGGCCGGGGCCGCGCGCGGCGTCATCGCCTGCATCTCGCCCTGGAATTTCCCGCTGGCGATCTTTACCGGCCAGGTCGCCGCCGCGCTCGTCACCGGCAATGCGGTCGTCGCCAAGCCCGCCGAGCAGACGCCGCTCATCGCCGCCCGCGCCGTCGAGCTCCTGCATCAAGCGGGTATCCCGGTGGACGTGCTGCAACTCGTCATCGGCGACGGCCCCAATGTCGGCGCGCCGCTGACAGCCGATCCGCGAATTGCCGGCGTCTGCTTCACCGGCTCGACCGAGGTCGCGCGGCTGATCGAGCGCCAGCTCGCCGAAACCGCCGCGCCCGACGCGATGCTCATTGCCGAAACTGGCGGCCTCAACGCCATGCTCGTCGATTCCACTGCGCTCGCCGAACAGGCCGTGCGCGACATCGTCGCCTCTGCCTTCCAGTCTGCCGGCCAGCGCTGCTCGGCGCTGCGCATGCTTTACGTCCAGAAGGACGTCGAGCCGCACATGCTGGCGATGCTCAAGGGCGCGCTCGCCGCCATGCGCATCGGCGATCCCTGGTCGATGGCGACCGACATCGGCCCCGTCATCGACGTCGAGGCGCAGCAGGGCATCGTCGATTATTGCCGCAAGCTCGAAGGCGAGGGCCGCCTGATCGCCAAGCTCGACGCCCCGTCAAACGGCCGCTTCGTCGCCCCGCACATCTTCCGCGTGAAGGGCATCGAGAAGTTGGAGCGCGAAATCTTCGGCCCCGTCCTCCACGTCGCAACCTTCGAGGCCGACGAGATCGACAATGTCATTTCCGCCATCAACAGAACGGGTTACGGCCTGACCTTCGGACTCCACACGCGAATCGACGCCCGCGTCCAGCATGTCATCGACCGCATCGACGCCGGCAACATCTACGTCAATCGAAACCAGATCGGCGCAGTCGTCGGCTCCCAGCCCTTCGGCGGCGAGGGTCTGTCCGGCACCGGCCCCAAGGCCGGCGGCCCGCACTATCTGCGCCGCTTCCGCAAGAGCGCGGCGCGCGGCGAAACGGCCGAGCCAAGTGCGGAAGTCTCGCTAACCGCGCTTCGCGATCATCTGCCCGACTCTCGAAAGGGAGATTGGTCGACCCGTCCCGACCGCATCGCCGTCTTGCGCAAGCATCTGCGCGGAAAGGCTTCCGATGCGATTTCGGCTGCGGCGTCGCTCGAATACGGCCCGGTCGACCTGCCGGGGCCGACGGGCGAGGGCAATGCCATGTCGCTCGGTCTGCGCGGCCGCGTCCTCTGCCTAGGCCCTTCCGAAGACGCGCTTCTCGCGCAGGTCGTGCAGGCGCTCGCCGCCGGCAATGCCGTCCTCGCCGTCGCCCCACGCGCCAACGCGATCCTGAAGCCGCTGACCGGCAAGGGCCTCCCGCTCGCCGCGCTCGATGGTCAGGTGGCACCACTCGATCTCATTGATCTCGATGCCGACCTCGTCGCCAGCGCCGCCGATGAAGCGACGCTCCGTACCATCCGCCAAGCACTCGCGCAGAAGTCCGGACCGATCGTGCCCCTCGTCACCGAAGCGATCTATCCGGCCGCCTATGCGCATGAGCGCTCCGTCTGCGTCGACACCACGGCTGCCGGCGGCAATGCGAGCCTGCTGGCCGCGGCCGAGTAGTCAGCTCTCCTCCGTCGGCATCCCGATCCGCAGGAGGTTGCCGTCCGGGTCCCACACATAGAACTCGGTCATGCCCCAGTCGCGGGCCATGACCGGGCTCACCTTCTCCGCACCGCGCGCGACAAAATCGTCACGCAGCGTCAGCGCATCACGCCCGCGAACATAGGCCGAGGAGACCGGAGGAAGCTTCTCGTCGTCGGTCCGCCAGAAGTGCAGCTCGATGTCGCCGCGCCTGACGATGAGATAGTCCTCATCCGCATAATGCGTCGCGGAAAACCCCAGCCGCTCCTCGTAAAAGCGGCGCGTGCGCTGGATGTCCAGCGACGGCAGGACCGGGATCGCGCGAGCGGTCTCCTCGAGCATTCTCAGGCGCCTTCGACGATCGAAAACCCCTCGAACTGCGGGTGCCCGATATAGGCCGGCTTCGTCGTGCCGGCATTCTTGTGCGCATCGCGGAAGTTCTGCGATTTCGTCCAGGCGAGGAAATCGTCATGGCTCGCCCACACCGTGTGCGAGGCGAACAGCGTATAGCCTTCCTCCTCGTTCACCGGCCCGCGCAGAAGGTGAAACTCGCGAAAGCCCTTCATCTCGGAAAGCTTCGAATCGCGGTTCTTCCAGATATCCTCGAACTCGGTCTCCGAGCCGCTCTTCACCTTGAAGCGGTTCATGGCGATGTACATCAGGCAATTCCTTTCGCTGCGTTTCCGTGTTCCCCGTCGACCGCGATCTCGGCCGCGCGGGACTTGAAGTCGATGACATTGCCCGGCCGGAATGCGCCGGGCGCGGGCGTCGGGTTCGGCCCTGCCTGAACGGTGTCGCCCCGCACATCCGCGAGATCGGCGATCCGCTCGTCGGCCTCCAGCGCCTGCCGACGCCCCATGAGGGCCCGCAGTTCTGGGTGAAGCCCGTCGCCGCGCGCCGCCGCCATAGCGTGGAAGCCGAGAAGTGACATCGCGGTTACCTCGAAAAGACCAGCGGCACGGTGAACGGCCAGGAATTGCGCCCCGCCGCCGCCGGGATGGCCGGGAAGGGCGCCGCGCGCTGCACCGTTTCCATCGCCGCCTGGTCGAGCACCGGAGAGCCGGAGCTGCGCGCGATGCTGACGCCGCCGACGCCGCCGCCGGCATTGACGGTGAACTGCACGTGCACCTCGCCGCGAACACCCTGCCGCTGCGCCTCGCGCGGATAGCGCAGCGATCGCCGAAGCCGGCTCGCGACCTGCCCAGGGTAGTTCGAGACGGCCGCATTGCCGGCCGCGTTAGACTGCGCGGCCTGGCCCGAAGACGTGCCGCCGGCAGATGCGTTGCCCTCTGCCGTTCCGCGCCGCGCGTCGGTCTGGCTCTGGCCGCCGGAGCCCTGGCGCGGAGCCTGTCGGGCGGCCTGCTGCTGCCGTGGCTGTTCGGTGCGCTGTGGCGGGGGTGGGGGTGTGTAGGCTGGGCGTGGCGTCGGAACGGGCACGTCGACGAGTGCGAGTTCGTCCTCGGGCAGCGGTTCCATCGTCTCCGGCTCCACGGCGGTCACGCTTTCTTGCTTCTCGACCGGCACGGCATCCGGTTCGACGGCCTCGGCCTGTTCAGGCGTCTCGGCGGGCGCCGGCGTCTCTTCCTCGCGTTGTGCCGGCAGCACGGGAACGGCCGTCGCGTCCTCGACGGGTTCGGCTTCGACCGCCTCCGTCTCGGCGGGCGTCATCGCTTCGCTCGGCGTTGGCTCAACGGCCTCCGGCTGCACGACCGCCGTCTGCTGCGCCGTGTCGACCGGCTCGACCGCTTCGGTCTCGCTCGGCGTCACGGTCTCCGCCGCGTCGCCAGCCGCAACCTCGTCCTCGAATGCGTTGCCGATGACGGCGAGTTCGGTCGGTGCGCCGCCGGCGATCCTGATCTCTTCGTTCGGCGACAGGAAAAGCCCCACCGCTCCCGCATGCAGCGCGGCGGAGATGGCAAAGGCGGCAGTCCATTTGAACAGGCGTGACTTCATGGAACGGCCCGTTCGGTGATGACGCGGATCGTGCCGGCGCCAGCGGCGCGCAGCTCCGCGACGACGTCGATCAGCTTGTCGGCGGCAAGGTCGCGGTCGGCGGCGAGCTTGATTTCGACGCCATCCGTTTCCGCCTGCCGCTCAGCTTCGCGGGCGACGTAGTCGGCGGCGCTCATTTCGACGCCGCGGCTGCGCATCGTGCCGTCTGCGGTCACGTACAGCGCGTCCGGCGGTTCGGACCCGTCCGCATCTGCAGTCGAGATGAACGAAATTTCCGAATCGATCGGCGGCGCGAGCGAGCCGGCGATCAGGAAGAAGATCAGCATCAGGAAGACGATGTTGATCAGCGCGATCGTGCTCTCACCCTTTCGGGAAGGACGTGGTCGTGGAAGCTTCATCGTTCTACCTGGCTACCGAAAGCGTGAGTTCCGTTTCGCGCCGGATGCGCTCGACAGCACCGACCAGCATCTGCGAGGTGACGTCCGCGCCGCGCACCAGCACGACGGCGCTTTCCGCCCCCGCCTCGTGAAGGCGTGCGAGCTCGGGAATCGCCTCGTCCTCGCCCAAAGTCACGCCATTCACTTGCCAGCCCTCGGCCGAGAGGCGGATGAGCACGTCGGGGCGTTCTGCCGCACTTGCCGTCGTCGCCCGGCCGCCCGTGATCTCGACTTCCGCGAACCGCGTGAAGGTCGACGAAAGCATGAAGAACAGCAGCAGCAGGAAGATAACGTCGATCAGCGAGGTCAGCGACAATGGCCGCCGCTGCTTGATCGCCTGTTCAATGCGCATGGCTCCGCTCCGCCAGGTTGTCAGCGCGAATGGGCTGCGGCGTGCCGATCTCACGCTGCGACAGCAGCGAGGTCGTCATCGTCTCGATGGCAACGCGCTCGTTGTCGAGCCGCGTTTCGAACCAGGTCAGGATCAACGATACGGGCATGGCGACCGCAAGGCCGACTGCGGTGGTCAGGAGGGCAACCCAGATGCCGCCGGCAAGTAGCGACGGATCGACCGCATTGCCTGCACCCTGCAGCGCCTGGAATGCCTCGATCATGCCCAGCACCGTGCCGAACAGACCCAGAAGCGGCGCGATCTGCGCGATCGCATCGAGCGCGCGAAACCCCTTCTGCAATTCGTGCAACCGGCCGAGCGCGATACGGCCGACTTCGTCCTCGATGACGGATTTCGACGCCGATCGGTTCGCTGCAAGCCGCATCGCGGTCGAAAGTGCTGAACCGAGCGCCGAGCGGTCGTCGTCGAGAAGATGGCGCGCATCGCCATAGCCGCCATGGAACCAGGCGTGCAGCGCCTTCTTGGCGCGGCCGTGCCTGCCGACGCCCTCGCGCCAGAATTGCCAGAACTTCAGGACGATGATGGCGACCGCGAAGACGGACAGGACGAGCAGGATGGCGACGACCGTGCCGCCCAGCTCAAGAAACCAGCGGATTGTCTCGACCATGGGGTCAGCTCCCGAATTCGACCGACGACTTGGTCGCGGTCTTGAGATTGCGAATGCAGGCATCCGGTTCGATGCCGTCGCCGGCGCAGTCCGTCGCATCGTTGATCAGGACGCGGCCGAGCTGGTCGCAGGGCGTTCCCTTGAAGTCGAATTGGCGCACCTTGGTCTTGTTGGCCGGCAGGTCCTGGAAGTCGACGACCGTCATCCTGTTGACGAGGCCCTCGGCATTGAAAAGAACGAGCTCGAACGCCGCGCGGCTGACATCGGCGCCGAGGCCGTTTTCCACGACGAAGGTCAACCGGCATCCGCCTTCGGAAGGCTGCAGCGCGTTGAGTTCAAGCGAGAGCGCCGGCGCATCGGCCTCCTGCGCCGCCGCAGGGCCCCATGCAAACGTGGCGGCTAGGATGCCGAGCGATAGGCGCTTCCAGGTCGAATTCATGAATGTCTCCGATGTAAATCTAAACGGTCGAAATGACGGGGCCGGGGCGACGCCGGTGGAGGCCGTTGGAACGTGCATCGCCCCGGTCACCATCAGCCGCCCCAGCGCATGGTTGCGCCAACCTTGACCGACAGGCCCGGCTCATAGACCGTGGTCGTCGTCGAGGCATTGAGCGGATTTGCGTATTTGACATCGAACAGGTTGTCGATGCGGAAGTCGAGCCGGAAATTCTCGGTCGCCTGGTAGTTGGCGAAGAGGTTCACCAGCGTATAGTCGTCGGCAAAGCTCGCGCCGCTGGGCGGCACATTGTGCTGCACCTCGCCGCCGAAGGTCAGCCGTCCTTCATAGGCCCGCATGCCGAGCTGCGCTGTCACCTGGCTCGAAGGAATGGTGACGAGGTCCGCGCGCACGCCGTCCTGTTCGGTAAAGCCGTCGATGATCGACGCCGAAAGCCCGCCGAAGAAGCGTCCCTGGTCGTAGACGGCCTCGAACTCGAAGCCGCTGATCTCTGCGGCCGCGAAGTTCTGGTACTGGAAGCAGATCGGGATCGCGCCTGGACCGGGAATGAACGGGCAACCCGAGCCGGGCGCGAAAGGCGACAGGTTCTGCCCGCCGATGTAATCCTCAATATCATTGTGGAAGTAGGCGGCCTTGATGCGCAGGCTGTCATTTCCGTCGAAGATGCCGTCGCGACTGTAGTTGATGCCCGCTTCCCAGGTCTTTGCCGTCTCCGGGCGCAGGTTCGGGTTGGGCAGGAACGGAAACACCACGCCATTGGGGTGCAATCCGCTGATCAGCGTCTCGGTGACGGTCGGCGAGCGGTAGCCCTTGGCATAAGTGCCATAGAACTGCAGCCCCGCGAGCGCCTCATTGTCGAAGGGCGAGACGCCCACCGTCAGGCGCGGCGACAGCCGGTCGCCGGAGCTTTCCGCATCGGTGCCGTCGAGGCTGTAGGTGTCGTAGCGCAGCGCGCCGATCACCTCGAGCCAGTCATAGGTCAGCTTGTTCTGCACATAGGCGCCGCCAACCTTGCGCTTGCCGGACGGCGTATAGACGTCGCTGCCGCCCGCCGGGCTCGCGGTCGTCACGTCGTCCTGCAGCCAGTCGCCGCCATAGGTCAGTTCATGGTCGACGAGGCCGGTCGAAAACCGCGACGTGTTCCAGATGTCGATGCCCAGCGTGGCGAGGTCGTAGCTGGTCTGCGAACCGGCCGGAATGACGATCGGCAGGCCGGTAACGGATGAGAACTGGCGCGTGTCGGTCTTGAAGGTCTGGACGAGATCGGCCGCGTTGTAGGCGAGGTTGACGTTGAGATCGAGCCAGGTCCGGTCCGGATCGGTCACGTTGTAGCGGGCCGTCCAGGTGTTCTGCTTGAGGTCGACGTCATAGGTGTCGGCGCCTTCGGTCCAGCCATTGTCGGCCCCGGTCCAGCCCAGCTTCAGCGTCGAGAATTCGGTCGGCCGGATGGTGGACTTGAGGAGCCCGCTCAGAACGTCGAAACTGGAGCCTGCGACCCGGTCGCCGCCGCCATCCTTGTAGTCGCCGAAATCGCGCCAGACGACATTGCCCAGAACGTCAACCGCATCGTTGATGCGATAGGCACCGACCGCGCTTGTCGTCCAGCCATTGCCGTTGCTTTCGTAACGCCCGGTGGTGGAGACGGCATAGGTCTCGTCGTCATTGAGGAAATCCTCGGCGTCTTTCGTCTCGAAGAACACCACGCCGCCGATCGCGCCTGAGCCATAGGTGTTGGCCACCGGGCCGCGGATCACGTCGACCTGCTGGACGAGTTCGGGGTCGAGGAAGAACAGGCTTTGCGTGCCGTGGCCCGAGCGCTGGAAGTTTTGCCGCGCTCCGTCGACGATGACCGAGACGCGCCCGAAATCCTGCAACCCGCGCACATTGATGCTGGAAGCCGCGCGCTTGGCGTCGGATTGCGCCGTGATGCCCGGAACGCCGAACAGCAGCCCGCCGACCGTCGCGGGCTGGCGGCGTTCGATCTGCTCGCGGTCGATCCGGCTCACCGATGCCAGTTGATCGATCGGACTTTCGCCCGTCCGGCTGACGATGGTGATCTGGTCGAGCACGGTCACGCGTGCAAGCGCCTCCGACAGATCCGCCTCCTCCTGTGCCATGGCGGGCGAACCCGCCACCAATGCAACGCTGGCAAGCCACATCGCCCGCCTTGTCCGTCCCGTCGAGCTTGCGCCCCATGCCCCTATGCCCGTCATCACCCACGCTCCTGATTCAATGATCTGGTTGCTGCTGGCTGGCGCTGGGCTCGCTGGCAAGTCTCGAGCCGGAGAGGGGTCATTACCTGACCAATTCACTCCGGTATTGCGCTTCCCTATAAAACCTGATTATCACTGTCAAGAAATCGCAATCGAGATTTGTCCTGTCGCCCAGCCAGCCTTCAGCAAGCCCGGCGCGAAGAGGGGTTTGACACCGTGAATATGAGCAATTCACCGGACGCATTTGCTGAGCGTTCACGAACTGACTGGAAGCATGAGGAGACACGGTCCGAACCGCGTCACGTGCAGAGCCGCGACCTGTTCGAGGGGCGCACCGAAATCTGCATCGAGCATGAAGGCGCGGTCTACCGCCTCAAGATCACCCGCCAGGGCAAGCTGATCCTCAACAAATAGGTGCTCCATGACTGCTGTCGTCAAGCCGACGCCGCGGGAAGTCCGTCAGGCGCGCGCCGACAATCCGAAGATGCGCGAGCGTGATCTCGCCGCGCAGCTCGCCATTTCCGAAGCCGAACTCGTCGCAGCTCAAGTGGGCGAGGGCGCAACCGCGATCGAACCGCGCGTGAACGACCTCCTCGCTGGCCTCGAAGCCGTCGGCGAGGTCATGGCGCTGACCCGCAACGAAAGCGCCGTGCACGAGAAGATCGGCGTCTACGACAACGTCCATCCCGGCCCGCATGCGGCGATGGTGCTCGGCGGCGAGATCGACCTGCGGATCTTCCCGAAGGTCTGGGCCCACGGCTTTGCCGTCGAAAAGCGCGACGGCGACGAGATCCGCCGCAGCCTCCAGTTCTTCGACAAGGCCGGCGACGCGGTCCACAAGATCCATCTGCGGCCCTCGTCCAATCTCTACGCCTTCCACAAGCTCGTCGCGTCCATGGCGTCCGACGCGCAGGCACAGGAACTCGACATCGCGCCATCCGCGCCGGTCGAGTTCGTGCCCACCAGCGCCGACGGCAACGCCGTGCGCGACCGCTGGGCCGCAATGACAGATCCGCACGAGTTCGTCGGGCTCCTGCGTTCGATGAAGCTGTCGCGCCGCGAGGCGGTGGGGCTCGTCGGCGACGATTTCGCCTGGCAGCTTGACGCAAGCGGCCTCCACGCCATGTTCAATCATGCCGTCGAGCAAGGCTTCCCGATCATGTGCTTCGTCGGCAATCGCGGCTGCATCCAGATCCATTCGGGGCCGATCATGAACGTTAAGCCGATGGGCCCGTGGATCAACGTCATGGACCCGACCTTCCACCTCCATTTGCGCGCCGACCACGTCGCCGAGCTCTGGGGCGTGCGCAAGCCGACGAAGGAGGGCCACGTCACGTCCATCGAGGCCTACGACGCGAACGGCGAACTGATCATCCAGTTCTTCGGCAAGCGCAAGGAAGGCGAGGACGAACGCGCCGACTGGCGCCTGATCGCGGAAAACCTGCCGCGCATTCCGCGTTCGAGCGCGGCCTGAACGAGGCGACCATGAAGACCATCATTCTGGGCCTTGCCGCGACGCTGGCGCTTTCAACGGCGGCGCTCGCGCAGGACGGCCCGCAGCGCATCGTCGCCATCGGCGGCTCGTTGACCGAGATCGTCTATGCACTCGGCCAGGAAGACCGCCTCATCGCCCGCGACACCACCAGCGTCTTCCCGCGCGAAGCGCTGGCGCTCCCGGATGTCGGCTACATGCGCGCGCTCGCGCCCGAAGGCGTCCTCTCGGTCGATCCCGACCTGATCCTGACGCTTGAAGGCGCAGGCCCGCCCGAGGCGATGGATGTGATCCGCTCGGCAAGCGTGCCGGTCGTCACCGTCCCGGAAAGCTTCGACCGCGAAGGCGTGCTCGCCAAGGTCGAGGCGGTCGGCGAAGCTTTGGGCGTCGAGGACGAAGCCGCCGAACTGGCAAAGCGCATCGATGCCGATCTCCAGGCGGCCGAAGCTGCCGCGTCTGGCATCGATGACCCCGCCCGCGTGCTCTTCATCCTGTCGATGGAAGGCGGGCGCGTCATGGCGTCCGGCACCGACACCGCGGCAGATGGCATGATCCGCCTTGCCGGCGGCGAAAACGCCATCACCGACTATCCCGGCTACAAGCAACTGACCGACGAAGCCATCGTCACCGCCGCGCCGGACGTCATTCTCCTCATGGATCGCGGCGGCAATCTCGACCCCGCGCCCGTCGACCTCTCCACGCAGCCCGCTCTGGCCGCGACGCCCGCCGGCGAAACCGGTCGCGTCATCCGCATGGACGGCGCATTCCTGCTCGGCTTCGGCCCGCGCACGGCCGACGCCGCAAAGGAATTGGCGGCGAAACTCCACGCCGAAGCCGATTGAGATGAGCGTGACACAAGAGGCGACGTCGCCCGTCATGCGCCGTGCAAGGCCGGCGGGCGACCGCTCGCATATCGCGCGGCTGACGATCCTCGGTCTCGCCGGCGCGCTCGTCCTCGTCTCGATCTTCAGCCTGACGGCCGGCGCATCCGACGCCTCGGTGGTCGAGCTCATCCGGGCCACTCTATCGAGCGACATCGAGATTTCCGCGCGCGACCGCGTCATCATCTATGACATCCGCCTGCCGCGCGTCGCGCTTGGCATCCTGATCGGGGCCGCACTTGCCGTCTCGGGCGCGGTCATGCAGGGCCTGTTCCGGAATCCGCTCGCCGATCCCGGCCTCGTCGGTGTCTCCGCCGGCGCCGGTCTCGGCGCCATCTCGATCATCGTTCTCGGCGGCGCGACGCTCGGCCCCATCGTCGCGCTCCTCGGCATCTACGCGCTGCCCTTTGCCGCCTTCCTCGGTGGCCTCGCGACGACGCTCCTGCTCTACAAGGTCGCCACGCGGCGCGGCCAGACTTCGGTCGCGACCATGCTTCTAGCCGGCATTGCGCTCGGCGCCATGGCCGGCGCCTTTTCCGGCGTCCTCATCTATCTCGCCGACGACAACCAGCTCCGCGACCTGACCTTCTGGGGCCTCGGCTCGCTCGCCGGCGCGACATGGACGAAAATCCTCGCCGCCGGCCCGATCATCGTCCTCGCCCTCGTCGCTTCGCCGTTCCTCGCACGCGGCCTCAACGCTCTGGCACTCGGGGAGGGCGCCGCGCATCATCTCGGCGTGCCCGTCCAGCGCCTCAAAAACATCGCCATCGTCGCCGTCGCAGCGGCCACGGGTGCATCCGTGGCCGTCTCCGGCGGCATCGGCTTCGTCGGCATCGTCGTGCCGCACCTCCTGCGCCTGTCGATCGGCCCCGACCACCGCTATCTCCTGCCGGCCTCCGCGCTTCTTGGCGCCAGCCTCCTGCTGCTCGCCGACGCCGTCTCGCGCACCATCGTCGCGCCGGCCGAATTGCCGATCGGCATCGTCACGGCGGCGGTCGGCGCTCCCTTCTTCCTCTGGATTTTGCTGCGCCGGCGCGGCGTCCTGGATTTGTGAGGCGGCGATGATCGAGACCCGCAACGTCAAGGTTTCGCTCGGTGGCCGGGCCATCCTGCACGGCATCGACTTCACCGCCAATGCCGGTGAAATCACCGCCATCGTCGGTCCGAACGGATCGGGAAAATCGACCTTTCTCAAGGCCTTGTCGGGCGATCTGGATTCGAAAGGCGAGATCAGGATCGACAGCCGCGACCTCCGCTCGCTGAAGCCGTGGCAGGCCGCCGGCCTGCGCGCCGTCCTCCCGCAGGCAACGAGCCTGTCCTTCCCCTTCACCGTCCGCGAAATCGTCCGGCTCGGCCTCATGGGCGGTCGCTCCGGCGTTGCCGACCGCGAGCTCGAAACGCTGCCCGACCGCGCTCTTTCGACCGTCGATCTGACCGGCTTTGCCGGCCGTCACTATCAGGAACTTTCCGGCGGCGAACAGCAGCGCGTGCAACTCGCCCGCGTCCTCTGCCAGGTCTGGGAGCCGGTGCTCGACGGCCGGCCGCGCTTCCTCTTCCTCGACGAGCCGGTCTCCAGCCTCGACATCAAGCACCAGCTCGTCATCATGGACGTCGCCCGAGCCTACGCCCGCCGCGGCGGCGGCGTCATCGCCGTCCTCCACGATCTGAACCTGACGGCGATGTATGCCGATCGCATGATGATGCTGAATGAGGGCAGGGTCGCCGCTTTCGGCGCCCCGTCCGATCTTCTGACGGATGAACTGATCGAAACTGTCTTCGACTGCCGCCTGCGCGTCGGTGTCGCCCCGACCGGTCGAACGCCTTTCGTCCTGCCGCAGTCGGTTCAGGCTTAGGACGTCATCGAATGCCGAGGCCTGGATTCCTGTGACGAGCACAGGAATGATGATCGCAAGAATGTTACCGCAAGTCAGAGATTGTTGAAGGTCGGCACACACCTCAATGCCGTCATTCCTGTATTCGTCACAGGAATCCAGGCCTCGCCCCTGCGCCTCGCAAAACCGTCGCCCGATAGCTAGTTCGCCGCCACCCGCGGCAGATCCACATCGATCCCCAGCAGCGAGCGCATGTTCGGCCGCGCCTTGACGAGGTCCTCGATCGTATATCCCTCGAGCACCTCGAAAAATGCGTTCAGCGCTTTTCGCAGCGCTTCGTTCAGCGCGCAGGCATCGACCAGCGGGCACTCCGTCGCATCCTTCTCGAAACATTCGGCCATCGCGAAGCTGTCTTCCGTCACGCGCACGATGTCGAACAGCGTGATCTCGGTGGCCGCGCGTCCAAGCCGCACGCCGCCATTTCGCCCGCGAACCGTCTCGACCAGTCCGTGCTCGACCAGCGGCTGCAGGATCTTGAACAGGAACAGCTCCGAGACGCCATAAGCGCTCGCGATCTCGGGAATGCGGCTCAGCCGCCCCGGATTGGCCGCGCAATACATCAGGATGCGCACTGCGTAATTCGTCTGGCGGGTCAGCCGCATGGCATGCCTTTCACGATTCCGTCGGGTCGGCTTTCTATGGTCTATTCCTTAGAACGGTTCCAGACAAGCCTGCAATGAAAAAACATGAGCGTTAATATCAGCTTTAATGGCGCATGGCAGCCATGCTCACGCCGATTTGCCTTGAAATTCATGCTGCAACGCACAATATTCGGCGGGTCGAGTTGCTTCGACTTCAGGGGAGGAGCCCTTGAGGAGAGCGACGATATGCAAGACCTGAGAATCAACACCGAAATGCCCCTTGGCGTCATCCGCCAGCTCCGCCCGTCGGATCTGCCGAAGTTCCGCGAACATCTTCTCCGCCTCGATGTCGAAAGTCGCCGCGATCGTTTCAACGGTCCGTCGAACGACGCATTCGTCGCAGCCTATGCCGACCGCGCCTTTCGCGCCGGCACGACGGTGATCGGCTATGTCGAGGGCGACGAGGTTCTGGGCGCTGCCGAACTGCACGAGATCGAAGGCGAGGGCGAGCCGACCGGCGAGATCGCATTCTCGGTCGAGCAGGTTCTCCAGCATCGCGGCATCGGCAGCAAGCTGTTCCAGCGCCTGATCTGGCACGCCCACGCGCTCGGCTACACGCAGCTTCGCGTCACCACCCACCCGCAGAACCAGGCGATGAAGCGCCTTGCCTCCCGCTTCAATGCGCGGCTGCGCTTCGAGGGCGGCGAGACGGTGGGGCTGATCGAGCTCGAGCCCGTCGCCGAAATCTTCGCCCCACAGGTGATGCCTCAACCCCAACCTCTCGCCGCCTGATTGAAGGCATAAAAAAAGGCCCGGAAAAATCCGGGCCTTTTCTTTTATCGGTAGTTGGTTCAGGCGGCCTTCTTGACCTGGTCCTGAACGACCTTGGCGTTGTCCGCCATCAACGTCTTGGCCTGGTCGGCGCCGGAGCGGATGCGCTCCATGTTGGCGGCGGTCGCCTCGCGCACGTAGTCGGCCTGGATCGTCAGGGCTTCACCGACCGAATTGGCATCGGCAAGCTTCTCGACGGTGGCGAAATAGTGCTGCGTGTTGGCGAGCGTCGCGTCGAGCATGGTGCGCGTCACGGCGTCGAAACTGCCGGCGAACGGACCGAAAACGGTCTTGCTCTGGTCGGCGAGCGAAGCAGCCTGGCGATGCAGTTCCTCTGCGCGCTGGGCAGCAGTCGCAGCCTGCGTGCGGAAGAAGTCGCGGGTGGCTTCGGGAACCTGGATCTTCGCGCCGACGTCGTCGAAAGCGCGGGTGAAACCGTCGAAATAGGAAGCAGCGGCCTGCTGGGTCTTGGTCTTGGTCATTTGAATCTCCATTCTCGTTAGGGAGCCATGGTTGAACCCCGACCATTCGGCTCGAGGCGTGATGCGTATATAGATATGGAATTGTGCAATGCAACATAAAATGTGCGTGCGATGCAAAAAAGCATGAATCGAGACCAAGCGCGTGCGCAGATTGCCGCGCTCGGCGACATCGAAAAGGCCCGCGCGCTGCGCCGAACCAAAGCCGTCGCGACGTCCGCACTGGTGGTCTGCGTCGCCGTGTTCCTCGCCGCCCGCGCTTTCGTTGACGACTATCCCGGCCTTGGCTATGTCGCCGCCTTCGCCGAAGCCGCCGCCATCGGCGGCATCGCCGATTGGTATGCGGTCGTGGCGCTCTTCCGCCGTCCCCTCGGCCTGCCGATCCCGCACACCGCGATCATTCCGGCCAACAAGGGCCGCATCGCCGACAATCTCGGCCGCTTCATCGAATCCAATTTCCTCACTGAAAAGGCCGTTCACGCAAAGCTGGAGGAGGTTGACTTCGCCCGCCTCGTCGCCGATTGGCTCGGCGAGCGCCGCCATGCCGAAGACCTCGCCGGTTTCGTCACCCGCATGACCCCGCAGGCACTCGCCGCGCTCGAAAACTCCAACCTCCGCGGCTTCCTCGGCAAGCGCGTCGTCGAGCGTCTGGACAAGATCGACATCGCCCCCGTCGCGGCCGAACTCCTCTCCGCCGTCACCGCCGAGCGCCGTCACCAGCGTCTCTTCGACGGCCTCATCCATGTCCTCGGCGGCATCCTCAACGACGAAAAGACGCTCGGTATCATGCGCGAACGCATCCGCGCCGAACTGCCGACGCTCGCCAACATCTTCCGCGCCGACGCCTATCTCCTGAACAAGATCGTCGCCTCCGCCGGCCGCCTGATGGAGGAGGCGGGCGGCGACCCCGATCACCCGCTCCGTCGGGAATTCGACGCCTTCGCGTTGCGCTTCATCGAGGACCTGAAAACCGATCCCGCCTATGTCGCCCGCGCCGAGCGCATCAAGGCGAACCTGCTCGCGCGGCCCGAACTCGCGACGCTCGCCGACGAGATCTGGAAGAACCTCGCCACCTTCCTGCGCGAGGATGCCGAAAGCGACAACTCCATCATCCGCACCCATCTCGCCTCGATGTTCATGGAAATCGGCCGCCGTCTCGCCGACGACCCGGACATCCGCGCCGATATGAATGCCGGCTTCGTCGTCGCGCTCGCTTCCTTCGTCGAAAAGCAGAAGTCCGGCGTCGCAATCTTCATCGCCGAGCAGGTCAAGGCCTGGGACATCGCCCAGACCACGCGCCTGATCGAACTCAACATCGGCCGCGATCTGCAATATATACGCTTCAACGGCATGATCATCGGCGGCCTCGCAGGCCTTGCCCTTCATATCGGCGAAGGGCTGATCTTCGGCTGATGCCCCGCCATTGACAGGACCGCGCCCTTGGCCTAGAGACCGCCCCAACGCCGCGCCGCAATGCGCGGTGTTTCATTTGACGTGTCCCGTGGGCATCTTCATCGCATTGCGTGAGATGCCCTGTCAGGCTCCGAAAACGGGGGCCAGAGGAGGGCGCGTTTCCTTCGCCCGGTGCGTGAGCATCCGGGTGCAATTGTTTGAAAGGGAATGCGATGAGCAAGCGCCAATCCGCAAAGTACAAGCTCGACCGCCGTTTGGGCGAAAACATCTGGGGCCGTCCGAAGTCCCCGGTCAACAAGCGCGAATACGGCCCCGGTCAGCACGGCCAGCGCCGCAAGGGCAAGCTGTCCGACTTCGGCCTGCAGCTCCGCGCCAAGCAGAAGCTCAAGGGTCACTACGGCGACATCTCCGAGAAGCAGTTCCGCAAGACCTACGAGGAAGCCGACCGTCGCAAGGGCGATACGCCGGACAACCTCATCGGCCTGCTCGAGTCGCGCCTGGATGCGGTCGTGTACCGCGCCAAGTTCGCCCCGACGATCTTCGCCGCCCGTCAGTTCGTCAACCACGGCCACGTCAACGTCAACGGCCGCCGCACGAACATCGCTTCGTTCCGCTGCCGTCCGGGCGACGTGATCGAGGTGCGCGAGAAGTCGAAGCAGCTCGTGATCGTTCTGGAATCGGTGCAGCTCGCCGAGCGTGACGTGCCGGACTATGTCGAGGCCGATCACTCCAAGATGACCGCGACCTTCGTGCGCGCTCCGGGCCTGGCCGACGTTCCGTTCGCCGTCCAGATGGAACCGAACCTAGTCGTCGAGTTCTACTCGCGCTAGTCGGTTTCGATCATCGATTTCGGATGGGCCGCGTTTCGACGCGGCCTTTCCTTTTGGCCCACGCTTTGGTCTAACGCGACGATGACGCTCCACCAGCTGCAAGACGACGACGCGCAATCCATTCCGCCCTTGATGGCGGATGCGCCGCGTTCGGTCGAGTTCAACAAGCTGCGCAAGCGCCTCCTGCGCTCCACCCGCCAGGCGCTCGATGATTTCGCGATGGTCAAGCCGGGCGAGAAATGGCTGGTTGCGCTCTCCGGCGGCAAGGATTCCTACGGCCTTCTGGCGATCCTGCTCGATCTCCAGTGGCGCGGGCTATTGCCGGTCGAACTGCTGGCCTGCAATCTGGATCAGGGCCAGCCCAATTTCCCCAAGCACATCCTGCCGGACTACCTGTCGCGGCACGGCATCGCCCATCGCATCGAATACCGTGACACCTATTCCATCGTCACCGAAAAGGTGCCGGAAAACGCGACCTACTGCGCGCTCTGCTCGCGCCTTCGCCGCGGCAATCTCTACCGCGTCGCGCGGGAGGAGGGGTGTTCGGCGCTCGTCCTCGGCCACCACCGCGAGGACATTCTGGAGACGTTCTTCCTCAACCTCTTCCACGGCGCCCGCCTCGCCGCCATGCCGCCCAAGCTCCTGAATGACGACGGCGACCTGATGGTCCTGCGCCCGCTCTCCTACTGCGCCGAAGGGGACCTCGCCAAATTCGCCGAAGCCATGCGCTTCCCGATCATCCCATGCGACCTCTGCGGCAGCCAGGACGGTCTCCAGCGCAACGCCATGAAGGAGATGATCGCCGAAATGGAGCGCCGCATGCCCGGCCGCAAGGAAGCCATGATCCGCGCGCTGGCCAACGTCCGCCCGTCGCATCTCCTCGACACGAAGCTGTTCGATTTCGCCGCGCTCTGAACCCTAGCTGCGCGGCGGCAGCGTCTCGTTTTGCGCCTGAAACAGCTTCCCCCGCTCCGCCAGCAGCACCATCCCCAGCGCACCGATCCCGGCGAAGAAGTACCCTGCCGCCAGCGGCGTCACGGTCCCGTCAAACGCCTGCCCGATCATCGCGCCCAAAATGCCCCCGCCCACCGTCTGCAGGAAGCCCTGTACCGAAGAGGCCGTGCCGGCGACGTGCCCCAGCGGCTCCATGGCGAGCGAATTGAAGTTCGATCCGATCCACGAAAACTGCATCATCGCGAGCGCGAAGAGCACTGTGAATGCCCAAAGCGGTACGGTTCCGGTCAGCGACCAGAAGAAGCTTATCGCCGTCACGCCGATGAAACCGATCAGCGCGCCATGCGCAAGCTTGCGCATCCCGAGCCGGCCGACGAGGCGCGAGTTCAAATACGACGAAACCGCCATCAATCCGGCAACGATCGCGAACAGCACCGGGAACCAGGCGCCGACGCCATAGATGCCGATATAGACCTGCTGCGCCGAATTGATGAACCCGAACAGCGCGCCGAAGATGCAGGTGAAGGCCGCCGTGTAGCAAATCGAAACGCGGTTGGTCAGCACGATCCGGAATCCGTCGGCGATGGCGCGCACGGTGAACGGCCGGCGATATTCCGGCTTCAGCGTCTCGGGCAGTCGCATCGATGTCCAGGCAAGCACGAAAGCCGACATTACGCCCATGAACAGGAAGATCATCGGCCAGTCGCCGAACATCATGACGACCTGACCGACGCCCGGTGCGATGACGGGCACGATCATGAAAACCATGAAGACGAGCGACATCACCTCGGCCATTGCCCGCCCGCCGAAGATGTCGCGGACAAGCGAGATTGCGATGACGCGTGTCGCTGCGGCGCCGAGCCCCTGCACGAAACGCATGACGAGCAGCGTCTCGAACGAAGGCGCGAAGGCGCAGGCAAAAGCCGCCATGACATAGATCGACAAGCCGACGATAAGCGGCGCGCGCCGCCCGAATCGATCGGAAAGCGGGCCAAACAGCAATTGGGCGAAACCGAAACCTGTCACATAGGCGGTGATGACGAATTGTCGGCGGTTCTCGTCGCTTTCGCCGAGGCTGGCACCGATTTCCTGCAGGCCCGGCAACATGATGTCGATCGCCAGCGCATTGAGCGCCATCAGCGCTGCGGCAAGCGCGATCAGCTCGTTGCGGCCGAGCGGAAAGCTCGTCGGCAGCGCGACATGGGAGCGGGTTTGGTCCATGCGGATTGATCCAGTGATACCGTCCAGACGAAAATGCGCCGGGCAAGCCCGGCGCATCGTCGGAAGCTGAATTTGCTTGCGGCGGGAACGCCGCGGGAAATGCGTCAGGCTGCGCCCTTGGCCGAAACGCCCTTCTCACCCAGGAACGTCTGGAGTTCGCCGGCCTGGAACATCTCGCGGATGATGTCGCATCCGCCGACGAACTCGCCCTTCACGTAAAGCTGGGGAATCGTCGGCCAGTTGGAATATTCCTTGATGCCCTGGCGCAATTCGTCCGAGGTCAGGATGTTGACGCCCTTGTAGTCGACGCCGAGATAATCGAGAATCTGCACCACCTGGCCCGAGAAACCGCACTGCGGAAAGCCCGGCGTGCCCTTCATGAAGAGAACGACGTCGTTGCTCTTCACTTCGCTGTCGATGAACTGGGTGATCGCGGTCATGTCTTCAATCCCTGGCGGCGAGCCGCCGATAATTCGTTTGCACCCGATATAGGTGATGGAAACCGGCCTGTCGAGTTTGGCTATTCCGGAATGCTGGTCTGCAGCGCGAGCGCGTGCAGAACCCCGCCCATGTTTCCCTTCAGCGCGTCATAGACCATCTGGTGCTGCTGGACGCGGCTTTTGCCGCGAAAGCTCTCGGCCACCACTTCGGCGGCATAGTGGTCGCCGTCACCGGCGAGGTCGCGGATCGTCACTTTCGCATCCGGAATCGCTTCCTTGATCATGCGTTCGATGTCGTGCGCGTCCATTGCCATTGCTGTCTGCCTTCAGTCCATGAAATTCGGGAACCACGACTCGTGGCGAGCCTTGAGGTCCTTCACGGATATGGCACGCGTGCCGGGCAGTTTCAATTCGGTGCCTCCCGTCTCGCCGATCCAGGCCACGACCAGTCCGCGCGCCGCGCCTTCGTCGATGATCTCGCGCAGAAGCTCCTTGTCGGAGCGCGACACCGTCATCAGGTAGCGGCCCTGGTCTTCGCCGAAGAGGACCGGCGTCGGATCGGTCGGCATCGGAAGGCTGATCGCGGCCCCAATGCCGGAGGCCATCGCCATTTCGGCAACCGCGACGGCAAGCCCGCCATCGGAAAGGTCGTGGCAGGCGGTGATCCGCCCATCTTGAATCGCATCGCGCACGAATTCGCCGGCCTTGCGCTCATGGGCAAGATCGACCGGCGGCGGCGGGCCGTCGCGGCGCTCGTGCAGGTCGCGCATATAGGCAGACTGCGCCAGATGCGTGCCCCACATGTTGGACTTGCAAACGAGCAGAATCGCATCGCCCTCGGTCGAAAAGCCGATCCGCGCCATCTTGGCCCAGTCGGCGATCATGCCGACGCCGCCGATGGTCGGCGTCGGCATGATCGCCTTGCCGTTGGTCTCGTTGTAAAGCGAGACGTTGCCGGAGACGATCGGGAAGTCCAGCGCCCGGCAGGCCTCGCCGATGCCTTTGATGGCACTGACGAGTTGGCCCATGATCTCGGGCCGCTCGGGGTTGCCGAAGTTGAGATTATCCGTCGCCGCCAGCGGCAGCGCGCCGGTCGCGCAGAGGTTACGCCAGCATTCGGCCACCGCCTGCTTGCCACCCTCGAACGGATCGGCCTCGACATAGCGCGGCGTCACGTCCGACGAGAACGCCAGCGCCTTCGTCTCGTGACCCTCGACACGCACCACGCCGGCGTCGCCGCCCGGCCGCTGCAACGAGTTGCCCTGGATCAGCGTGTCGTACTGCTCCCAGACCCAGCGCCGCGACGACAGGTTCGCCGAGCCGATCAGCTTCAACAGCGCGTCGGCCGGGTCGATCGCGGGGAGGGCGGAAAAGTCGGGCATGGTGGCCTTCGGGCCTTCCACCCACGGCCGGTCATATTCCGGGGCCTCGTCGCCCAGTTCCTTGATCGGCAGGTTGGCGACTTCCTCGCCCTGGTGCAGCACGCGAAAGCGCAGATCGTCGGTCGTCTTGCCGACAATGGCGAAGTCGAGCCCCCATTTGCGGAAGATGGCCTCGGCCTCTTCTTCCTTTTCGGGGCTGAGCACCATGAGCATCCGCTCCTGGCTTTCCGAAAGCATCATCTCATAGGCCGACATGCGCTCCTCGCGCACCGGCACGGCGTCGAGGTCGAGTTCGATGCCGAGGTCGCCCTTGGCGCCCATCTCGACGGCCGAGCACGTAAGCCCCGCCGCGCCCATGTCCTGGATGGCGATGACTGCGCCGGTCTTCATCAGTTCGAGGCAGGCTTCCAGCAGGCACTTTTCGGTGAACGGATCGCCCACCTGCACGGTCGGGCGCTTTTCCTCGATGTCGTCGTCGAACTCGGCCGAAGCCATCGTCGCCCCGCCGACGCCGTCGCGACCGGTCTTGGCGCCGAGATAGACGACCGGCAGCCCGATGCCCTTGGCCTGCGACAGGAAGATCTTGTCGGTGTCCGCCAGCCCGGCCGCAAACGCGTTGACGAGGCAGTTGCCATTGTAGCTCGGATCGAACTCGACCTCGCCGCCCACCGTCGGCACGCCGAACGAATTGCCATAGCCGCCGACGCCCGCGACCACGCCCGCGACGAGATGCTGCGTCTTGGGATGATCCGGCGCGCCGAAGCGCAGCGCGTTCATCGCCGCGACCGGCCGCGCGCCCATCGTGAAGACGTCGCGCAAGATGCCGCCGACGCCCGTCGCCGCGCCCTGGTAGGGCTCGATATAGGAGGGGTGGTTGTGGCTCTCCATCTTGAAGACCACGGCCTGCCCGTCGCCGATGTCCACCACGCCGGCATTCTCGCCCGGACCCTGGAGGACGCGTGGACCGGTAGTTGGCAGCGTCTTCAGCCATTTCTTGGAGGATTTGTACGAGCAATGCTCGTTCCACATCGCCGAAAAGATGCCGAGTTCGGTAAAGCTCGGCTCGCGCCCGATCAGGTCGAGAATGCGTTGATATTCGTCAGGCTTCAGGCCGTGCGAGGCGACCAGTTCGTCGGTGATCGGGATCGTGTTCGAAAGGGTCACGCGAATGGGTCTCCGTCAGGCCGGGCGGGAACAGGTGGTGCCGCCCGACGCCCAGCGGGTGACGTCGGACGAAATGCGTGTCGCCTCAGCGCCGCCGTCCATCAGCGGGCCGAAGCTGGTGATGCGCGCCGGGGTTCCGGATGCCTCGACGACCAGTTTTGGCAGGCCGCCGATATTGCCCTGCGGCACGGCGAGGATGCGCGGCTTGCCCGAATGCGATGTCAGTTCGGGCGACATGATCAGGCCGGCAAAGCGCGGATCGCCGGCACGAAACCAGCAGCGCTGCGCCGCAACCGCGACGCGTTCCATGGTTGAAAGCGCCGAGGCGTCGCCCGGCCGCGAGGCGGCTTCAGGCTCGGGCGCCGAGCTTCGGCACCCGGCCAGCGCCAGCGCGATGCCGAATGCAACCAGAGCAGCCCTCACGCCGCACGCCCGAGCGCGGCCTCGAACAGCGCGCGCCCGTCGGTGCCGCCATGCGCGTCCTCGATCAGGTTTTCGGGATGCGGCATCATGCCGAGCACGTTGCCTTCGGCGTTGACGATGCCGGCGATGTCGCTCAGCGAGCCGTTTGGATTGGTGCCTTCGGCATAGCGGAACGCCACCTGGCCTTCGCCCTCGATCCGCGCCAGCGTCGCCTCGTCGGCGAAATAATTGCCGTCATGGTGCGCGATTGGGCAGCGGATCACCTGGCCCTGGGCGTAGCGTTCGGTAAATCGCGTTCCGGCATTAGCCACCTCGAGCTTCACTTCGCGGCAGACGAATTTCAGCGAGGCGTTGCGCATCAGCGCGCCCGGCAACAGCCCTGCCTCGAGCAGGATCTGGAAGCCGTTGCAGACCCCCATCACCGTCACGCCCTTCGCGGCCTTTTCTGCCACCGCCCGCATCACCGGCATCCGCGCGGCGATCGCGCCGCAGCGCAGATAGTCGCCATAGGAAAAGCCGCCCGGGATGACGATCAGGTCGACGTCGGGGATTTCGGTATCGGTCTGCCACACCGTGACCGGCGCCTTGCCGCCGATCTTGGTCAGCGCCGCGATCATGTCGCGGTCGCGGTTGAGGCCGGGGAGAAGGATGACGGCTGATTTCATGGGATCATCCCTGGCTGTCGCCGTTCAGGCGATTTCGACCGAGTAATTCTCAATCACCGTGTTCGCCAGAAGCTTGTCGCACATGGCTTTCAGGTCGGCTTCGGCCTTGGCGCGGTCGGCGCTTTCCAGCTCGATGTCGAACACCTTGCCCTGCCGCACATGGCCAACGCCATTAAAGCCGAGCGTGCCGAGCGCGCCTTCGATGGCCTTGCCCTGCGGGTCGAGAACGCCGTTCTTCAGCGTGACGGTCACGCGCGCCTTGATCACTGCCAACTCCTGAAAATTAATGCGGCTTGCCCTTGCCGTTGCCCGACGTGACGAGCACCGGGCCGGACGGGCGCGGGGGCTCGTTCTCGTTCATGATGCCGAGGCGGCGCGCGACTTCCTGATAGGCTTCGACAAGCCCGCCCATGTCGCGGCGGAACCGGTCCTTGTCGAGCTTGTCCTGCGTCGCGACGTCCCACAGCCGGCACGAATCCGGCGAGATCTCGTCGGCGACGACGATGCGCATCATCTCGCCCTCGTAGAGGCGGCCGCATTCGATCTTGAAGTCGACGAGCTGGATGCCGACGCCGAGGAAGAGGCCGGAGAGGAAATCGTTGACGCGGATGGCGAGCGCCATGATGTCGTCGAGTTCCTGCGGCGCCGCCCAGCCGAAGGCCGTGATGTGCTCTTCGGAGACCATCGGATCGTCGAGCGCGTCGGCCTTGTAGTAGAATTCGATGATCGAGCGCGGCAGGACCGTGCCTTCCTCGATGCCGAGCCGCTTGGCGAGCGAGCCGGCGGCCACGTTGCGGACCACGACCTCGAGCGGGATGATCTCGACTTCCTTGATCAACTGCTCGCGCATGTTCAGGCGGCGGATGAAGTGGGTCGGGATGCCCATCCGGTTGAGATGGGTGAAGATGTGCTCGGAAATCCGATTGTTGAGCACGCCCTTGCCGTCGACCACTTCGTGCTTCTTCTTGTTGAAGGCGGTGGCGTCGTCCTTGAAGAACTGGATCAGCGTGCCGGGCTCGGGGCCTTCATAGAGAATCTTGGCCTTGCCTTCGTAGATGCGGCGGCGACGGTTCATGGCGGTCTCTGGTCTCGGTGGCCGGAACGGATAGGGCCCGGCAGCCTGTCATCCGCAGGAATTGCGGAAGGTTACTGAACTTGCCCGCTCTCTAGCGCATGTGACCCCTGGGCTCAATCACCAAATGACCGCGCCCACAGGCGAGCGCGTGCCGACCGATTGGCTCTTTCGCCCCGCCATTCTTGCCGCCATATTGGCCGTGGCGTCCATGGGCAACGTGGCCGCTGCCGCAAGGGCATGAAATCGCAGTGATGATGAGGTTGGCCGATGAGCCTGAAGGATCGCGAAGAAGGGTTCGAGCGCAAGTTCGCCCATGACGAGGAGCTGAAATTCAAGGCCATGGCGCGCCGCAACAAGCTGCTCGGGCTCTGGGCGGCGGAAAAGCTGGGCAAGAACGGCGACGAGGCCGACGCCTATGCCCGCGAAGTGGTCGCATCGGATTTCGAGGAAGCGGGCGACCACGACGTCTTCCGCAAGATCCGCAAGGATTTCGACGAAGGCGGCGTGCAGCAGTCCGATCACCAGATTCGCCGCACGATGGAGGAACTGCTCGCGACCGCAGTCCGTCAGATCGAGGCGTCGTGAACCTCGCCGCGCGCCTTCGGGCCGGGCAAACCGTCTTCACCGCTTGGTCGGGCATACCCGATGCCGTGACGGTCGAGGCCGTCGCGGCGACCGGCTTCGGTGCCGTCACGCTCGACATGCAGCATGGCGGCCACCACGAGGACAGCGTCCTGCGCGGCCTTGCCCCGGTCATCTCGGCCCGCAAGCATCCGATCGTGCGCATTCCGGTCGGCCGCTTCGACATGGCGAGCCGCGCGCTCGATTTCGGCGCCGAGGCCGTGATCGCGCCGATGGTAAATTCGGTCGAGGAGGCCGAGGCGTTCGCCCGGTCGATGAAATATCCGCCGCTCGGCTCGCGTTCCTGGGGCCCGGTCTTCGCGATGCCGCGCTACGGGATCGCCGATTCGGCCGCCTGGCTTTCGGGCCAGAACGCGGCGACGCTTTCGCTGGCGATGATCGAGACCCGCCAGGCGCTGGATGCGCTCGACGGCATTCTAGCCGTGCCGGGCATCGATGGCGTCTTCGTCGGCCCGTCCGACTTTTCCATCGCGTGGACCGAGGGTAGGGCGGTCGATCCGGCGCTGCCGGAAATGGTCTCCACGATCGAGGACATCGCTCGCCGCGCCACCGACGCCGGCAAGCTGGCCGCGATCTATCTGGTCGATCCGAAGCTCGCGCCCCGCTATCAGGGCATGGGCTACCGCCTGATCGCCCTGGGGTCGGACCAGCGCTACATTGCGATGGGCGCCCAGGCCCTGCTCGACGCCGCTAAGGCGTGAGCTGCGAGACGAACTTGGCGAAGGTCAACGTGCCTTCCGGCCACGGTCCGTGGCCGGATTCGGCATTGATGTGGCCGCGCTCGCCAGCGTCGATGAACAGCGAGCCCCAGGCGCCGGCGATGTCCTCCGCCACGTCGAACGCGCAGAACGGGTCGTTGCGGCTCGCCACCGTGATCGACGGGAAGGGCAGCGGGTCGCGCGGATAGGGCCCGAACGTCATCAGGTGCTTCGGCCGCACGTTCGGATTGGCGACGTCGGGCGGCGCGACGAAGAACGCGCCGGCAATCTTGTTGCGAAATTCCGGAACCGCCTGCACCGCAGTCGCGACCCCGAGCGAATGCGCAACCAATACGACCGGCTTGGTGGCATCGTTCACCGCCGCGACGAGACGGGCCTTCCAGTCGGCCAGAACCGGCTTCGACCATTCGGCCTGCTCGACCCGGCGCGCGCTCGAAAGTTTTTCCTCCCAGCGCGTCTGCCAGTGATCCGGCCCGGAATTGGTGTAGCCTGGAATGATGAGGATGTCGGCGTCTTTGGCTTTCATGGCGCGCCATGTAGCGAGCGCCGCCGCCATGCGCAACCTCGACGGCACTGTTCCGCAATTGCGAACGAGTTGTCGTCGAAATCGAAATTGCATTGAACAGTCGCGCATACGATCTTGTCGGCATCTGCGGAGTCATCCGCCAAGGAGATCATCATGACCGAACTGCCGTTCTCGGCGACCACGCCGACGCATATCGCCAAAGTCGGGTTGAAGGCGCGCGACGCCGACGCGCTTGCGAAATTCTATCGTCAATTGCTGGGCCTTTCCGAACTCGCCCGCCGCGACGGCGCCATCATTCTTGGCGTCGAAGGCCGCGAGTTGCTGGAGATCGACAGCGCTCCGTCGGCGAAGCTCGACGATCCGCGCAGCTCCGGTCTTTTCCACACCGCCTTCCTGCTGCCGACCCGTAAGGATCTCGCCCGTTGGGTGCGCCATGCCGGCGAAAGCCGCTTCGCGGTGACGGGCGCGTCCGACCACCTCGTCAGCGAAGCGCTTTATCTGAACGACCCCGAGGGCAACGGCATCGAGATCTACGCCGACCGGCCGAAGGAAACGTGGAAAAAGAACGCTGGCGACATCGCCATGGCGACGGAGCGCCTGGACATCGAAAACCTGCTCGGCGAAATCGACGCCTCTATGCCCGCATGGAGCGACGCGCCTGAAGCGACGGTCGTCGGCCACGTCCATCTGCGCGTCGGCGATCCGAAAGCGGCCGAAGACTGGTGGCATTCCGAACTCGGCTTCGACACGATGGCGCGCTACGGCTCGCAGGCCGTGTTCCTCGCCTCGGGCGGCTACCACCACCACATCGGGGCGAACAGTTGGGCAAGCGCCGGAGCCGGCCCGCGCGATCCCGATCGCGCCGGCCTCGCCTATATGGAACTGGCGTCGAGCGACCACGCGGCACGCACGCTTCGCGATCCTTGGGGGACGGAAATTCGGGTGACGGCTGCGTAGGTGCCAATGCGAAGAAGTCCGCGTCAGGGGAAACGCGGACTTCTTACTGGAGGGGGTCTTCTCGTCTCGCTGCGTCGGTGAGGGGATCCGTTGCAGCTATGCGGGAATAATGTGCGGACAGCTTTCCGGTTCCCAATCACATGCCCATTCCTTCAATCACAAGGCTGTGAGCGGCAGATTGGAGGGAATTGATCGATGATCCGCCCGTTCAAGATTCATTTGGCCGGTGAGGTATATCCCGGTCGATGGAGGAACGCTCATGCTGCAAGTCGGGAACAATCACCACGCGGATGACAACGCCACCATGGCCGCGATCCACAACCGTCTCGATCTTCTCGAAAGTCAGATCGCGACTATCGAGCGTGCCCTGGTCGCCCGCGACCTCATGATGAAGCGCACCAGCAGGGACGATGAGCCGATCATCGTTCCGTCGGTCTATCCGACCCCGCTCGTCCGTGCGGCTTTGCCGGTCAGGACTGCTGTCGATCGAGCGCCGATCGCAAACGATGCTGTGGCGGTTCGCGCCAACCGGTGGCGCTCGCCATTCCTCGCAGGCGCGGGCATGCTTGCGGCCACGCTCCTGGCGATCGAGATCATTGCATGATTGCCGCCGCGCGCGCGATCATCGCGTCGCGCGGCATTCAGGCTAGCGGTCAGCGATTGCCGAACACGCGCGCGAAGATCGTGTCGACATGCTTGGTGTGATAGCCAAGATCGAACTTTTCGCGGATTTCCTCTTCCGAAAGCGCGGCCCGCACGTCTGAATCCTTGAGCAGTTCCTCGAGGAAGTCGGCGCCCTGTTCCCAGACGCGCATCGCGTTGCGCTGGACCAGCCGATACGAATCCTCACGGCTGACGCCCGCTTGCGTCAGTGCGAGCAGAACGCGCTGGCTCATGACGAGCCCACGGAACTTGTTCATGTTGGCGAGCATCGTCTCGGGATAGATCACCAGCTTTTCGATGACGCCCGCGAGCCGGTTCAGCGCGAAGTCGAGCGTGATCGTCGTGTCCGGCCCGATGGCCCGCTCGACGCTCGAATGGCTGATGTCGCGCTCATGCCAGAGGGTTACGTTCTCCAGTGCCGGCGTCACCGACATGCGCACGAGCCGCGCGAGACCGGTCAGGTTTTCGGTCAGCACCGGGTTGCGCTTGTGCGGCATCGCCGACGAGCCCTTCTGGCCGGGCGCGAAGAACTCCTCCGCTTCCAGAACTTCCGTGCGCTGCATGTGCCGGATTTCGGTCGCGACGTTCTCCATCGACGAGGCGATGACGCCGAGCGTGGCGAAGAACATCGCATGGCGGTCGCGCGGAATGACCTGCGTCGAGATCGGCTCCGGCTTCAGCCCGAGCTTGGCGCAGACATGTTCCTCCACCGACGGATCGATGTTCGCGAACGTCCCGACGGCGCCCGAGATCGCCCCGGTCGCAATTTCCGCCCGCGCGGCGACGAGCCTGTCGCGCCCACGCGCCATCTCGGCGTAGAAGCGCGCGAAGGTCAGGCCCATCGTCGTCGGCTCGGCATGGATGCCGTGGCTGCGTCCGATCCTGACGTCGTCCTTGTGCTCGAAGGCGCGCTTCTTCAGCGCCGCCAGCACCCGGTCCATGTCGGCAAGGAGCAGGTCCGCAGCGCGCACGAGCTGGATGTTCAGGGTGGTATCGAGCACGTCCGACGAGGTCATGCCCTGATGGACGAAGCGCGAATCCGGCCCGATGAATTCGGCCAGATGGGTCAGGAAGGCGATGACGTCGTGCTTGGTCTCGCGCTCGATCTCGTCGATCCGCTCGACATCGAATTTCGCCGCGTCACCCTTGTCCCAGATGTTCCGCGCCGCTTCCTTCGGGATGACGCCGATCTCGGCCAGCGCGTCGCAGGCATGCGCCTCGATCTCGAACCAGATGCGGAACTTCGTTTCCGGAGACCAGATGGCGACCATTTCGGGCCGCGAATAGCGCGGGATCATGCGTCTCGTCCTGACGTTTGGGAGGCTTTCGCCCGCTCCCTAACAGACGAGGTCCAAAGGCTCAACGCTCTATAGTTTGCCGGGCACCGCGATCCAGCGATGATCGGGTCCCTCGAAGCCGACGCGCCTGACCGCGATCAGCACCACGAACACCGGCTCGCCGCCCTCCGGGAAGAAAGTCTGTACCGCACCGATCCGGTAGCCGAGCGGGCAATTGCGGCTTTCCGGAACGCTTTCGTCCTCGTGCAAAAGCTCCGTTGCCACCCCGCCTTCATGGCTCACCTTGAGCAGCCGGAACCCGACATGGCGCTCGGCCGCGAACGCACAGTTTTCCGGCACGTCGAACGCAATCTCCTCGAGCCGGATCGCAAGCGGCGGGTCGATCGGCGGGAACACCGGCCGCGGATTGACCTCCATCGCAAGCGGATCGGCTGAAATCTCGGTCACCGCATTCGCCCCAACCGTAAAGCCTCGGTTCGCGGCGAGCTCGTCCTCATCGACGATGTCGGCCCCCTGCAGCCGCGCCTTGGCCCGCGCGTCCGCGATCGACGCGTCCTGCTCCTCCGAAAGCACCCGGATCGGCGTGCCGGTGACGAAGCTGTCGGTCGCGGTCTCGATATAGTAGCGATTGGCGTAGGCGAAACCCGACCCGTCCTGGATGCCATATTCCTCGAACGCGAAGATCGCGCCGTCCGCGCCAAATCCCAGAATGCCCAATTCGGCGGTATCCCCGGCCGCAGCAGGTCCGGCAAGGAGCATCGCAACGACGGCAATCAGCGAACGCATCGGCGTCTCCTATGTCCTCGACGACCAGACCGGCATCATATCACCCGCCATGGCGCTCGCGGCATGAACGCCTCGCGCGATCGCCCGCGCCATGGTCGCCGCCGCGGCCGCATGGAAATCCATCTCCATTGCCGGATCGAGCCGTGCCGCATTGCGCCCCGTCGCCAGCGAAAAGACGAGATCGCCGTCATAAGGCGTATGCGCCGGCCAGATCGCACGCGCAAATCCGTCATGCGCCGAGATCGCCAGCCGCTTCGCCGCCGCCTTGGGCAACGCCGCATCCGTCGCGATCACCGCGATCGTCGTATTGGCGACCGGCGAAACCGGGTCGCGGAACTTGATCAGCACGTCCTGCGCGGCCGTCGGCAGCGGGGAGGGCATTCCGTGCCCGCCGAACTCGTCGCCGATCTCGAAAGGCGCCGCCCAGAAATGTCGGCTTCGCCCGACCGTCACCGACCCGGTCGGATTGACCGCAACCAGCGCGCCGATGGCGATGCCGTTTGCCAGCACGGTCGAAGCCGAGCCGAGCCCGCCCTTCAGCCCCGCCGTCAGCGCGCCAAAACCCGCCCCCGCGCTGCCGATGGCAAAATCCGTATCCGCCGCCGCCACGGCCTCGAACCCGAGCTCCCGATAGGGCGGATAGCGCCCCCAATCCTTGTCGCCTTCATTGGCAAGGTCGAACAGGATCGCCGCCGGCACGATCGGCACTTTCTGCCCGCGCACCTCGAAGCCGATGCCGCGTTCCCGCAACGCCGCCTGCACGCCCGACGCCGCATCGAGCCCGAACGCCGACCCGCCCGAAAGCACGATCCCATGTACGGTCTCGACCGAATTGTGCGGCTCCAGGAGGTCCGTCTCGCGGGTCCCCGGCGCACCGCCCAGCACCTGGTAGCTGGCGATCGCGGGCGCGTCGCAAAGTACGACGCTGACGCCCGAGCGCACCTTTTCGTCATGGACATTGCCGACGGAAAGCCCCGCCACGTCGGTGATCAGATTGCGCGGCCCGGCCCTGAACGCCATCAGTCCACCGGCACGAAGCTGGAACCGTCGAACCGGTAGCTGCGGTAAATCTGGCCTTCCATGTCGCCCTTCGCGTCGAACTCGACCGACCCGATGATCGTCTTGAACCGGCCGTCGCCGATCGTTTCGCCACCCTCCGAAGCCGCAACCGCGATCTCAACCGCCGCATGGACCGGCAGGAAATAGCCCTGTTCCTCCGCCGGCTTTTCGCCGTCAGGCGCGACCGCATCTTCCCACTGCGTCGCCGCGATCATCACGATCCCTTCGGCAAGAGGCGTTTCGCCCGCCGCGCGCAGCGCTTCGCCGCCGGCGATCGTCAGCGCATAGTCCAGCCCGGCCGCATCGCGCGCCATGATCGCGATGTCCTCGCGGTCGCCGCCGACGAAGACATGGGTCGCGCCCGAACGCCGCAACCGCCCGACGAGCCCGATCTGGTTGTCGAGTTGCGGCCGGAACGTATCGACGAAGACCGGGACCAGACCCGATTCTTCCGCCGCGATTCGAACCGTCTCCGCGATCTCGCGGCCGTAGATCGTGCCATCGTCGACGATGGCGAAAAGCGATCCGCGCCAGTTGTCGATCACATAGCGCGCCGCGGCATCGCGTTCGGCATCGGCGCGCGGCCCCAGCCGGAACACCTGCCAGCCGGTGCGCTCGCGCCTGTCGGTCAGGCTGTCCGTACGGATGCCGGTGGCGATGACCGGAATGCCCGCCTCGGTCAGGATCGGCAGCGCCGCCTCGATCGCCTCGGTGCACAGAAACCCGACCACCGCCGAAACGCCGTCTTCCACGAAGCGCCGCGCCGCAGCACTGCCTCCTTCGCTCGTACAGGCATCCGTCTCGATGATGAGCTCGCCATCGACCGCGTCGATTGCCGCCTGCGCGCCCGCGCGCATCTGCGCTTCGAGCAGCGGCGCCGTCTCGCCTCCCGGTACGGCCAACCCGATGCGCGTCTGCGCGCCGGCGCTCGTGCAGGCCAGCGTCAGGGCGCCGAGAAGAAGGACGGATTTGAGACTGTGCGGCATCGATGGTTTGCTGACCGGCCAGGCTGTGAAGGCTGCGTTCACAGGTAAAGGCTGGCAGCCGTGCGCGCAACCGGCTAATCGGGAGAGACGTGCTTGGTGGTGATTGTACGGCGCCCTATATGCGCCGTGTTCGATGAAGGGGTGGCCGTGCTCGACAAGAGACAAGTTGATTCCGGACTTTACCGCGATGCGATGGCCCGTTTCGCAGGCGCAGTCCACGTCGTCACCACCGACGGAACGGCCGGGCGGCGCGGCGTGACGATCATCGCCGGCTGCTCAGTATCCGACAACCCGCCGACGGTGCTCGTCTGCCTCAGCCGCGTGAAGCCGGACAATGACGTCTTCGCCGAAAACGGCGTCTTCGCGCTCAACACGCTGTCTTCGCGCCAACGCGCGCTTGCCGATGCCTTTTCGGGCCTGACCGGTCTGAGCCAGAAGGATCGCTTCGCGCTCGGCGAATGGGAAACCGGCCAGACCGGCGCCCCGGTGCTCGTCGGCGCCTTGACCTCGTTCGACTGCCGCATCATCGAAACCAAGGAAATCGCCACCCACCGCATACTTTTCGGTGAAGTGACAGGCATCCGCATCGGCGATAGTCTTTCGCCATTGATCTATCAGGATCGTCGCTACCACAGTCTTGAAACCTGATCGGTTTCACCCGGAGCCCCCATGTCGACAGCCCATCCGCGTCCCATACCGAACTCGATCGACGAGACGCTGGAGCTGCTGAAATCCGCCGATTATGTCGGCGATCGCGCCCTTGCGACGGTGCTGTTCCTCAGCCTGCGCATGGGCCGTCCGCTGTTCCTCGAAGGCGAAGCCGGCGTCGGCAAGACCGAGATCGCCAAGGTGCTCGCCTCCGCCCTCGGCCGCCGCTTGATCCGGCTCCAGTGCTATGAAGGCCTCGACGTTTCCTCCGCCGTCTATGAGTGGAACTACGCCGCGCAGATGATCGAAATCCGCATGGAGGAAGCCGCCGGCGAAGTGAAGCGCGACGCGATGGAGCGCAACGTCTTCTCCGAGAAATACCTGATCCGCCGCCCGGTCCTCGACGCGCTGTCCGGCGAAGAGGGCGCTGCCCCCGTCTTCCTCATCGACGAACTCGACCGCACCGACGAGGCTTTCGAGGCCTTTCTGCTCGAAATCCTCTCCGACTTTCAGGTCACGGTGCCCGAACTCGGCACGATCAAGGCCAAGGAGCCGCCGATCGTCATCATCACCACCAACCGAACCCGCGAAATCCACGACGCGCTGAAGCGCCGCTGCCTCTACCACTGGGTCGACTATCCGACCGCCGAGCGCGAACTGGAGATTGTCGCCCGCAAGGTGCCGCAGGCCAATGAGCGCCTGTCGGCCGAGGTCGTCGCCTTCATCCAGCGCCTGCGCCAGATGGACCTTTTCAAGGTGCCCGGCGTCGCCGAGACGATCGACTGGGCGAGCGCGCTCACCGAACTCGACAAGGTCGCGCTCGACCCCGAAACCGTGTCGGATACGATCGGCGTGCTCCTGAAGTATCAGGACGACATCGCCCGCATCGGCCAGGGCGAGGGGCGGCGTATCCTGAACGAGGTGAAGTCCGAACTGGCGGCAGCCGAATAGCCATGAACGCGGCGCGCAGCGAAGCCGAAGGCCGGATCGCCGACAACATCGTCTATTTCGCCCGCACCTTGCGCAAGGCCGGCATGCGCGTCGGCCCGGCCGCGGTCAAGGTTGCGATCGAGGCGGTCCTCGCCGCTGGCATCGGCACCCGCGAGGATTTCTACTGGACGCTTCATGCCGTGCTGGTGAACCGGCGCGAGGATCACGCGACCTTCGACGAAGCATTCCGGCTCTACTGGCGCTCGCGCGAGCTGATCGAGAAAATGATCGCCATGTTCTCGCCCGTCGCGCCCGACATGAAGGAAAAGTCGAAGCCGAAACCGGCCGAAAGCCGCGTCTCCGAAGCCCTTCTCGGCCAGAACGACCGCCAGACGAAGCAGGAAATCCCCGAAATCGAGTTCGACGCCCGCTTTTCCGTGTCGGGAAACGAAGTGCTGCGCGCCAAGGACTTCGCCCAGATGAGCGCGCGCGAGCTCATCGAGGCGCGCGCCGCCATCGCCCGCCTCACTTTGCCGGCCGACCATGTCACGACGCGGCGTTTCCGCCCCGATCCACATGGCAGCCGCGCCGATCCGCGCGCCATGATGCGCCAGGCCCTGCGCACCGGCGGCGACCTGATGCTGCCGCGCTTCAAATCCGCGCGCACCGTCCACCCGCCGCTCGTCGTCCTGGCCGACATTTCCGGCTCGATGAGTCAGTATTCCCGCATCTTTCTGCACTTTCTTCATGCGCTTAGCGAGAAGCGCAGCCGCGTCCACACCTTCGTCTTCGGCACCCGTCTGACAAACCTCACGCGCCAGATGCGCCACCGCGATCCGGACGAGGCGCTGGCCGAGGCCGCCGCCGCCGTCAAGGACTGGTCGGGCGGCACGCGCATCGGCGAGACGCTGCACGAGTTCAACCGGCTCTGGTCGCGGCGCGTGCTGGGGCAGGGCGCCGTCGTGCTCCTCATCACCGATGGTTTGGAGCGCGACGATACGGACCTGCTCGCCCGCGAGATGGACCGCCTGCACAAATCCTGTCGCCGCCTGATCTGGCTGAACCCGCTCCTGCGCTTTGACGGTTTCGAGCCGCGCGCACGCGGCGTGCGCGTCATGCTCGATCATGTCGACGAGTTCCGCGCCGTCCATTCGCTCGACGCGTTGACCGACCTCGTCGCCTCGCTGTCGACGAAAAGCCGCCAGACGACCGACCCGCGACAGTGGCTGGCCCTTGGCAAGGGCAGGGCGGCGTGACCATATCCGGGTTGGAGGTAAACGCCATGACATCTGATCTTCTCGGACAGGGAACCGATCCGCTCGCGCTGGCCGAGCGCTGGGTCGGCGAAGGCCGCAAGGTCGCGCTCGCCACCGTCGTCGAGACGTGGGGCTCGGCACCGCGCCCCGTAGGCAGCCACCTCGTCATCGATTCCGAAGGCAATTTCGAAGGCTCCGTCTCGGGCGGCTGCGTCGAGGGCGCGGTCGTCGGCGAAGCCATCGACGTGCTCGAATCACGCGCGCCGAAAATGCTCGAATTCGGCGTCGCGGACGAAACCGCCTGGCAGGTCGGTCTCTCCTGCGGCGGCCGCATCAAGGTCTATGTCGAGCCCGTCGCCTGACCATGGATATCGACCTTCTCAAACAGGCCAATGCCGAACGCTCCGCTCGCCGAGCGGTCATCCTCGCGACTGATCTCGAAACGGGCGCCGCCACACTCCACCGCGAGTCTGACCGGCGCGACGGCGACCTCGGCGTTGCGCTCACCCGCGCCTTCGATTCCGCAAAATCCGGCAATGTCGAAGTCGATGGCCGGCAACTGTTCCTCAACGTCCACGTTCCGCCGGCGCGGCTGGTCGTCATCGGCGCGGTTCATATCAGCCAGGCCCTTGCCCCCATGGCGCGCCTTGCCGGCCTCGACGTCGAGATTATCGATCCCCGCACCGCCTTCGCCACGCCCGAACGCTTCCCCGACACGGCCTTGAGCGCCGAATGGCCGGAAACGGTGCTCACGACCCGCCCGCTCGACGCCTTCACCGCACTCGCCGCCCTCACGCACGATCCGAAGATCGACGACTTCCCGCTCGAAGCCGCGCTGCGCGCCAACTGTTTCTATGTCGGCGCGCTCGGCAGCCGCAAGACGCACGCCAAACGCGTCGAGCGCCTTGTCGCGGCAGGCTTGAGCGAAGCCGAGATCGCCCGCATCCGCGCCCCGATCGGCTTTGCCATCGGCGCCGCCAGCCCCGCCGAGATCGCCGTCTCGGTCCTCGCCGAGATCATCGGCGCCCTGCGCACCCGCGCCTCGCGGCAGATGGAAGCGCAGGCGTGAAGTTCGGCCCGCTGCCGCTCGACCAGGCCGACGGCGCGCTCCTCGCGCATTCCCTCTCCGTGCCTGGCCTGCGCCTGAAAAAGGCGCACCGCCTCTCCACAACCGACATCGCAGCCTTGCGCGCCGCGGGCATCGAATCCGTCATCGGCGCTATGCTCGAATTTGGTGACGTCCCCGAAAACGAAGCCGCCGCCCGCCTTGCCGCTGCCCTTTCCATCGACGGTTGCGAAGTCCGTGAACCCGCCACAGGCCGCGTCAACATCCACGCCCGCGACGCTGGTGTCTTCACCGTCGACCGCGCGATCATCGACGCGATTAACCGCATCGATCCGGCCCTGACCATCGCCACGCTCGCCCCTTTCGACACCGTCGAGCCCGGCCAGATGGTCGCCACCGTCAAGATCATTCCCTTCGCCGCCCCCGAAGCCGCACTTCGGGCCGCCATCGACGCTGCCGGCGCTCGCGAGGCCTTCGCCGTCCACCGCTTCCGCTCGCGCCGCGTCGCTGTCATCCAGACCACGCTTCCCGGCGTGAAGTCGAGCATCCTGGACAAGACCACCCGCGTCACCAGCGACCGTCTGTCCCGCTCGCACAGCACCTTGGCGACGGAACTTCGCGTCCCACACGAAGACGAAGCGCTCGCCTCCGCCCTTTCGAACCTCGACCCCGCAACCGACCTCGTTCTCGTCTTCGGCGCCTCGGCGCTCTGCGATTGGGACGACGTCATCCCCGCCGCCATCCGCCGCGCCGGCGGCACGGTCGAGCGGGCCGGAATGCCCGTCGATCCCGGCAACCTCCTCGTCCTCGGCTCGATTTCCGGCCGCACGGTCATCGGTGCGCCCGGCTGCGCCCGAAGCCCCAAGCCCAACGGATTTGACTGGGTGCTGGACCGCCTGATCGCCGACCTTCCCGTCACCGCCGCCGACATCGCCGCGATGGGCGTCGGCGGCCTGCTGATGGAAATCCCCGTCCGTCCGCAGCCGCGCGATCTCGCCCCCGCCGAGACGCGCCCGATTGTCCACGCCGCCATCCTCGCCGCCGGCCGCTCCAGCCGCATGCACGGCCCGAACAAGCTCCTCTCCGAATTCGACGGCAAACCCTTGATCCGCCGCGTTGCCGACGCCGTTACGTCCTCCCGCGTGGACGCGACCCACATCGTCCTCGGCCATCAGCGCGACCGCATCGCCGCCGCCCTCGACGGCCTCGACGTCGCCTTCGTCGACAACCCAGACTACGCCGATGGCCTCTCCGCCTCGCTGAAGGCAGCCGAGCGCGCACTTTCCCCGGAAGTGAGCGGCCTCCTCGTCGTCCTGGGCGACATGCCCGGCGTCACCGCAAGCGCCATCGACGCCATGCTCGACGCCTTCGCCCGCTCGGGCGGCCAGGCCATCATCCGCGCCACCGATGCCGGCAAGCGCGGCAATCCCGTACTCCTGCCACGCGCGCTTTTCGCCGAAATCGAGCGGATCGAAGGCGACACCGGCGCCCGCCATCTCGTTGAGGGCGCCTCCCTGCCGGTCGTCGACGTCGAGCTGGGCGCTGCCGCCAGCCTCGATCTCGACACGCAGGACGCCGTCCGCCTTGCCGGCGGCAACATAGTGGAAGACGCATGACACGCCTGATCCTCGCCGCCGCACTCCTCGCCGCCACGCTCGCCCCCGCCGCCGCCGAACTGCTCGCGCCCTCCAAGGACCGCCTCTTCGCTCTCCCGGCCACCATCGAGACGAGCGACGACGGCGCCCGCATCGTCGTCGACTACAAGGAAATGCGCGACATCAACGGCCGCGACGAAATCCCCGAACGCCGCGCCCATGCGACCTATGTCGACCTCTCCGTCCGCCGCGCCCAGCGCGACGTCACGGTCCAGACACCGGCCGGCAACATCCCGCACATCGCTGTCGGCAAGCCGGAAGGCGCGCGCTTCATCGTCGCCTATCTCCACGGCCAGGGCGGCAATCGCGGGCAGGGCGCGGACGATTTCACCTTCGGCGGCAATTTCAACCGCATCAAGAACCTCGCCGCCCAGAATGGCGGGCTCTACCTCTCGCCCGACTTCGCCGATTTCGGCGCGACCGGCGCAGGGCAGGTGGCGGCGCTCCTGAAAACCTACGCCAACGCCTCACCGCAGGCGTCAGTCTTCGTCGCCTGCGGCTCCGCCGGCGGCGCGATCTGCTGGCAACTTGCGCAGGATGCCGATCTCGCACCCCGCCTCGGCGGCCTGCTCCTCCTCGGCTCGCACTGGGACGAAAACTTCCTCAAAAGCCCCGCCTTCCGCGCCCGCGTGCCCGTCTATCTCGGCCACGGCAGCCGCGACCGCGTCTTCCCGGTCGAGCGCCAGGAAGCATTCTTCCGCGCGATCCGCTCTGCGTCCGGCTATCCCGCTCGCTTCGTCCGCTTCGAGAGCGGCAGCCACGGCACGCCGATCCGCATGACCGACTGGCGCGAGATCATCAACTGGATGAGCGAACGCCGATAAACGCCTATGGCGCCTCGCCGTAGCCGATAATCTGCTCGGGATTGATCTCGCCATCATAGGTCGCATCGACCTCGTATGAGACCAGCGAGAATGCGCCATAGCGGAAGATCCAGCGCCCCGAAGCCGAAGCGTCGCCGACGCCCCGCCACTTCTCCGACGAGACGATGGCCTGCGTGTCGGGGTCGTAACTCGAATTGACCAGTTCGACGCGGGTGATCATGCCAAGCTGCGTCATCTCATCGACCGCACCCTCCAGATCGTCGTTCTCATAGCGGATGTCGAGTTCGGGAACCGCGAACGACACCGGCTCCACCGGGCCCTCGCCATCGCTCATCAGGTAGACCTGGCTGATATTGTAAGCTCCGCCATTGCAGAAAAACTGGAAAAGCCGCGCCGTGCGCAGCGGATCGTCCGACGTCTCGTGCATGTAGCGATAGCCGATCTCGAAACTTTGCGGCTCGAGTTCCTCGGCGCCGACGCCCTCCGTCGCCCCGCCGCCGCAACGTTCGGCAAAGCTCGCCGCAAAAACCCGTTCCGCCTCGAGCAGCGCCGCGTCGGTCGGCGGCAGTTCCTCGCCGGCGCAGTCCTGCGGCAAGGCCTCCGGTCCGAATTCGACTTCCGTCTCCTGCAGGTCGCCATCCTCGATCGCCATCGGCGTGTAGCCTTCGGCAAAATTCGCCGGGTTCGGCGCCTGCAGCGTGTAGCACCCGGCATAGACCGTCTCGGTTCCGTCCTCGGCGACGGAACGTAACACGAGCGGCTGGCGGTAGTAGACGCTGCCCGCCGCCCCTTCCTCCGCCGCCGCGCCGAGCAGGAGCTCGCTCGTCTCGGCATCGGCGAAACCGTCCGCATAGGCCTCGACGCTGTCGGCCGGCGGATTGGCGAAATAGGAATAGGCGCGCGCGAATTCCTCGCGGTCGATCGCATTGTAGAGCGAGCGGATGACGGCATCGGGCGCCGAGCGATCGTCGACGAACGCCGTCTGGCTGAAGGCGGAAGTGCTCAGGAGAAGAGCAGGCACGCCGATCGAGACGAGCTTGCGCATGGGCTGACCTCGCGAATCATGTCCCTTCATGATCGCCAAGTCAGCCATTCATTGGCGGCAATGTCTAGAATCGGCGCTTGGACGCCATGTCGCGGGCGATGTGCGGAAAATCGGCCGGCTTGATGCCGAGGTCCGACAGTTCCGCGCTGTCCATCGCATTGAGGATCAGCATGCCGCGCGACTGGCGGTTGGCGCGCAACGGTCGCGGCTTGGCGAAGAATTCAGTGAAAATGCCCATGGATCGTCTCCGAAGTTTCGATCCTCCCATACGGAAGATGGCATCGGGCAGGGCGGTTGTGCAGTGCAATATCTGCACGGCTCCCATGCGTTTCACTCCTGCACGATGGGAACCTTTCTTAGGAAATGCCTGTTACCTAAGCGAGAACAATGAATGGCTGGGAGGCCTCGATGTCCGGCGCACGCGCCAAGAGCTTCGGCGATCTGCTCGACGATCTGATTTCGCACGAGCAGGCGGAACGTCTCGATGTCGGCCCCGCGCCATCGCTCCAGGGCGATCTTCTCGACCAGATCGAGCGCATCCAGGCCTCGAACGCGCCGCTGTTCGAGCCATCGGCCCGGCAGGCCTATCTGGAGCCGACCCTCGCGCCGGAAATCCTCGAGGCGCTCGATACGCTGATGCCCGAACTATCGACCGACCCGCACGACATCGCGCTCGAACTCGGCATCGGCAGCCTGCACACAGTCGCCGACCTCGATCGCGCCCGCCGACGCTTCGCCTTCGAAAACCACCCCGACCGCCTTGCGCCGCACCTGCGCGAACGAGCAGCCGAACGCATGGGCATCGCGAACGGCCTGATCGATACGGCAAAGGCGACGATGGCCGAGTAGGCCGTCAGCCGAACGGGCAACGCTGGTTTTTCCGAATTGACCCCCACCCTTTATCCCTCCCCACAAGGGGGAGGGAGGGCGTACACGTCGTGCCCAACCTTCAAGCCAGTTGCCGCATCGACGGGAAAAACCCAACGCCGGCGACTCCCTCACCCTTGTGGGAAGGGATACAGGGTGGGGGTCCCCTTCAAGAAAACCAGACCGCAACCGCCCCGACTGCCGCCAGATCCCTACCAGCTCCCCGTATTCTCCATCGAAGCCCAGGGCTCTGCCTTTTCCTTCGCTGGCCCCTTCTGCAGCAGCTCGACCGAAATCCCGTCGGGCGATCTGACGAAAGCCATGTTGCCGTCGCGCGGCGGGCGGTTGATGACGACGCCCATGTCTGCCAGCCTCTGGCAGGTCTCGTAGATATCGTCGACCTCGAAGGCGAGATGGCCGAAATTCCGGCCGCCTTGATAGTTTTCGGGGTCCCAATTATAGGTCAGTTCCAGTAGCGGCGCCTTCTTCGACTTGCCGGCTTCCACATCTTCCGTTGCGGCAAGAAAGATGAGCGTGAAACGCCCCTGTTCGCTTTCGATCCGGCGAACTTCCTGCATTCCCAGCTTGTTGCAGTAGAAGTCGAGCGATTCGTCGATGTCCTTGACGCGGACCATCGTGTGCAAGTAGCGCATTTTGCTATCCTTTTCAGATGTGCGGCCGGTTTTCCGTCGACGCGATAGATATGGTCCCGCTCGCGCGGTGGCAACCGCCGTGCCATATGCCGTTCCAAGTGTCGTGCCAGTATTTCGCCGTCCTTGCGGCGAAAAAGCCACAATCGGGCCTTGCACCGACCCGAACGCCCGATGTTATCTTAGACGCCAAGAATCAGGTGTGGCGTGTCTTGGAAGGGGTCGGGCATGGGGGAAATTGCCTCAGGGGCAGGGAGTCTGGCTACGAAGGCGAACCCGGCTGACAGCGACGGTGAAAGATCGGACCTGATCGAGGCTTCCGGCGCGATCAAATGGTTCGACGTCGCCAAGGGTTACGGCTTCATTCATGCCGATGACTCCTCGCTGGGCGATATCCTGATCCATGTCACCTGCCTGCGCCGGGACGGCTATCCGACGGCATTTGAAGGCGCGCGCGTCACATGCATGGTTCGCCGCGGCGAGCGCGGGCTTCAGGCCTTTCGCATTCTGTCGATGGACGCGTCGACCGCTATCCATCCATCCGACCAACCAGCAGACCGCACCCATGTCGCGGTCGTCGCGGAAAGCGGGCTGGAGCGCGCGCTGGTCAAATGGTTCAACCGGACCAAGGGCTTCGGCTTCCTGACACGCGGGGAGGGCACAGAGGACATTTTCATCCACATGGAAACCCTTCGCCGCTACGGCATAACCGAGCTGCGTCCCGGCCAGGTCGTCCTCGTCCGTTTCGGGCGCGGCGACAAAGGCCTTATGGCTGCCGAAGTTCACCCCGATATCGGGACTTTGCCGGTCGCGCATTGACGGCGTTCCAGCCTCGGTGCGCATCCATCATCGCAAAGGATCATCCGTGAACGCACGCATCGCCGCCCTTGCCCTGTCGTTTTCCTTCGTCGTCGCACCATTCGCTTCGCCGCCCGTCGCGCTCGCCCAGGAGGCGGTGCAGGGCGCTCCGATGGAGCTGCCCGTCGACGCTGCGCCTCTCACCTTCGAGGCGGATGGCGAGACGGTTTCCTTCGACATCGAGATTGCCGATACGGCCGAACGCCGTGCGCGGGGCCTGATGTTCCGCACTGACCTCCCCGAAGATCGTGGGATGCTCTTCGTCTTCGGTGAGACGCAGCCCGTCAGCTTCTGGATGCAGAACACGCCGTCGCCGCTCGACCTCGTGTTCATTGGCGAGGACGGACGCGTCATCGACATTCTGCCGGGCGAACCCTTCTCCACGGCTTCGATCGCACCGGACGGCCCGAGCCGCTTCGTTCTCGAACTGAACCAGGGTACGTCGGAACGGGTCGGACTGACCGCTGGAACCCGCCTCAATCATCCGGCGATCGACGAGGTCGCAGGCAATTGAACCTTCCGCGTCCCACGCAGCATTTCCATCATGACGGTTTCGACATCGCCTTCATCGACGAAGGCGATCGCGATGCCGATCCGATCCTGCTGGTCCACGGCTTCGCGTCCACCTTGCGCATCAACTGGGTGCAGCCCGGTTGGGTCCAGACGCTGACGCGCGAAGGCTACCGCGTCATCGCTTTCGACCATCGCGGTCATGGCGAGACGTCGAAGAGCTACGCCACGACCGACTACACGCCGACCGCGATGGCCTCGGATGCCGCAGCACTGCTCGACCATCTCGGCATTCCGCGCGCCCACGTCTTCGGTTATTCGATGGGCGCACGCGTCTCGGCCTTTCTGGCGCTCGAACATCCGGGTCGCGTCGCGACGCTCATCTTTGGCGGGCTCGGCATCGGCATGGTCGAGGGTGTCGGGGATTGGGACCCGATCGCCGATGCGCTGCGCGCGCCGTCGCTCGACGATGTCACCCACCCGCGCGGGCGCATGTTCCGCGCCTTCGCCGACCAGACGAAAAGCGACCGTGCCGCGCTCGCCGCCTGCATCGAGACCTCGCGTCAGGAACTGTCGCCGCAGGATGTCAGCCGCATCGCGCAGCCGACCCTCATTGCCGTCGGCACCACCGACGACATCGCCGGCGACGCGCAGGGTCTGGCCGATCTCATGCCCGACGCGCAGGCTTTCGACATCGTCGGCCGCGACCACATGCTGTCCGTCGGCGACCGCACCTTCAAGGCGCGGGCGCTGGACTTCCTGAAGGAGCATCCGCTTTGATCGACGAAGCCGCCATCGCCTTTCGCGGCGCCGAGGACAATCGCCTTGCCGGTTCGATCTGGGACGGCGGCGGCCAGCCCGTTATCCTGTTGCATGGCGGCGGGCAGACGCGGCACGCGTGGCAGAAGACGGCCATGCGCCTTGCCGGCAAGGGCATGCGCGCGATCACGATCGACATTCGCGGCCATGGCGATAGCGACTGGGTTGCCAGCGGAAACTACAGTTTCGCCCACTATGCCGAGGACGTAACCGCGCTTTGCGCGGCGGTTAAGCAGCGTTTTGGCCTGACGCCGTCGATCGTCGGCGCGTCTTTGGGCGGGCTTGCATCGCTGCTCGCCGAATGCCGTGATGGGCATTTGATGGACGCGTTGGTGCTGGTCGATATCGTGCCGCAGATGAACCCCGCCGGTGTCGCCCGCATCATCGGCTTCATGGGATCGCGCATGGACGAGGGCTTCGGTTCGCTGGACGAAGCCGCCGACATGATTGCCGCCTACCTGCCGAACCGCAAGCGGCCCCGCACGCTCGAAGGTCTCGCCAAGAATCTGCGCCTCGGCGAGGACGGCCGTTTCCGCTGGCACTGGGACCCCGCCTTCATGCGTGGCCCCGCCAGCATCGATGCCGATGCGCGCACCCTGCTGGGGGACGTTCTCGGCCGGCTGCCTGAACTCGATCTGCCGATCCTCCTCGTCCGGGGCATGCAGTCCGAGCTCGTGGACGAGGCGGCCGCGCGTGCGTTCGTCGGCCAGGCGAAGAATGCGCGCTATGTCGACATCGGCGGCGCCGGCCACATGGTCGCCGGAGATCGCAACGACGTGTTCTCGCAGGCCGTCATCGATTTCTTCGACGAGCAAAGCGCCGCCGCTTCGGCGTCGTAGGACGTCGCCCCCCGCGCTAGGACCAGATGTTCTTGTCGATTTTTCCCTGAAGTTCGGGATAGTCGCGCGCCTCGAAGCGGGGCGATTTTCCGGCTTTTCGCTGCGCGAAATAGTCCCGCGTCAGTTTCACGACCGTTCCCGACAGAAGCACGATGGCGATCAAATTGATCGTCGCCATCAGGCCCATCGAAGCATCCGCCGCGTTGAACACCGTCGCGACGCTTTCATACGCGCCCCAGACAACCATGCCGAGCAGCGCGAAGCGCAGGACACCGAGCGCGACGGTATTGTCCGCCCTGAGAAAGGTCATCGCATTTTCGGCATAGGAATAGTTGCCGATGATCGACGTGAAGGCGAAGAAGAAGATCGCGATGGCAATGAAGTAGAGCCCGAAGACGCCGAACTGCTCCTGCAGCGCGTTCTGGGTCAGCGTCGCGCCCTCGATGTCGCCGCCGATCTGGTAGACGTCGGAAAGCAGGATCATGATCGCGGTTGCCGTGCAGATGACCAGCGTGTCGATGAAGACGCCGAGCGCCTGGACGAAGCCCTGGGAGGAGGGGTGGTGGGGCTGCGGAGTCGCCACTGCAGCGATATTTGGTGCCGAGCCCATGCCGGCCTCGTTGGAGAAGAGCCCGCGCTTCACCCCGTTGAGCATCGCCGCCATGATGCCGCCCGCAACGCCCGCGCCCGCTTCCTGCAATCCGAAGGCGTGCGCGAAGATCATGCCGACGACGCCTGGCACTTCCGATATGTTCATCGCCAGCACGATTGCGGCCATCAGCAGATAGAGCCCGGCCATCACCGGCACCACGACCTGCGCGACGCGTGCGATCTGGCGAATGCCGCCGAAGATGACGATGCCTGCCAGGACCGCGACGACCAGCCCGACCCATAGTTTCGGAACGCCGAACGCGCCTTCGACCGCATCGGCGATCGAGTTGGCCTGAACCGCATTGAAGACGAGGCCGAAGGAGATGATCAGGAAGATCGAGAACAGCCCGCCCGCCCATGGCGCGCGCAGGCCGCGCGCGATGTAGAACGCCGGCCCGCCGCGATACTGGCCCTCTGAATTCTCGACCTTGTAGAGCTGGGCAAGCGTCGATTCGGAATAGGCCGTCGCCATGCCGACCAGCGCCACCATCCACATCCAGAAGATCGCGCCCGGCCCGCCGAGCGACAGCGCCACCGCGACGCCCGCGATGTTGCCGGTTCCCACACGCGACGCCAGGCTGATCGTCAGCGCCTGGAACGGGCTGATGCCGTGCTTGTCGGTTTCCTCGCTCTTGGCGATGACGCGGAACATCTCGCCGAAATGCACGAACTGCAGGAAGCCGAGGCGTGCCGTGAAGTAGATGCCGACGGCGAGCAGGCCGTAGACCAGCACGTAGTTCCACAAGATGTTGTTGAGGAAGTCGACGATGGCGGTCACGGCACGTCCTTCGCGCGGGTTGGCTCTTCTTGACGAAACTGTGGCAGCGCGCGGCCGATGTCGATCCCCGCCGCGGAGAAATTCACCGATCCTTCAATTCTGCGATTGTCGTTAGGTCGGCCTTAACCCAATCCGCAACGCCCGCGCGCGCCTATCCACTCCGTTAATCTTGTTGGGCCAGGGTCGGCGGCACGAAAGCGGGGAAAGTCCATGTTCAGGTTCTGGCGTTCCGAAGCCGGCAATTTCGGCATCATGACAGCAGTGCTGCTTCCAGCCCTGCTCGCCGGCGTCGGCCTGGCGGTCGACACCGCCAACATCATCAACGCGAAAGCGCGCTTGCAGAACATTGCCGACAGCGCCGTGCTGGCAGCCTCGCGAGAGAACGCGTCCGATGCCGAACGCGAGCGCCTGTTCGACGATTTCATCTCGAGCCAGATCACCGGCTCGACCATCAGCTCCGCCGTCACCGACCTGTCGACGCGCGAGGGGCTGAACTATGTCGAGGTCACCGGCCGCGTCGATGCCAAGGTCCGCCTGTTCCTGATGAACCGGATCGGCACGGACGGCGTGACGGTCTCCGCCACCTCGTTCCGCTCGACCAAGACGCTCGAGATCGCCATGGTCCTCGACAACACCGGCTCGATGGGCCAGGGCGGCATCGACGCCCTGAAGAAGGCCTCCAAGGCATTGCTCGATGCCGTCGAAAGCGAGGGCGACCCGCGCCAGGACGTCCGCGTCGGTCTGGTTCCCTTCGTGACGGCCGTCAACATCAACGGCGAGGGCTTCGACGAAGCCTGGATCGATAAGACCGGCGTGGCCGTCTACAATGGCTGGAACTTCATCGACGACACGACGCGCGCCGCGCGCCCGACCTTGAATGCCGTCCAGCGCCGCGCCGACCTGACCGACGTCCAGCGCAACGCCATTGTCGCGAGATGGGCGCATTATGCCCAGCCCGGCTGCTCGATCACTGGCGAAACGCAAGCCGCCAAGGACATGCGCGCTATGTGCGCCAATGTGAAGAAATACCCGCATCACTGGGAGCTGTTCCGCCAGTCGAAGACGGAGTGGAAGGGCTGTGTCGAGGCACGTCCCGTTCCCTACAATTTCGACCTGACGCCGCCCGATCCGTCGAAGCCCGATACGCTGTTCGTGCCCTATTTTGCCCCCAGCGAGCCCAGAACACGCCAGACCATCGGCGGCAATGACGGTGCGAACTTCAACAATGCCTGGCTCGACCACAAGACCCAGGGCCTCGACATCAACACGAATGCCGGCCGCACCGAAATCCAGCGTTCCACGGTCAAGTATTCGATCGACGGGGTCGTCAACAATCTGCCGGGCAAGTCGGTCAAGGACACCCACAACCTGACCATCGGCCCGAATCGCGCCTGCCCGACGCCGATCGTGCCGTTGACCGACGACATGGCCAAGGTGCGCACCGGCATCGACGCGATGCAGTTCTGGAACGGGTCGGGCACCAATATTTCCGAAGGCCTCGCCTGGGGCTGGCGCGTCCTGTCGCCCGAGGCGCCTTATACCCAGGCCGCGCCCTTCGGCACCGACAGCGTCTCGAAGTTCCTGGTCCTGATGACCGACGGCACCAACGTGTCCTTCGGTTCCAGCAACACGATCAACAAGTCCGACTACGGCTCCTACGGCTTCCTTGGCGCCAAGGGCATGAACAATGCCGCCAGCCGCATCGACGGCAAGACCAGCCAGGGCGAGGCGGAAAAGACGCTGAACACCTGGACGGGTTCGATGTGCACCCAGATGAAGGCCCAAGGCGTGGAGGTCTTCACGGTCCTCTACAACACCACGAACGCGGCCGTTAAGACCCTGTTCGAGAACTGCGCGACCAAGAAGGACAATTTCCACATGGCCAGCAACACGGCCGCTCTGGAAAAGGCGTTCTCGGATATCGGCCGCGCGGTTGCGGCCTTGCACCTGACGCATTGAGGCCCGGCCGGAACGATCCGCCCGCCCGCGCATTCCATCAGGTTCAACGCATCGCTTGATCCGGGGGAGTGCCATGACGATCCGCGAGTTTCGCCGCGACCGCATTTCGAAGCCCATTTTCGGCTGGGCCAAAGGCGTCATGCCGCCCATTTCGGAAACCGAGCGCGATGCGATCGATGCCGGAACGGTCTGGTGGGACGGCGAGATTTTCTCCGGCACGCCTGACTGGGACCGGCTTCTCGAAATGAAGCCGGCCAGCCTCTCCTCCGAGGAGCAGGCCTTCATGGAAGGGCCGGTCCGGCAATTGTGCGCCATGGTCGACGACTGGAAGCTCGTCTGGGAAGACCGCGACCTGCCGAAGCCCGTCTGGGATTTCCTGCGCGAGAACAAGTTCTTCGGAATGATCATTCCGAAGCGCTATGGCGGGCTCGGCTTTTCCAACACCGCCCATTCCGAGGTCGTCAGGACGATATCTTCGGCAAGCGTGACGGCTGGCGTCACCGTCATGGTGCCGAACTCGCTCGGCCCGGGCGAACTCTTGATGCACTTCGGCACTGACGAGCAGCGCGATTACTGGCTGCCGCGCCTTGCCGACGGCCGCGAGATTCCCTGCTTCGGGCTGACCTCCGCGCAGGCGGGCTCCGATGCCGCCGCGATGACCGATACCGGCATTGTCGAATATGGCGAGCACGAAGGCGAGCGCGTCCTCGGCATCCGCCTGAATTTCGAGAAGCGCTACATCACGCTGGGCCCCGTCGCGACCGTGATGGGGCTTGCCTTCAAGCTTTCCGATCCCGACAACCATCTTGGCGGCGGCACTGAGCGGGGGATTACCGTCGCGCTCCTGCCCACTTCGACGCCCGGCGTCACCCATGGTGATCGCCATGTCCCGCTCTTCACCTGGTTCCAGAACGGACCGCTCTCCGGCAAGGACGTGTTCATCCCGCTCGAATGGGTGCTGGGTGGTCCCGAGCGCGTCGGTCAGGGCTGGAAGATGCTGATGACGGCCCTTGCGGCCGGTCGCGGCATTTCGCTGCCGTCGCAGTCTGCCGCATCCGCCGCCATGTGCGCCCGCGCCACCGGCGCCTATGCGCGCGTGCGCACGCAGTTCAACGTACCGATCGGCAAGTTCGAAGGCATCCAGGAGCCGATGGCCGAGATCGCCGCGAATGCCTATCAGATCGACGCCGCGCGGCGTCTGACGGTCGCGGCGCTGGACCAGGATCACAAGCCTTCCGTCATCTCCGCCATCATGAAGTTCCACGCGACCGACCGCATGCGCCGTTCCATCGAGCATGCGATGGACATTCATGGCGGCAAGGCCATCATCGAGGGTCCGAAGAACTATCTGGGGCCGCAATACCGCTCCGTGCCCATCGGCATCACGGTCGAGGGCGCCAACATCCTGACCCGCAATCTGATGATCTTCGGGCAGGGCGCCATCCGTTCGCATCCCTATATGCTGAAGGAGCTTCTGGCCCTGTCCGACGAGGACGACGCGCGCGGTCTGGAAGAGTTCGACCGCCAGTTCTGGAGCCATGCCGGACATTCGGCGCTGAACGCGCTCAAGGCCTTCGTTCGCGGCTGGACGGGCGGGCTCGTCGCTCCGGCGCCGCGCAAGGCTGCGCTTTCCGGTCACTGGCGCCAGCTTTCCCGCTATGCCGCCGCCTTCGCGCTCCTGTCCGACCTTGCCCTACTGACGCTCGGCGGCGCGCTGAAGCGCAAGGAGATGCTGTCGGCGCGGCTGGGCGACATCTTGGCGGAAATCTATCTCGGCGCCGCCGTCTTGAAGCGCTTCGAGGATGAAGGGCGCCAGGAGGCCGACAGGCCGCTCGTCGATTTCATCATGATGCGCGGCCGCCAGCGAATGGGCGTCGCCTTCAAGGGCGTCCTCGCCAACCTTCCGGCACGATGGGCGGCCTGGCTCGTTCGCGCGATTGCGTTTCCGCTCGGCGTTCCGAACCCCGAGCCGAGCGATGCCGCGCGCACCCGCGTCGCGGAAATGCTGATGGAACCCGGCTCGCAGCGCGACCGGCTGGCGCCGGATCTCTATCTCGGGGAAGGGCATGAAGATCACGCCTTGAAGGATCTCGAGCGCGCATTCGATCTGCTTGCCGGCGTTGCACCGATCGAAAAGAAGCTTCGCGATGCAAACATGCGCGAGGTCGAGCGCGCGGTCGAGACGGGTCTCCTGTCGGCCGATGAGCACCGCCGTCTGGTCGAGGCGCGCGAGGCGGTCGCACGCGTGGTCGCCGTCGATGCCTTCCCGATGGCCGAGATTTCGCCGCTTGCCGACCAGCATCGGCCCGGCGAAAGGAAGGAATTGCCGCGCGAAGCGGCGGAATGACCGGTATCGGGGAGAACGTTGACACCAGCGTCAAAACCGACGACCAAGAAATACGGGCTGGGGCAGCCGCAAGGCCATCGAGGGGATATGCGTGTCGGCGCGAGAGGGCGAGACTGACGAAGGGCGGCAGGGTTTGGCGACGGCAATTCACCGTCCGCTGGGCGCAGGCGTTTTCGACTGGAACCTGACGGCGCTCGGCGCGCGATCCGAATGGCCCCCCGCGCTCGTCGCGGCAAGCGACATCGTCCTGACGATGAACGCGCCTGCGTTCATTCTCTGGGGCACGGATCTGCGCCTCGTCTACAATGACGCGGCGACGCCGCTCATCGACCAGAGCCTCTATCCGACTCATCGCGGCGTGACGCTCGATGCGCTCGATCCGCAAATCGAACGTCCCCTGAGCGAACTGGTCGAGCGCGTCCGCGAGACCGCTTCTGCCGCCACCCTGACTTTCGAGCGCGACATCGTCGATGTGACGGGCATGGTTCCACGGCAGTTCACGGCGACGGCCACGCCGATCGGCGATGGAAACGTGCCGGTCGCCGGCATTCTGGTGACGTTGCTCGCGGAAGCGGCAACGACAACGCGCTCCCCCGTCGCCTCGTTGCGCCTCGTCGACCAAGTCCGTCAGTTGGCGAACGGACTGCCGCAGATGGTCGCCTTCATCGACACGCAGATGCGCTACACCTTCCGCAACGATGCACATCGTCGTGGCGTCGCCAGGCCCGATGATCAGGTGATCGGAAGAACCATTGCCGAAGTGCTCGGCAAACGCGCCTTTGCCGACATGCGCGAACATGCCGAAGCCGCACTTGCCGGGCGTCAGGTCTCCTTCGCCACCACGATCCCCCAGACGGATGGGCGCATACGCCACATCGAATCGGAATATGTCCCGCATCGCGGCGAAGACGGCAGCGTGACCGGCTTCTTCGCCGTCGTCCGGGACGTGACCGAGGCGCGCGAGGCGGAGCAGGAACTCGTGCGCAGCCGCGAGCGCTCGCGGCTCATCCTCGACAGCGCGGTCGAATACGCGATCATCCTGATCAACGATTCCGGGCAGGTCTTGTCCTGGAACAGCGGCGCCGAGCGCCTTCTGGGCTACACTGAGGACGAAATCCTCGGCATGGACGCGACGATCTTCTTCACCGAGGAGGATCTGGCGAACGAGCTTCCGCAGAAAGAGCGCGCCCTGTCGCGCGCGACCGGCCGTGCCTCCAACGAGCGCTGGCACGTGCGAAAGGACGGAACCCGCTTCTGGGGTTCGGGCGCGATCGTGCCGCTGGTTGGCGGCGGCGGTGGCGGCTTCCTCAAGATCCTTCGGGATCGGACGGAGGAGCGTGAGGCGCATGAAGCGACGTCCGAGGCACGCCGGCGCGCGGAACTGATCGCCGCCGAACAGGCGGCGCTTCTCGGCCAGTTGAGCGAAGGCGTCATCGTCACCGATCCCAAGGGGCGCATCACCTTCATCAACCGTTCCGCCGCCGAAATCCACGGTGTCGCCCATCTCGACATTTCGCCCGACGAATATGCCACGCGGTTCCAGCTCTTCCGCGAGAATGGCGAGCCCTATCCCTCGCACGAACTGCCGCTGGCGCGTGCGGTTCTGAACGGCGAGAGCGTCATTGAGGCCCGCTGGCGCATTCGCCGTCCCGACGACGTCGAAATCCTGGCGATCGGCAGCGCCAAGCCGGTTTTCGGGCCGAATGGCGAGACTATCGGCAACGTCCTGACCATCCGCGACGACACCGCCCGTCAGGCGGCCGAACAGGAATTGCGCGAGATATCGCTGCGCAAGGATCTGGCGCTTTCGGCTGGCCAGATGGGCGTCTGGGAGTGGAACGCGCAGACCGATACGATGATCTGGGACGATGCCCAGTTCCGGCTGTTCGGCGTCTCGCCGGAGAGTTTTGAGCCTTCGCTTGCGTCCTTCCGCGAATTGACCATCGGCGATGACTTCATGGGCATTGCCGATGCGGCGGAGCTCGACGGACCGGGGGGACGGATGGTCGAGGTGGATTTCCGAATCCAGCGGCCCGATACCGGAGAGATCAGATGGATGGGCTCGCGCGCGATCGCGATGCGCGATGCGAGCGGGCGGCTGGAACGCATGGTGGGGGTCAATTTCGACCTGACCGAGCGCAAACGCGCCGAGGAACGCCGCAGCCTGCTGATCAACGAACTGAACCACCGCGTGAAGAACACGCTGGCGACCGTCCAGTCGATCGCCTCGCAGACATTTCGCGGCCACGACGTCGCCCGCGACCTGCGCGCGACGTTCGAATCGCGCCTCATCGCATTGTCCAACGCTCACAACGTCCTGACCCGCGAAAGCTGGGAGGGGGCACCGTTGGCGGAGATTGTGGCGCAGGCGATCCTGCCCTTTGTCCAGAAGGACACGCCGCGCATCCATTCGAACGGTCCCGACGTCCGCTGTTCGACGAAGTCGGCCCTGGCGCTTGCAATGGCGCTGCACGAACTCGCCACCAACGCGGTCAAATACGGCGCCTTGTCGACCGCCGAAGGCTCGGTCCGGATCGAATGGACCGTCGACCGCGCCGATGGCCGATTCGCGCTTCTCTGGAGCGAGCAGGACGGCCCGCCGGTCGTCCAGCCGACGCGCCAGGGCTTCGGCTCACGCCTCGTCGGCCGCAGCCTTGCCGGAGAACTGGGCGGCGATGTCCGCCTCGACTTCCGCCCCGATGGCCTGCGCTGCACCATCAGCGCCCCGCTCGGTGAAATCGGCGTCGTGGTCTGACGCGTCGATATTTCAGCAATGCTGCAACCACCGCCGGGGCGGGCGCGTTTTGGGAGCGACGAATTCCAACAGGAGGCTCCCATGCCGGAAAACGAAAAGAAGCGTCATCTCGACATTGAAAAGGACGCCGAGAAGAAGCGTCAGGAAGAGGAACTGCAGGAGGGTCTGGAGGACACGTTCCCCGCGAGCGACCCCGTGTCCGCAACCGGATCAAGCATCACGGGCGCGCCCAAAAAGGAGAAATCGGGCAAGAAATGAGCTGAAAACCGCTCGAAACAAGCTGGCTTTCGCTCAAAATCCCGGACTTTGAGCTCAAAAAGGCGGCCTTTCAGCCGCCTTTTTCGCGTCTTGGAGCCTAATAATCGCGTTCGAAGAACACGCCAAGGCTCGAATCCCCATCCGACCCGACCGCCCCACGCGCCTTCAATTCGTCGGTGATGTCGAGATTGATCGTCCCCCGCGCCGTGCCGCCGGCACCCGCTTCGACGCCCAGATAGATGTTGTCCTGGATATACCGCCCGGCGCGGACCGCGGCGTTGCCTTCGCTGTCGGTGACGATGTCGAGATCGTCGAGACCGGTCGCGCTGCGCAGACTGCCGAGCAGCGACGAGTTCCCGCCGCCGGCAAGCTCCGCTGCCGCAGCGGCAAGCTGCGCAATCTGGAAGGCGGAGAGTTCGTTCAGGGATCGGTTGAAGATCAGCCGCGCAAGTACCTCATCTTCCGGCAGTTGCGGGGAGGAGGAGAAGGAGATGTCGAGATCGGAGACGCGGCCGGAGACGGTGATGAACACGGTCGTCCCGTCGCTCTCCGAACTTGCAACGAAGTTCAGCACCGGATCGAGATCGCCGACCAGCGTGATCGTGCCTTCCTCGAATTCGATGCGCTGGCCGAGAATGCCGAGACGACCACGGATCAGCTCGAAAGCGCCGACTGGCTGGACGTTGGTGACCGGGCCGAGAACCCGAACGCTGCCGCCAAGCTCCGCGTCGAGGCCGCGGCCGCGCACGAATATTTGGTTCGGCGCGTTGACCGTCACGTCGAGCTGGATGACGCTCGGGCGGGAAGTAGGAACGGGCGTCCCGTCATTGGCCCGCGCGCGCTGCAGCGTCGCGGCGACGCCGGGCGGCGGGTTGCGGTGGATGACGTCGATGCCGGCCGCGCCGCCGCCGAGATTCTCGGGGACGGAGATTTCGGCGCGCTCGATATTGACTGTACCCGACAGCCGGGCGTCGGCGGCGAGGGGGCCGGTGAAGGCGAGGTTGCCCGAGACGGTCGCGGCGATCAGGTCGCCATCATTGTAGCGGGCCTGATTGAGCGCGATGCTGATGTTGGCGGGCAGGCCTTCGGCGAGCGAGACGGTGCCGCCCGCAGTGATCGTACCGCCGGCACCGAGCGTCGCGTTGGCCGACTGGATGGTGATCGTCTGGCCGTCGATGCTGGCCGAGACGTTGATGCCGCGCAGCGAGATGTTGGTTTCCGGATCGACGATCTGCGCCCCTTGCGTCGAGACCGTGCCGCGGATCTGCGGATCGGATATCGAGCCGGTAACCTGACCCTGCAGGCCGACCGTGCCGACGAGCTGGGTGCCGCGATCGATCAGGAAGCGGTTGGCCAGCGAGAGCGGCGCTTCGCCCGAGAGGTTCACGGCGAGCCCCGCGCCCTCGAGCGGAACCGTGCCGCTGGCCGAGAGCGACAGGCCCTGATTGCCGGAGACGTTGACCGAGGAGAGGGTGACCGTCTGATTGGCGAAATTGCCGGCGGCGGTGGCGTTGAGCGCGCCGATGCCGGCATCATTGAGCGGCGCGGCGGACAGGCCCGAAGCGCTCAGATTGAACGCGGCCTGTGGGTCGGACGTCGTGCCGGTCGCACGCGCGGTGCCCGAGAGGTTGCCGCCGAGATTCTGGTCAGGAACAACCGTGTTCAGGATGCCAAGGGGAAAAGCGGCGAGGGTCACGTCCAGCGCAAGCTGGCCGTCGCCCAGCAGCGGTGCGGAGCCGCGAACGGTCGCGTCGAGCCCTTCGGGGCTCGTTGCGCGCGCGTCGATGTTGAGTCGCTCGCCGGACGTCGTGCCGCGCGCGGTCACGCCGAGCGAGGAGAGGCCGGCATCGCGCAGGGCTGCGGCCTGCAAGGCGTTGCCGCGAATGTCGAAGGCCACGTCCGGCTGGCTGCGCGGCCCGGTGACGCGCGCGGTGCCATCGATCGTTCCGCCGAGTTCGAGATCGGGACGGACGGTGTTGGCGATCGACAGGGGCAGGGCGGCGATCGTCACGTCGAGATCGATCTGCTCGGCGATGCGGCCGGTCGCGTCGATGCTGCCGCCGCCCACATCGAGCGCGAGCGCGTCGATGGTGATGGTCTCGCCGATGACCGAAAGGCTTGCTGGCTGGCGCAGACGCGCGGCAAGGTTGCCCTGCGCAAGATCGATGCGGGTCAGGGCGAGGCGGAAGCCTTCGCCCTCGGGCGTCAGCGAGCCTTCGGCAGCGGCCGTCGTGCCATTGTCGAGGCGTGCATTGGCGGAGAAGTCGGTGGTCTCGCCCTGCCGGTTGGCATTGGCCTGAAGCGTCGTCACCTCGACCCCGCCGGCCGAAATGCCACTCGCATCGACCGAACCGTCGATGCGCGGGACGCCGAAGAGATCGTCGATCGCGGCCTGGATTTCGGCGGCTTCGATGCGCGTTTCGCCGAGCGCGAAGTCGTCGATCGTGCCTTCGAGCGTCGCGCGCTGTTCGTTCTCGACGGGTTCGAGGCCGATGGACGCCTGAACGGCGCCGGATGCTTCCTGAAGCGCAAGCGCTGCGAGCGTGGAAATGTCGGCGGCATCGATGTCGAGGGAGCCGTTGAGGAGCCCGGCCGAATCCTGGACGACGGAGCCCGTCAGGCGCGCGCCGCCGGCGGTGAAGACGAGGTCGGTGAGGCGTCGCTCTTCCTCGACGAGCGCGATGGCGGAGGAAAGGTCGACACGGACGCCGTCGAGGAACGCGCTGCCGGCAAGCGTGCCTTCGAGGTCACTTTCCTCGAGCGTGCCTTCGAAGGCGATGGCGGCGTCGCGCAACTGCTTGTCGGCAAGCCGGCCGGAGGGAACCGTGACGGACGTCGTCAGGTTGATCAGTCCGTCGCTGCCGGCCGCGCGGCCTTCGGCGGTCAGCGCGCCGGAAGCCTGCGGCGAGACGAGCGCGAGGTCGGTGAGGCCGAATCGGAAGTCGAAATCGGCCGCGCCCGTCGCATAGGTGCCGTCGGCGAGGAGGTCGAACTGCTCGTTCTCGACGCGCAGGTTTTCGGTGACGAGGCCGTTCGCCCCGCGTTCGATGCGTCCTGCAATCGTGGTGCGTCCGCCCATCAGATTGTCGGCGGCTTCCTGGTCGATGCGCAATTCGTCGATCGTGCCGTCGAGCGTCAGGTTGAACCCGCCGGAGATCGGCGCGACGCTGCCCCGCGCATCAAGCGCCAGCGCGCCCGAAAGGTCGCGGCCGGCAAGGCCGGAAAAGGGGGCGAGGCTCGACGTTTCGACCCCGATATCTCCATCGAAGACATATTCGGCGACCGTGCCGGCAAGGCGCAGGATCAGCGCCTCGGCCTCGATCTGCGTATCCGACAGGACGAGCGGCTGCGAACTGGCCCACTCGCCGGACGAAGTCAGGTCGATGCGCGTTCCGAGCGCCTGGGCGATTTCCTCGTCGGGGGACGTTACGCCGTCGATCGCACCGGACAGGTCGAAAGTGATGCGCCGGTCGTTCGGCTGGTCGAGGTTCTGCGCAAGACCGGACAGGTCGAGTTCCATCGTCTCGGCCGCAAAGCCTGCGGTGTCGAGGCCGCGAATATCGAGCGAACCGGACCAGTCGTCATCCGCACCCTCGCCATAGGACAGCGTGAGCGCCGCGCGCTGGACGGTCGTATCGCCGCCGGGGACGGGGAGGACGACGACGTCGCCGCTCGGGTCCTCGACGGAGGCATCTATGGCAAGCCGGCGCAGGAAGCTGTCGGCGGTCGTCTCGGCGGAGGCCGAGAGCGTCAGCGCCGCGCTCTCGAGATCGAGCGCATCGAGGCGGAACCCGCCTTCGTCGCGAATGAAGCCCTGCGCTTCGAGCGACGTCTCGGCGCCAAAGAAGTCGCGGAACTGCGCGGGAATGAGCTGTGCGATCGGCCCGGACAGGCGGGTGGAGAAACCGCGCCCGCCGCGACCTTCACGCAGCATGGCGATGCCGGTGAGGATGCGCTCGCTGTCGGCGTCGAGCGCGAGCTGGACGTCGAGATTGTCGAGTTCGCCATTGCCCGAAAGCGCCAGCGCGACCGGGGGGCGACCTTCGATGTTCAGGACGTTGGCGACGATGCCGTTCTCGGGCTCGCTGAGCGACAGGTCGAGATCGACCACTTCCGTCGTGTTGGAATAGACGAAGGAAAGTCCGAGCTGGCCGCCGGGCCCGTCAAGGCGCGTGACGTCCAGCGCGGTGTCGATCGCGCCGTCTTCAAGCCGCAGGCGGCCGGTGAGCGACAGTTCGGATTCGAGCCCGAACACGGTCGGACCGAAGGTCGCAACCGGGATTTCGAGGCTTTCCAGATTGACGGCGACGGGCAGTTCGGGAACCGCAAAGCCGGAGGATTCGGGCGCCGGCATGCCTTCCTCGGGAACGGGCTGGCGGATCACGTCGATCCGCTCGGCGCGAAGCGAGGAGATTTCGAGCCGTTGGCGCAGCAGCAGCGCCGAGCGGCTCCAGTCGATCGACGCATTGGTGATGCGCAGCCAGACACCCTCGCGATCGGCAACCGTGATCGAGCCGATACGGGCATTCGACGACAGCGCGCCCTGGATGCCGCTGATCTGGATCTGGCGATTGGGCGTCGAAAGCTGGTTCTGGATGAAATTGGTGAAGAGCGAGCGCGTCTCCGCTTCCGTTTCCTGCGCGCTGGCGGGAACGGAGAAGATCAGACATGCGAGGGCGACGAGAATTCGGATCAAAACGCCTGTCCTATCCCAACATAGAAGGCGACGGATGGATCGCCCGGCCTCGGATCGAGCGGAACCGCGACATCGAGGCGTATGGGCCCGAGCCCGGTGAAATAGCGCAGGCCGGCGCCGACGCCGATGCGCACGTCCTCGCCGAAATCGGGAACCGAGTCCGAGCCGACCAGTCCGGCATCGGCAAAGCCGACGAGCCCGATCGTGTCGGTCACCTGGGCGCGCGCCTCGACCGACCCCTCGATCAGCGACTTGCCGCCGATGACCGTTCCGCCCGGGCCTTCAACGCCGATATTGCGGAACGCATAGCCGCGCACCGAACCGCCGCCGCCGGCAAAGAAGAGCTTGTCCGGCGGGGTTTCGCCGATGGACGGGCCGACCAGCGTGCCGAACTTGGCGCGGCCGGCGAGAACGAAGCGATCTTCCGCGCCAAAGCCGTAATAGGTGCGCCCTTCGAGCGTGGAGCGGAACGCGGCGTTGCCGTACTGGAACTCGTAGAACGGCTCGACCATCGCTTCGGCGAAATAGCCGCGTGTCGGGTTCGGAACGTCGTCGCGCGAATCGAAGGTGAGCGATCCGAGAAGGCCGGCTGTGGTGAATGTGCGCGTCCCGAACGCGTCGTCCTCGAACTCGGCATGGCCGGCATTGACGGCGAAACGGCCGGCCAGCTCCTCGGTGAAGATGTGCGAATAGCCCGATGTCGCATCGATGCCGGTGCGGGTGTAGGTGTCGAGCACCTCGCGCGTGCCGAAGAGCGAGGCGAAATAGTTGGTGTCTGGCGTGAAGACGCCGGGCTTCTCGAAGCTGGCGCCGACACGGTAGGTGAAGTCGCGCGGGTCGAAGCCTTCGCTGTCGAGCGACTTGCCGATGCCGGCGACGCGCGCATCGAACCGCAGGCGTTCGGCGCGGCCGAAGAGATTGCGGTGAAGCCAGTAGGTTTCGAAGCCGAGCCCGTCGACCGTGGAATAGGAGCCGCCGATGCCGAAGCGGCGCAGTTCGCGCTCCTGCACGATGAGGTCGATCGGCAGCAGGCCATCCGCGCCGATCGTCTCGGCTTCCTGGAAGCGCGAGGCGCGGAAGACGTCGAGGCGGGCGAGACGCTCGCCGGCGCGCTTGATGTCGTCGGGGTCGTATTCGCGGCCCAATGGAAGGCCGGCCATGAAGGCCACGAATTCGGGGTCCATCCGCTCGGTGCCCTGGACCGTGATCGGGCCGTAGAACGCCTTGCGGCCGGGCTCGACGGTGATGCGGGCATTGAGGAGGTCGGCGTCATGCGCCGCCTCGACGCGGCGCTCGACGACCTCTGCCTTTGCGTGGCCCTGCTGGCGCCAGGCCTCGACCGACAGGCGCTCTGCGCGCAGGATGACGGAGGAGCGGGCGACCTCGCCGGGCGCGTAGCCTTCTTCGCGCGGATCGTCGACCTCGTCGCGCCAGCTTTGCGGGGGCGGGGCCTCGTTGATGATGGAGGCTTCGCCGAAGCGGAATTCGGGGCCTGGATCGATGGAGACGACGACGGTGGCCGGATTTGCGAGCGGCGTGTCTGGCGCGATGTCGGCGGCTTCCCGCCCGTCGATGCGGATCGAGATCGTGCCGCCATAGCGGCCCTCGGTATAGAGCGCAGCAAGAAGGCGGCGATAGTCGCCGCGGGCCTTGGCGAGCAGGCCGCCGGCGCCGGAGGCGGGCTCGTCGCGGTCGTTCCAGAGTGTCGAGGAATTGCGCAGCTTGCGTTCGAGCGCGGTTTCGGCGTCGAGAACGGTGACTTCGGCAGTGTAGTTCTGCGGCTCGCCGATGACTTCGACTTCGTCGGCGTCGCTCGAGCCGAACAGGCCGAAGAAGGCCGAGGCGCTGGAAACCTGAGACATCGCCGTTGCCACCGCCAGCGAGGCGACGAGGAGCCGGTGACGCATCCCGAATTGTCCTGACACGGCTACTCCCCGAACTCTGCGACTGCCGGACCGCGAAAACCGAAGCTCCCCCTGCGATCCGCCCGTCCAACGCCACCAACTCAGGCCAAGGCCAAGCTCGTGATATTGATAATGAATTCCTAACAAATCGCGACCAGTCGCGCCGATGCAACCTATCGGTTAGCCCCGGCCCTGTCCAATCGACATCGTGGCGGGAAGGTCACAGGACGTATCAGAACGTCAGGAACATCGGGCCGCCCGGAAAGCTTTGGAGCCTGAACGATCTGAGGAGCGAAGATCATGCCTGCCAAGTCGAAAGCCCAGCAAAAAGCCGCTGGCGCCGCGCTTTCCGCCAAGCGCGGCGATACGAAGAAGTCGGAACTGAAGGGCGCGTCGAAGCAGATGGCGGATTCGATGAGCGAGCGCCAACTGGAAGACCTCGCCGAGACCAAGCGCAAGAAACTGCCCGACAAGAAATCGTGATCGTCAGGCGACGTCGAGGGTGATGCCGTTCGGCGCGGCTTCCAGTGCGTCGAGAAAGGCCTTCTGCCAGGCGAGCGCATCGCCCTCGGCAACGCGTTTGTAGAGCGCAGAATGGCGCTCCTTGCGCTCCTCGATCGGCATGGTCAATGCGCGGTCGATGGCGGCGGCCATGGCGTCGATGTCGTAGGGGTTGACGATCAAGGCCTCGGCGAGTTCCTCCGCCGCGCCGGCGAATTTCGACAGGATGAGCACGCCCGGATCGTCCGGGTTCTGCGCGGCGACATATTCCTTGGCAACGAGGTTCATGCCGTCGCGCAGCGGCGTGACGAGCCCTGCGCGGCTGACGCGGTAGAGCGCGGCGAGCTTTTCGCGCGCGACGGACCGGTGGATGTATCGGATCGGGGTCCAGTTGAAGTCGGCGAAGCGGCCGTTGATGGAGCCGGACAGCGATTCCAGTTCGTGGCGGATGTCGGCATAGGCGTCGACATCCTCGCGCGTCGGCGGCGCGATCTGCAGGAAGGTGACCTTCTTCATGTGCTCGGGATAGAGGTCGAGCAGGCGGCCGAACGCCTTCATCCGGTCGGGCAGGCCCTTGGAATAGTCGAGCCGGTCGACGCCGATGATCTGTTTCCGGTCGAGCACCATGCGCCGCATCGTGTCGACCTGCACGTCGTCGGCGGGCGAGGCGGCGAGTTCGGCGAAGGCTTGCGTGTCGATGCCGATCGGGAAGCAGGCGAGGTGCAGATCGCCGGCCGGGCCCGACATGCGCCCGTCGACCGGCGCCGAAAGCTGCATGTGGTCTTCGGCATAATGCGCCAGATTGGCGACGTCGGTCTGGGTCTGGAAGCCGACGAGATCGTAGGCGAGGAAACTGTCGGCGAGCCATTTGTGGCCGGGCGCCGCCGCGAGGACCTCCGGCGGCGGGAAGGGGATGTGCAGGAAGAAGCCGATCCGCTGCGTGCAGCCGCGCTTGCGCAGCTCCGAGGCGAGCGGGATCAGGTGGTAGTCGTGAATCCAGATCGTGTCGTTGGGTTTGAGCAGCGGGAGGAGCGAGTCGGCGAAGCGGCGGTTCACCTTCCGGTAGCTGTCGAGAAATTCGGAGTGGAAGTCGACGAGGTCGAGCCGGTAGTGGAAGAGCGGCCAGAGGACGGAGTTTGCGAAGCCGAGATAGTAATTGGCGTAGTCGTCCGGGGTCAGCGGGATCGTCGCCATCGCGACGTTTCCGGCCGTCGTCAGTTCCGGCGTGGCGTCGTCCGCATCGGTTGACGTTTCCCCACTCCAGCCCACCCAAAGCCCGCCGCGCCGTTTCAGCGCGTCGGCAAGGCCGACCGCAAGTCCACCCGACTGTGTCGATTTCGTCAGGTCCGCGACCCGGTTCGAGACGACCACCAGTCTACCCACTGTCAAAATCTCCTATGCTTCGTTCGTCGGCCGAACCCGTTGGGTGGCCATTTGATCCATTGCGATCGTCGAAAATCTGCGCATGGTTTTAGCAACATCTGATGGCGATGCAAATTTAGGCAGAATCGGCAAGGCGCTCGAGCCATTCCCTGAAGCCGTCCGGATCGTCGACACGCCACTCGGCGGCCGTTTCGCCCGGACCGATCTTGATCGCGATGCCATCCAGGTCGCGAACCGCCGCGAAACCGAACTCGTCCGTGACGTCGTCGCCCGCGAAAAGCGGCACGCGGCCGGCGAACGGTGCCTCCGACATGAAGGCGCGGATGGCGTCGCCCTTTTGCGCGTGACCGGTTTTGACCTCGACGACCATCTTTCCGTGCAAGATGTCCAAGCCTTCGAGTTCACCGAGAACGTCGTGGACCGTCTCGGCCATGGTCGGGGCAAGTTCGGGACGACGCCGATAGTGGAAGGCGATTGAGCCGGGCTTGATCTCGATCATCGTGCCGGGAAGTTCGAGATGAAGGCGCGTGAGGCGCGTCTGGATCTCGGCGAACAGCGTGGCGTCGTGCTGGGTCGAATGAAGCCGTCCATCGAAGCCGCGTCGCGCCATGCCGTGGACGCCGGCGACCGGGAGGACGAGCGGATCGACCAGCGCGTCGATCTGCGCGATCGGCCTGCCGGTCACGATCGCGATCGCGCCCGACGTGCGGGTTGCGAGTTTCGCGAGCGCTTCTGCCGTGGTCGCGGGCAGCTGAACGTCGTCGGGATGTTCGACGATGTCGGCGAGCGTGCCGTCGAAATCGAGGAACACGGCAAGCCGTTCGGGCGGGCAGGGGATGTCGTGAATTTTCAGCGGTCTGGTGGAGATGATGTTCACCCTTCGTTGAAGTCGCGGAACACGCGCCCGATCGGAGACGTTATCCGGCCATATAGGCAACACAATTCGATTACCAACGGGCTGGCTGCAGCCGGGCAAGGGATGAGATGACCTATTTCGAACGCGATATCCTCGACCAGTCGAAGGTCGTCGAAATCAGCAATGACGAAAATGGCGGACCGACGGTTCGCCTGACCCCTGCAGATGCCCCGAGCATCATGCTGGGCGACGGGCGCGATTATGGGCCTGGACCGGAAATGAGCAACGGGTTTAGCTGGCGATTGACGATCATCGTTTCCGGTGTCGTGCTCGTGGCCTTTCTGGCGGCCGCATTCCTTTAGGCGCATCGGCAACATGACGGAGGACCGTGCCGTGAAACGAATCTCGCTGGTGGCAATTCTGGTGGCGGCGACGATTGCCTGTGCGAGCGCGCAGGGCCGGCCGGACAGCCGAGCAATGTCGTGTGCGCAGGTGCAGCAACTGATCGTCGACAATGGCGCGGTCGTGCTGACGACCGGCCAGTTTACTTATGATCGCTATGTCGCATCGCGCCAGTTCTGCAGTCATCCGAGCGTTCCAGTGATCGCCTCGGTCCAGACGCGGGATGCGAACCAGTGTCCCGTCTATCGGTGCGGCCAGGACATTTTCCTGTTCGACGATTGACCCCTACATCCGCACGCGTTCGGAGGCCGGGTCGTACATCGGCTTAAGTGAGGCGGTTGCGGGGTGGCGAATGCCCGCCACCTCGATCTCGTAGGTCGAGGCCAGCAGGGCGTCGGCCGTTTCGCCCTTCGACGGCACGTACCCAAGGCCGATCGCGCCGCCGAGATGGTGACCGTAATTGCCGGATGTGATCGTGCCGACGATCTCGCCGTCGCGCACGATCGCCTCGTTGTGGAAGAGCAGCGGCTGCGGATCGGTAAGTTTGAACTGGACGAGCCGGCGCGACAGGCCGGCTTCCCTGGTGCGCAACACGGCATCGCGGCCGATGAAATCGCCCTTGGCCGTCTTCACCGCAAAGCCGAGGCCGGCTTCGAGCACGTGATCCTCGTCGGTGATGTCGTGGCCGAAATGGCGAAACGCCTTTTCGATGCGGCAGGAATCGAGCGTGTGGAGGCCGCAGAGTTTCAGGTCGAAATCGGCGCCTGCCTGTTCGATGGCCTCGAAGACATGGGCCGCCTGATCGGTCGGGACGTAAAGTTCCCAGCCAAGTTCGCCGACATAGGTGACGCGATGGGCGCGGGCGAGGCCCATGCCGATCTCGACATGCTGAAACGTGCCGAACGGATTGGTTTCGTTCGAAAAATCGTCGGGGCTCACGGATTGAATCATTTCCCGCGCGCGCGGGCCCATGAGGCAAAGGACCGCTTCGGCGGCGGTGACATCGGTGATGACGACGAATTCGTCGGCCAGATGCCGGCGCAGCCAGGCGAGATCGCGCTGGAGCGTCGCGCCGGGCACGACGAGGAAGAACGCGGTTTGCGAGAGCCGCGTAACGGTGAGGTCGCTTTCGATGCCGCCGCGTGCGTTGAGCATCTGCGTGTAGACGATGCGGCCGGGGGCGACGTCGAGATCGTTGGCGCAGAGCTTTTGGAGGAAGACGCAGGCATCGCGGCCTTCGACGCGGATTTTCCCGAAAGAGGTCATGTCGAACAGGCCGACATTGTTGCGAACGGCCAAGTGCTCGTCGCGCTGGTTGTCGAACCAATTCTGCCACTGCCAGGAATAGCGATAGGCGCGCTCCTGGCCGTCCCTGGCGAACCAGTTCGCGCGCTCGAAACCGGCGACCTCGCCGAAGACCGCGCCGCGCGCTTTCAGATGTTCGTGGAGGGGCGAGCGGCGGATGCCGCGCGAGGTTTCCATCTGGCGGTAAGGAAAGTGGTCGGCATAGAGGAGGCCGAGCGTTTCGGAGACGCGTTCGCGCAGATAGGCACGGTTCTTTTGGAAGGGCTGGGCGCGGCGGATGTCGACTTCCCACAGGTCGAACGGCGGCTCGCCATCGTTCATCCACTGGGCGAGCGCCATGCCGGCGCCGCCGGACGAGACGATGCCGATGGAATTGTAGCCGGCTGCGACCCAGTATCCGGCAAGCTCGGGTGCCTCGCCGAGATAGTAGCGGTCGTCGGGCGTAAAGCTTTCGGGGCCGTTGAAGAAGGTGTGGATGCCGGCCGAGCCCAGCATCGGCATGCGGTTGACGCCCATTTCGAGGATCGGTTCGAAATGGGCGAAATCCTCCTGCAACTGGTCGAAGCAGAAATCTTCGCGGATGCGCTCGCCGATCGGCGGCCAAGCCTTGGCCTTGGACTCGAACGCGCCGAGCATCATCTTGCCGGCGTCTTCCTTGTAATAGGCGCACTCGTCCGGCACGCGCAGGACGGGCAGGCGGCCGAGGTCCGCGATAGGCTCGGTGATGAGATAGAAGTGCTCGCAGGCGTGGAGCGGAATCGTGACGCCCGAGGCCGCGCCGAGATCGCGCGCCCACATACCGGCGCAATTGACGACGATGTCGGTTTCGATCGTGCCGGCTTCGCCGTTCTGCTCCCACGAAACGCCGGAGACGCGGCCGTTCTTGCTGTGAACCGCCGTGACCTTGACGTTCTCGGCGATGGCCGCGCCGTTCTGGCGGGCGCCCTTGGCGAGTGCCATGGCGATGTTGGCGGGGTCGGACTGGCCGTCGAGCGGCAGGTGAACGCCGGCCTTGACGCCGTCGATGTTGAGATGCGGGTACATCTCCTTGACCTCGGCAGGCGAAATTTCGCGCACGTCGACATCGAAGGCACGGGCGAGCGAGGCTTGGCGGAAGATTTCCTCCTTGCGCTCGTCGGTGAGGGCGACGGTGATCGAGCCGACCTGCCGCATGCCGGTGGCGACGCCGGTTTCGACCTCGAGTTTGGTGTAGAGATCCGCGGAATATTTCGCCAGCCGCGTCATGTTGCGCGAGGCGCGAAGCTGACCGACGAGGCCGGCAGCGTGCCATGTCGTGCCGGAGGTGAGCTGCTTGCGCTCGAGAAGCACGATGTCGCGCCAGCCGAGCTTTGCCAGATGGTAGGCGACGGAGCATCCGGAAATGCCGCCGCCGATGATGACGGCGCGGGCGCGGGCGGGGAGGGCGGTCATGCGGTGACCTTTGGTGCTTGAGGGTCGGGCGTGACGGGAATCCGAGACGACTGCGCGTGGGAACCCCCACCCTTTATCCCTCCCCAAAAGGGGGAGGGAGGGCGTCCACTTCGCGGTTCCGCCTGGAGCGACGGTGCAGAATGGGTCGCTGCGTGTCGGTCTCCCTCCCCCTTATGGGGAGGGGTGCGGGGTGGGGGTAGCCGACTCTCCACTACGCCGCGTTCCGCTTGTATCCACCGACGAAGCGTTTCAGGCGGATGGCGGCGTCGCGGAGGATGTCGTCGGGCTGGGTGAGGCTGATGCGGATGTGGCCGCTGGCGGCGTCGCCGAAGCTGGAGCCCGGCATGACGGCGATCTTTTCCGCTTCGAGCAGCGCCCAGGCGAAGGCTTCGCAATCCGGGTCGACGGCGGAGATGTCGAGCATGATGTACATGCCACCCTCGGACCCGCGCACGACGATGTCGTTGGCCCCAGCCAGCGCGTCGAGGAAAATCGTGCGGCGGGCGGCGTAGCGGGCGGCGATGTCGTCGACGCCGTAGCGGTTTTCGAGGGCATCCGTTGCTGCGCGCGAGACGAAGTCTGGCAGGCCGTAGGTGGTGACGAGGTTGAGGTTGATGAGGAGCGAGATCATCGGTTCGGGGCCGGTGAGCCAGCCGATGCGCCAGCCGGTCATGCCATGGCTCTTCGACATGGAATTGATGACGAGGGTGCGCTCCTTCATACCGGGCAGGGCGCGCGGCGAGACGTGTTCGCGGCCGCCGGTGATCGACCAGTAGACTTCGTCGGAGAGCAGCCAGAGATCGTGGCGGATGCAGATATCGGCGAGCTTTTCGAGGCTTTCGCGGGTGTAGATCGCGCCGGTCGGGTTGTTCGGCGAGTTGATGAGGATCGCGCGGGTGTTGGGCTCGATCGCCTTTTCGATGGCGGCGGCGTCGGGCTGGAAGCCGTCTTCGGCGCGGGTTTCGACGACGGTGAAGCCGGCGCCGACGGCGCGGAACGTGCCGGGATATGTCGCGTAATAGGGCGCGACGACGATGGCGTGGCTGCCGGGATCAAGCGTCGCGGTGACGGCGGCGAAGAGCGCGGACTGGCCGCCGGGGGTGGCGAGGACCTGGTCGGCGGTCGTGGGGACGCCGGTGGATTCGGCCGAGACGGCGGCCATGGCGCGGCGCAGGCGCGGTATGCCGGGCAGGTTCGTATAGTGGTGGTGGCCGGCGCGAACCTCGCGCACGCACGCCTCGACCGTCTCGCTCGGCGTGTCGAAATCATGGTCGCCGACCGACAGCATGGTGATCGCCTCGCCGGCCTGCTTGCGCGTGTAGGCCTCGAAATGCACCTCCCAGCCATCCTTGCCGGAGGGAATGATGCCGGAAATGCGGGTGGACGGGGTGGGCATGGCAGAACCTTCAGGCTTTGAGTCGGGCGTTGGCCGGGTCCCAGAGGGGCGCGTCGCCATGGACCGTGGCGGAAAAGCGCGCGCCGAAGATTTCGACCTCGACCGTGGTGCCCGGTTCTGCACAATCGGAGCGCAGCATGGCAAGGGCGATCGACTGGTCCACGCGGTGGCCCCAGCCGCCGGAGGTCGTTTCGCCGACGATTTCGCCATTGCGCCAGACGGTCGACATGTAGGGCGCGTCGCAGTCGCCGGGGGCGTCGAGGGTGAGGAGGGCAAAGTGCCTGGTGATGCCGCGCTGTTTTTCGGCGGCCAGCGCAGCTTTGCCGAGAAAGTCGGGCTTGTCCCATTTGACGAAGCGTTCGAGGCCGGATTGCAGGACGGAATAGTCGGTCGACAGGTCCTGCTTCCAGCCGCGATAGCCCTTTTCGAGGCGCAGCGAATCGAGCGCGAACATGCCGAAGGGCTCGAGGCCGTGGTTCTGACCGGCGGCCCAGACGGCATCGAAGATGGGGGCTGTGTCGTCGGTCTTGGTGTGGATTTCCCAGCCGAGTTCGCCGGCGAAGGAGACGCGGACGAGCTGGCACCAGTGGCCGGCGATCTGCGCGGATTGATGGGTGAGCCAGGGTTGCGACAGGTCGGCGTCGGTGATTTCGGACAGGATGGCGCGTGACGCGGGGCCGGTGAGGATCTGGCAGGAAAAGGCGTCGGTGACGTTTTGCAGCGAGATGGCGGAGCCTTGCGGCAAATGGTTCGACAACCACTCGAAGTCGTGTCGTTCGGCTGCGGCGGCGGTGATCAGGAAAAAGAAGTCGTGGCCAAGCGCCATGATCGACATTTCGGTGACGAGCCGGCCCTTGGCGTCTGCGAAATAGGCAAGGCCGATTCGGCCGGGTGCTGGGACATTGCCGGTGACGAGCGTGGCCAGCCAGTCGCGCGCGCCGTCGCCTTGCAGGCGGAAGCGCGAGAAGCCGGGGAGGTCGAGGATGCCGGCGGCGTCGCGCACGGCGTGGCATTCCTCGCGAATGCGCTTTTGCCAGGGGCCGTCGCGGTTGAAGGTCTGGGTTGCTTCTTCAGACGTGTCGTCGCCGGGCTGTGCGTACCAGTTGGTGCGTTCCCAGCCATTGGTGGCGCCGAACTGGGCGCCGAGGGCGGCGATGCGGTCGTGGATGGGGGAGAGCTTGGCGGGGCGGCCCGCCGGCCAGGCATGGCGCGGGAAGTGGATGGCGTATTCGTGGCCGTAGACCTCCATGCCCTTGGCAACGGCATAGTCGGGCGCGGCGGCGAAGCTCGTGAAACGCCGTGGGTCGCAGGACCACATGTCCCATTCGGTCGCGCCTTGGGTGACCCATTCGGCCAAAACCTTGCCGGCCCCGCCCGCCTGCGCGATGCCGAAGGTGAAGACGCAGGCCTCGAAGGCGTTCGGCACGCCCGGCATTGGGCCGATCAGCGGGTTGCCATCAGGCGTGTAGGGGATCGGGCCGTTGATGATCTTGGACAGGCCGGCGGTGCCGAGGATGGGCACACGCTTGACGGCGTCTTCGAGGTGCCATTCGAGGCGGTCGAGATCGTCGGGGAAGAGCTGGAAGGAGAAATCGTCGGGCATCGGATCGGCGGCGTTCGCCCAGTGCGCGCGGCAATTGCGCTCGTAGGGACCGAGATTCATGCCGGATTTTTCCTGGCGCAGGTAATAGGAGGAATCGACGTCGCGCAGGAGCGGCAGCTTGTGGCCGACCTCCTTCGTCCAGGCGGCGAGTTCGGGGATTTCCTCGAACAGGATGTATTGATGGCTCATCACCATCATCGGGATGTCGCGGCCGAACATCCGACCAACTTCGCCCGCGCGGTAGCCGGCGGCGTTGACGACGAATTCGCACGCGATCTCGCCCTTCGGCGTCGCGATCTTCCAGAGGTCTTTTTCGCGGCGGACGCCGGTGACGGGGCAGAAGCGGACGATCTTCGCGCCGAGGTCGCGTGCGCCTTTTGCGAGGGCCTGCGTCAATTGCGCGGGGTCGATATCGCCATCGTTCGGGTCGTAGAGCGCGCCCTTGAGGTCGTGGGTCTCAACGAACGGGTAGCGCGATCTGAGATCGTCGAGGCCGAGAATGTCGATGTCCATGCCTTGGTGGCGGCCCATGGATTTGACGCGCGCGAACTCCTGCATCCGCTCATGTGTGTGGGCGAGACGGACCGAACCGGTGACGTGGTAGTTCATCGGGTAGCCGACCTCGTCGGCCAATCCGCGATAGAGCTGCGCCGAATAGCGCTGCATGTTCATGACCGACCAGGACGAGGAGAAGGTCGGGACGTTGCCGGCGGCATGCCATGTCGAGCCGGAAGTTAGCTCGTTTTTCTCCAGAAGAACGCAATCGGTCCAGCCGGCCTTGGCGAGATGGAAGAGCGCGGAGACGCCGACCGCGCCACCACCGATGATTACCACGCGGGCCTGGCTTGGCAGTTCGCTCATCGATTTCCCCCTTTTTGCCGGAAGGGTGCAAGGGGCGGTGGAAAAGGCAACAGCTTTCGCGATGCTGGCTCAAAGGATTTGCGCACTGGCATGGCATGGCCTATGCGGGGCACGCTGCCCCGGCGAACCGGGCGCCTCGGGTTGAGTCGCGCCCTGCAACGCAAGGAATTTCGGATGTTGGCTCCGGACACCAAGACTTCCATCATCGATGAATCCGCAATCGTCGACGAGGCGATCAATTCGCGGAAATCGGTGCGCGCCTTTCTGCCGACGCCGGTGGACGAGGCGACCGTCCGCGATATTCTCGAAATCGCCGCACGCGCGCCTTCCGGCACAAACATGCAGCCCTGGAAAGTCTATGTCGTCACTGGCCAGAAGAAACAGGCGGTGACCGACGCGATCCTCGATTCAGGCATCCGCGCCGAGAAGATCGCCTGGGACGAATACAAATATTATCCCGACCAGTTTTTCGAACCCTATCTGACGCGCCGGCGCGCTGTCGGGTTCGCGCTCTACAGCCTGCTAGGCATCGGCAAGCGCGAGGTCGAGCGGATGCGCGCGCAGCACGATCGCAACTTCTCCTTCTTCGACGCGCCGGTCGGCATGATCTTCACCATCGACAGGCGGCTGAACACGGGCTCGTGGATCGACCACGGCATGTTCCTGCAATCGATCATGATCGCGGCGCGGGGCAGGGGCCTGCACACCTGCCCGCAGGCCGCGTTCGCGCCATATCACAGGCAGATCCGGCCGGTGCTCGACATTCCCGGTGAGGAAATCATCGTCTGCGGCATGGCGCTAGGTTACGAGGATGAAACGAAGCCGGAAAACAGCCTTCGGTCGGAGCGGGCACCGCTTGAGGAATTCGTTTCATTCGTGAAGTGAGGGTGGGGGTCACCTTGTGCAAAGCTCGGCCGTAAGACGCCGCTGACAACTGGCGCTGCCTATCACTCGACCGTGTAGCCGAACTCTTCCGCGCTGGCGCAGAGAAGGTGCCAGAACGAGCGGGCGAAGGAGCGGTAGACGTAGAGTTCGAAACGGTCGGTACCTGTGCGCTGGATGAGCGTGAAGACGTCGTGGTGCGTGGTAGATTTCGCCCCGCCTACAGGGAATACGCCCGGGAAGAAATCGAGGGCATAGAATTTCGACAGGAGGCGTTCCGCTTTCTCGCCCTCGACGGCGATGGCGGTGCGGCCGTGCGAGAGGTCGCAGACCGTGCCGAGATCGGCACTGACCTTATCGCGAAACGTTTGGCCGACGCCTTCGGCCTGATCCACGACGAGCCAACGGCCGGGGGCGAAGGCGAAGGCGGCGCTGCTTTCATCCACCGCGCCGGCGCCCGGAGCGGCAACGACGTCAAGGCCGGTGACGGTCTTGACGACCGCACGCATGGCGTCATCTTGACCCGGCCATGCGGCGAGCTGGACGATGGAACCGGGCTGGGTTTCGGACAGGGTGATGCGAGAACCGCCGTCGCGATTGCCGTGCGCGCCACGACGATAGACTGGTTCGAGCGGGGAGACGATCTCAACCATGCATGCGGCTCCCTTCGGGATCGAAGAAGTGATGGCTGACGATCTCGACAGGGCCGTAGCGGTTGCGCACCGGGTCCGACACGAAGGCACGCTGGCCATGGCGGGCCTTGCCGCCCTTGACCATTGCAAGCGCAATGTATTTGCCGAGCGCGGGCGAGAAACAGAAGGCGGTGATGTGGCCGATCGATCCACGCGGCTCTTCGCCGAGCCGTTCGACTATGTGAGCGCCGCCTTGGAGCGGTCGGTCGTCGAGAGCGACGACGCCGACGAGCCGGACGCGGTCGGACGCGACGAGCCCTTCGCGGTCGACCATGGCCGAGCCGATATAGGGCTTCTTCTTCGACAGCATCCAGTCGAGGTAAAGATCGCGCGGGCTCGTGCGCCCGTCGATCTCCGCACCGGTGACATGGCCTTTTTCGATGCGCAGCGTGCCAAGCGCCTCGAGACCATAGGGGACGATGTCGAAAGCCTGGCCGGTATTCATCAGCGCGTCCCATACGTGCTGGCCGTGGCCGGCGCCGCAATAGACCTCATAGGCGAGTTCGCCCGAGAAGGAGAGGCGGCAGATCATGACCGGCGCGCCGGCGATCTCGCCTCGGACGATGCCCATGAAGGGGAGCGCGTCATTGTCGACGCCGGTGCCGTCGACGCAGGCTTCGAGCACGCGGCGGGCATTCGGGCCGGCGACCGCCGCGCCCGCCCATTCGTCGGTGACGGAGGTGACGTGGACGCGCAGATCCGGCCAGACGCAGTCGAGATAATATTCCAGATGCTGCATGACCTTGCCGGCATTGGCCGTGGTCGTCGTCATCAGGAAATCGTGCTCGCCGAGCCGCCATGTCGTGCCGTCGTCGAAGGCGATGCCTTCCTCGCGCAGCATCAGGCCATAGCGGGCCTTGTCGACGGGGAGCGTCGAGAACATGTTGGTGTAGACGCGGTCGAGAAGTTCGGCAGCGTCGGGGCCCTGGACGGCAATCTTGCCGAGCGTCGAGACGTCGACGATGCCGACGGAGGCGCGCACGGCTTTGGCCTCGCGGACATAGGCCTGCTCGACCGTCTCGCCGCCGGTGCCGTAGATCATCGGGCGATACCAGAGGCCGGCGGCATACATGCGCGCGCCACGCGCGACGTGCCAGTCGTGCATCGGCGTCAGCCGTTCGGGCTTGAAATGCCGGTGCCGGTCGGCGGCGAGCGCGCCGAGCGAGACGGCGGAGAAGGGCGGGCGGAAGCGGGTGGTGCCGACTTCCGGGATCGGCAGGCCGCGTGCGGCGGCCATGATCGCAAGACCGGGAACGTTGGACGATTTGCCCTGGTCGGTTGCCATGCCGAGCGTCGTATAGCGCTTCAGGTGCTCGACGGACTGGAAGCCTTCGCGGTGTGCGAGGCGAATGTCGGAGGCGGTAACGTCGTGTTGGAGGTCGACGAAGGCCTTGCCGGACTTCTTGCCGGTCGGGCGGATTTCGAAGACCGGGGCAGGTTCGTATTCGATTTCGGGCTCGTTGACGGCGATGTTGCCGCCAATCGCGGACGCCGTCGAGAATGCGCCGGTGAAGGCGCCGGCACCGGTCCAGCGCTGTGTGGGCGCGGGTGGCAGGAAGGCTTGCAAAGCCTCGTCCCATTGCGGCGCGTGGCCGGCCTGGCTGGCGAGGTGGATCGCCGGTGACCAGCCGCCGGAAACGGCGAGGCAATCGACGGCGAAGGCACGCGTGGCTCCCTCCTTCACCTTTCCATCCGCAAAGGGCTGGACCTCGATCTCGCGCAGGCGCCGCGCGCCGGACGTGTTGGTGACGGCGTAGCCGAGCAGCAATTCCCCACCGGCCTCGCGGGCGAGTTCGCGCGCCGCGACGGAGACGCCGGCACGGACGTCGACGATGGCGGCGATCTCGGCGCCGGCATCCTTCAGCGCGAGGGCGGATTCGTAGGCGGAATCATTGTTGGCGAAGATGGCGATGCGCTCGCCCGGCAGGACGCCGAATTCGGTGGCGTAGCGCGCGGCGCCGGCGGCGAGCATGACGCCGGGCCGGTCGTTGCCGGGGAACACGATGGGGCGCTCGAAGGCGCCCGTGGCGAGGACGACATCCTTGGCACGGATCGTCCAATGGCGCTGGCGCGGCTCGCCGATGGCGGCGTGTGCCTTGTGGTCGGTGACGCGTTCGAGGGCGGCGAGGGCGTTGTCGTCGTAATAGCCCCAGACGGTGGTGCGGGGCAGGAGGGTGACGTTGGGCAGGGAGGCGAGTTCGACCAGCGTGGCGGCGACCCAGTCGGCAGCGGAACTGCCGTCGATGATGGCGGATTTCCAGCGCAACGAGCCGCCGAATTCGGGCTCCTGCTCGGCGAGGAAGACGCGCTTGCCTTCGGTCGCAGCGCGCCTCGCGGCCGTCAGCCCGGCGGGTCCGGAGCCGACGACGAGCACGTCGCAAAAGCCATACATCTTCTCGTAGCGGTCGGTGTCGGGCTCATGGCCCGCACGGCCGAGGCCGGCGGCGCGGCGGATGAAATGCTCGCAGAACATCCAGAAGCGCGTGCCCTTCAGCGGTCCGACGACCGGGCCCATGAAGGTCTTGTAGTAGAAGCCGGCGGCGAAGAGGTTGCCGGCAAGGCCGTTCGCCGCGCCGATGTCGAGGCTGAGCGATGGGAAGCGGTTCTGGCTTTCGACGGCGAGGCCGTCATAGAGCTCGATCTGCGTTGCCGGAATGTTGGGTTCGCGCAGCTTGCCTTTGATGACCGTGACGAGCGCGTTCGGCTCTTCGATGCCGGCGGAAAAGACGCCGCGCGGGCGGTGGTATTTGAACGAGCGGCCGACCACCGAAATGCCGTTGGCCAGAAGCGCCGAAGCGAGCGTGTCGCCGGCGTGACCGGTCATCGCGGTGCCGTCAAAGATGAAGCGCAGCGTCGTCGAGCGGTCGATGCGGCCGCCATTATGCGCGCGGCGCGGGCTCATTTCACGGCCTCGCGGGCGAAGGCGACGGACTTGATCTCGTGCGTCAACGTCGAGCGGACGACGGCAAGATGCGCGCGGCAGCCGCCGGAATGTTGCCAGAACTCACGGTGGTCGCCGGCCGTGTTGATGCGCTCGTAGACATAGGCGTTCCAGGCCGACTGGTCGTTCGACATCGGGTTCGGGCGGGTGCGGTTGGCGTCGCCCTGATAGGTGAACTCGGACAGGTCGCGGGGGCCGCAATAGGGGCAGGCGATCAGCATGGGCGCACTTTCAATGCCATTTGGGCGTGGCGCCCTGGCCTTTTTCGTCGATCAGGATGCCGCGGGAAAAGCGGTCGAGCGTGAAGGCGGCGTTCAAGGGGTGGGCTTCGCCGCGCGCGATGGTGTGCGCAAAACACCAGCCGGAGGCGGGCGTCGCCTTGAAGCCGCCATAGCACCAGCCGCAGTTCAGGAACATGCCGGGCAGGGGCCCAGGGGTGATGATCGGCGAACCGTCCATCGACATGTCCATGACGCCGCCCCAGGATCGCAGGAGGCGCACGCGGGCAAGGTTGGGGAACATTGCGAGGAGTTCGCTCATCACCTCCTCGACCAGCGGCAGGTTTCCGCGCTGGGCATAGGTGTTGTAGCCGTCGAGATCGCCGCCGAAGACGAGCCCGCCCTTGTCGGATTGCGAGACGTAGAGGTGTCCGCCGCCGAAGGTCACGACCTGGTTGATGAGGGGCTTCAGCGATTCGGAGACGAAGGCCTGGAGGACGTGGCTTTCGATCGGCAGATTGTCGATGCCTGCGAGCTTCATGACGCGCCCGGTCGAGCCGGCGACGGCGACGGCGACCTTCTTGGCGCGGATCTCGCCGCGCGTGGTGGTGACGCCGACGACGCGCTCGCCCTCGCGCAGGAAGCCGGTGACTTCGCAGTTCTCAAGGATGTCGACGCCGCGACGGTCGGCGCCGCGGGCATAGCCCCAGGCGACCGCATCGTGGCGGGCGGTGCCGGCGCGGGGCTGGAGCAGGCCGCCGAGGACGGGGAAGCGTGCGGAGGAAGACATGTCGAGGCCGGGCACCATGCGCGCGACTTCCTCGCGGCCGAGCAGTTCGGCATCGCCGCCTTCGTGGCGCATCGCGTTGCCGCGCCGCGCATGCTCGTCCATCTGCGCGGGCGTGTGGGCGAGGTTGAGGACGCCGCGCTGGGAGAACATGACGTTGTAGTTCAAGTCGTGTGAGAGGTTTTCCCACAGCTTCAGCGAGTGTTCGTAGAAGCGGATATTTTCGGGCAGCAGGTAGTTCGAGCGCACGATGGTGGTGTTGCGGCCGACATTGCCGGAGCCGAGATAGCCCTTTTCGAGCACGGCGACATTGGTGATGCCGTGCTCCTTGGCAAGGTAGTAGGCGGTCGACAACCCATGTCCGCCACCGCCGATGACGATGACGTCATAGGAGGGACGCGGGTCCGGCTTGCGCCAGGCCGGTTTCCAGTCCTCGTTTCCGGTGAAGGCGTTCCTCAGGAGAGAAAGGAACGAGTATTCGGCCATGCGGGTCCCCGCTCGAATGAAGCGTTGCGACTGGGGGACGGTATAGATCACGCCCGCCGGCCAACGCAAATAAAGCGCCATCGGCTTTCGTTATGCCGACCTTTGCGAACGCGAAATCGCCTGCGTCGCGGGGCGTTTCCGCGATGTCGCAAACAGGCCTGAAACCGGCTTTCGCGCCATCCTATTGTCCGCGAAATTCGATGCAGTCCGCACGACGAAAGCTGCGCTGCCAATCTCTTATTCGGGGAGCATCCGGGGACATGAAAGACAAAGCGCGCGCGGTCGTCATCGGTGGAGGCGTGGTCGGCGTCTCGACGCTCTATCACCTTGCGAAGAAGGGCTGGTCGGACGTCGTCCTGATCGAGCGCAAGGAGCTGACCTCGGGCTCGACTTGGCACGCGGCGGGCCTCTTGCCGCTCTTCAACATGAGCTATTCGGTCGGCCAGATTCATCGCTATTCGGTGAAGTTCTACCAGGAGCTCCAGGAAGAGACCGGCATGAATGTCGGTTTCTCCCAGGTGACCAATATCCGCCTTGCCCGCACCAAGGACCGCTGGGACGAATACATGTATTACGCCGGCGTCGCCGAGACGCTGGGCATTCCGGTGAATATCCTGACGCCCGAGCAGATCAAGGAGATCTGGCCGCTGTGCGAGACGGACGGTCTTCTGGGCGGCATCCAGCATCCCGACGACGGCTACATCCAGCCGGCCGATTTGACACAAGCGCTGGCCAAGGGCGCGCGCGACCGCGGCGCCACGATCTATCGCAACACGACCGTTACAGCGATCGAGCAGACGTCCGACGGCAAGTGGCTGGTGAAGACGGACAAGGGCGACATCGAAGCGGAGCACATCGTTTCGGCCACCGGCAATTTCGCGCGCAAGACCGGCGAAATGGTCGGGCTCAACGTGCCTGTCATCCCGGTCGAGCATCAGTACATCGTCACCGAGCCGCATCCGGCCATCGTCGAGCGCAAGAAGCAGGGCCTGCCCGAGATGGGCGTGCTGCGCGAGAGCGATTCGTCCTGGTACATGCGTGAGGAAAATGGCGGGCTGCTGCTCGGGCCTTATGAGCATGGCGCGCCGGTCTGCTATGTCGACGGGCCTTCGGACGAATCGGAATACGAACTTTTCCAGGAGGAACTCGAGCGGCTGATGCCGCATATCGAAACGGCGATTGCGCGCGTGCCGGCCTTCGGCGAAGTCGGCATCAAGAAGGTCTATAACGGCGCCATCGCCTATACGCCGGATGGCTCGCCGATCATCGGGCCTGCGCCGGGCCTGAAGAATTTCTGGCTGAACGAAGGCCATTCGTTCGGCGTGACGGCGGCCGGCGGCGCCGGCTGGCAATTGGCCGAATGGATCGTCGACGGCGAGCCGACCATCGACATGATGGGCGTCGACCCGCGCCGCTTCGGGCCTTACGCGACCGAGGGTTACCTCAAGGCAAAGAACGAGGAAGCCTACGCCAACGTCTTCACCATGCACTATCCCGACGAGGAACGCGCCGCCGCGCGCCCCTTGAAGACGACGCCGGTCTATTCGCGGCTGAAGCAGATGGGCGCGGTGTTCGGGTCGGTCTATGGCTGGGAGCGCGCCAACTGGTTCGCGCCAGAAGGCTACGAGGTGCCAGCAGCCGAACTCGGCGTCGGCGCGGACGTCTTGACCAATCACAACCATGCACCCGCGCTGGACGATGGCCGGATCGTCGAGCGCTGGTCGTTCCGCCGCTCCAACTATTTCGACCATGTCGGCGCGGAAGTGAAGAACGTGCATGAGAATGTCGGCGTGCTCGACATGTCTGCCTTCGCCAAGATGGAAGTCTCCGGCCCCGGCGCTCGCGCATGGCTGGAGTCGATCCTCGCCAACAACATTCCGAAGAAGCGCGGGCGCATCGCGCTGACGCATCTCTTGACGAGGACCGGCGGCGTAAAGAGCGAGTTCACGGTCTATGAATGGAAGCCAGGGCGGTTCTACCTCGTCTCGGCCGGTGCCTACGAGGCGCATGACCATGACGTGCTCGCCAAGCTCGCGCCGACAGATGGTTCGGTGGTCCTTCAGCCGATCACGCAGATGTACGGCGTTCTCGTGCTGGCTGGCCCGAAGAGCCGCGATGTCCTGAAGAAGCTCACCCGCACCAGTCTGAAGAACGCGGACTTCCCTTGGCTGTCGGGCAAGGAGATTGCCGTTGGGACGGCGACGGCCCATGCGCTGCGGGTCAACTTCGTTGGCGAACTGGGCTGGGAACTGCACCACCCGATCGAGCAGCAGAATGCGATCTTCGACGCGCTGATGGAAGCGGGCGCCGAATTCGGCATCAAGCCGTTCGGCATCCGCGCGATGACGGCGATGGCGATCGAGAAGAGCTACCGGCTCATTCCGCGCGAACTCTCGATCGAATATTCGGCCTGGGAAAGCGGGCTCGACCGATTCGTCCATCCCGACAAGGGCGACTTCATCGGCCGCGACGCGCTGGTGAAGCTGAAGGAGACCGGCGCGAACTGGAATTTCGTGACACTCGAAGTGCATGGCGTGACGGACAGCGACGCGCGCGGCAACGAGGCGATCCACAAGGACGGTGTGCTCGTCGGCCGCGCGACCCATGGCGGCTATGGCTGGCGCGTGGGCAAGAGCATCGCGCTGGCGATGGTCAAGCCGGAGTTCGCGGCTGAGGGAACGGAGCTGGAAATCCAGATTCTCGGCAAGCCGCACAAGGCGACGGTGATTGCCGAAAGCCCGTTCGACGCGGAAAATGCGGCATTGCGCGCGGATGGGTAAGCGTCTCTGACGTAACGTCATCGTGAATGGAGAAGCCCGGCGCGTTCGGGCTTTTCACTTTGTGATTGTGGGATCGTGCGTATCCTCGTGACATGACCGTCACTGTTCGATCCCTTCCTTCGATCACAGGCAGCGTCGCACTCGCGCTGATGACGGCAATCGCTTCCACCGACCGGGCCTTTGCGGAACAGGAAATCGTCGACGTCCAGCTCGTTCTGGCCGCCGACGTGTCGCTTTCCATGTCCTATGAGGAACTGCGCATCCAGCGCGATGGCTATGTCGCGGCGCTGACGCATGAGAGCGTGATCCAGGCGATCGAGGACGGGGCCTACGGCAAAATCGCGCTCGCCATGTTCGAATGGGCGGGCGACGAATCGCATTATCTCGTCGTGCCCTGGACGGTGATCGCATCGCGCGCGGACGCCGAGGCCGTGGCGGTCCTGATCGGCCAGCAGAACACCAACAGCGCACGGCGCACGTCAATTTCAGGCGCGCTGGACTTTGCCGGCGACCTCTTCGCCGAGAGCAGCTATCGCGGCCTGCGCCGCGTCGTCGACATTTCCGGCGACGGACCCAACAACCAGGGCAGCCCGGTGGCCGAGGCGCGCGACCGGCTGGTGGCGCAGGGCATTATCGTCAACGGCCTGCCGCTGATGACCAATGGCGGCATGAGCACGGTCTTCGACGTGCCGGATCTCGATGAATACTACTCGTACTGCGTGACCGGCGGGCCGGGCTCGTTCGTCATTCCGGTGAACGATTGGGGCCAGTTTCCGGAGGCTGTGCGGCGCAAGCTGGTGCTGGAGCTTGCGGGACCGTGGTCGCCGACATGGCAGAGCTATGCGGAACGCGCGCCGGTGGTGCAGGTGGCGAATGACGAGGCGTATGATTGCCTGATCGGCGAGAAGAGGTGGATGAATAGAAGCTGGAACTGGCCGAACCCTTAGCGGCACGGCCATTTCCGGGCCCGGCTGGCCTGCAAGCGACAGCTTCCTGCGCTTCCGGTGCTCACGTACTCAATGTACGCTCCGCTCCGGTTCTCGAAATCCATCGCTTTCGACCCAGCCGAACCCGAAACTGGCCATGCCGCGCGTCGAGCGTCAACAATCAAGCCACCAGCAACTGCCGGCGTTCGCCGCGCTCCTGCTGGGGCGAGCGTGCGTAGACTTCGCGGTAGCATTTGGAGAAATGCGAGGCGGAGACGAAGCCGCAGGCCACGGCGACTTCGACGACAGGCATTGCCGATTGCAACAAGAGATGACGAGCGCGGTCGAGGCGGATTTCTAGGTAGTAGCGCGCCGGCGAGCGGCCCATTTCCTGACGGAACAGGCGCTCGATCTGGCGGCGCGACAGGCCGACATGGTCGGCGATCTCAATCAGCGACAGGGGCTCGGTGAGGTTCGCCTCCATCAACTCGATGATGGTCAGAACCTTGGAATTCTGGACGCCGAGGCGGGCGCGCAGCGGCAGGCGCTGGCGGTCGGTCGGGCTGCGCACGCGGTCGGTCAGGACCTGCTCGCAGACGCGGTTGACCAGATGCTCGTCGAAATCGTCGCCGATGAGCTTCAGCATCATGTCGAGCGCGGCGGTGCCGCCCGCGCAGGTGTAGATGTTCTGGTCGACCTCGAAGAGATCGGCAAAGACGTTGGCCTTCGGGAAGGCTTCGGCAAAACCGGGGAGGTTTTCCCAGTGGATCGCGCAGCGGCGGTTGGAGAGGAGGCCGGCGGCTGCCAGCACGTGCGCGCCCGTGCACAGCCCGCCGATCGAGACGCCGCGATTATACTCCTCCCGAAGCCAGGCGAAAGTCGTCTTGTTGGCATAGGTCTCGACGTTGACGCCCGAGCAGACGATGACCATGGACGGCCGGTCACCGCCGGTCATCTTGCGCCGTTCAATCTCAAGCGAGGTGTCGACCGCGCATTCGACCGAGTTCGACGCCTTGACCGGCTTGCCATCGACGCTGGCCAGTCGCCATTGATAGGCTGAGTAGCCGAGCATGCGGTTTGCGGCGCGCAGCGGCTCGATGGCCGTCGCGAAGGCGATCATGGTGAATTCGGGAACCAGGAAGAAGACGATCGAACGCTTGACGGTATTTCGTGCGTTCATTCCACACCTCGCCACAGGCCGCGCGACGCTGGGTTCCATGTCGCTTTCCGGCCAGCCTCAACAGGAAAACCCTTAGCTGTCAATGGAATGCGACAGCTTGGTGACAGCAATTTGACGGCAGGGTTTCGTGAAGGGCGCACAGCGCAAAAAACCGCGCGGGACGTTCAAGTCCCGCGCGGCATCATGTGAGGCACATGATGAAAGCGATCAGACGAAATGGCCGAGGCGCGAGGCATTCATCGCGCCGGTCTGGCCGGGCATCGTGCGGCCAAGCCGCTGGCGCTCGAGCGCTGTCGCGATGTTCGACGAGCGCTTCTTGGCGAAAAACCGGTTCAGGAACTTCATGACACGTCTCCAATCTTTGATGACACGCGCAACGGCCTTCGCATCATGGAGTGGGGTCGTTCGTCGTTACCGCACATATAGGGATGCGCCACAGGCTTTTGCGCTGCAAATGCGAAGTGCGACGATGCAAAAACGACATCCCTCAGTTCCGTGCGGAGGTGTTGCATTCGCGCCTAGCCAAGCCTGAGATGCGGGCAGGCGGGAAAGCCTGCGCGGGCATTTTCCTCGAACGCCTCGAACAGCGACGGGCGCATCAGATCCGTCTGCATCTCGTGCGGCAGGTCCGAGAAGAACAGGAAGGCATCCAAGCGGCGACGGCGGGCGCGGCGCGCTGCGATGTGGTCGCGCAGGCGCGACAGCAGGGAGCGGCTCATCGGAAATTCCTCCCGTCCCAGAAGCGGTCGCCATCGGTGCCGGAGGCGAAGCGATCGGGCCAGCCGATGTCGCGGCGGGTCTCCGCCGGCAGGTTGTTCATCAGCGCGTCGCTGCGCTGGCGATGGTGGATGGCGCGCAGGCCGTCGACCAGATGCGAGAAGGCGGAGAGCGTGAACATGGCAATCTCCTTTCGTTCGCTTGCTCTTCGATGGATTGACAATGCGCTTGCCCCATTGTTCAATCAATCGAAATGAAATGATCCAATCATTCAGGAATGTTGATCATGAACGCCCCGCTCAATCACCCGATGCCGCTGCTCGATCTGGACGTGCTGCGCACGTTCGTGGCCATCGCGGAGACCGGCAGCTTCACGGCCGCGGCCAATGCGGTGTTCCGCACGCCCTCGGCGGTTTCGATGCAGATCAAGAAGCTCGAAGAGATTCTCGGCCGGTCGGTGTTCTCGCGCGACGCGCGGTCCGTGACGCTGACCAATGATGGCGAAATGCTGATCGGCTATGCGCGCCGCCTGATCGCGCTCAACCGTGAAGCGGTGTCGAAATTCATCATTCCTGACATCTCAGGTGTGGTGCGCTTGGGTTCGCCCGACGATTATGGCGAGCGGGTGCTGCCGCATGTGCTGAAGCGCTTCGCGCAGACGCACCCGGCAATCGCCGTCGACGTCGTCATCGATCAGTCGAGCAATCTGCGCCGGCGCATGAACGAGGGCGGGCTCGACATCACGCTGTTCACGGTTTGCCGCTCGGTCCCGGCCGAGGCGGAGGTGCTCTTGACCGAGCCGATCGTCTGGGGCGGCGCCAAGGGCGGTTGCGCGCATATGCGCGAGCCGCTGCCGGTGTCGATCTGGGAGGAGGGGTGCGTCTGGCGGGCGGCGGCGCTGGAGGCGCTGGGCCGGGCAGGGCGCGAATACCGCATCGCCTACATGAGCGCGCACACGGCGGGGCAGCGCTCGGCCATCCTGTCGGATCTGGCAGTCGCGCCGCTGCCGAAATCGTTTATCGGTGAAGAGATTGTCGCGCTCGGGCCGGAAGAGGGACTGCCACTGCTGCCGACCTACAATCTGGCGATGATCGTCGCACCCGATGCCTCGGCGCCGGTGAAGGCGGCGGCGGACCATATCCGCGCGACGTTCGAGAGTTTTCGCGAGACGGGGAAGTTCTAGTCGCGGTTGCGCCTTGCAGCACGTTCCTCGCGTGAGCGGCGGCGAGGTGCGGCGTCTCCGTCGGTGGCGGGGGTCGCCTTGCGTTCGGGCAGTTTCACCTGCGCGGCGAGCTTGGGGAACGGGTCGACCTTGTTCGGCAGCGCCATCGCGTCGATGAAGAGCTGCTGGAAATGCGGCTCGAGCGCGGTCTCGATCTTGTCGATGCGCTGGACGGTGTCCTCGATCTCGCGGCGGTGGTCCCGGTTGAGAAGCGCCATCAGCGCGCCGGTGCCGGCCGCGTTGCCGACGGCCTTGACGTCGGACAGGTCGCAATCGGGGATCAGGCCCAGGACCATCGCGTATTTCGGGTCGATGAAGGAGCCAAAGGCGCCGGCGAAGCAGATCGTGTCGACGGTCTCGACGCCCTGTTTCTCCATCAGGAGCTTGATGCCGGCATAGAGTGCCGATTTCGCGAGCTGGATCGCGCGGACGTCGTTCTGCGTGACGGTGATGCGCTGCTTGCCTTCGTGGAGCACGTAGGTCGCGGTGCGGCCGGACGCTTCGATGCGGGGCGACTTGGCGGCAAGCGATCCGTCGACGACGCCATCCTCGGTGATGATGCCGGCAAGGTACATCTCCGCGACGACCTCAATGATCGCCGAGCCGCAGATGCCGGTGATGCCGACGGTCTCCGCATCCTCGAAAAAGCCCGGCTCGTCCGACCATTTGTCGACGCCGATGACGCGGAATTTTGGCTCCAGCGTCTCGGGATCGATGCGCACGCGCTCAATGGCGCCCGGTGCGGCGCGCTGGCCGGATGAAATTTCCGCGCCCTCGAAGGCAGGGCCGGTGGGTGAGGAGGCGGCGAGGAGGCGATGGCGGTTGCCGAGCACGATCTCGGCATTGGTGCCGACATCGACGAGGAGCATCATCCGGTCCTGCCGGTGCGGACCTTCCGAGAGCGTCGCTCCCGCGGCGTCCGCGCCGACATGGCCGGCGATGCAGGGCAGGACGTAGACCCGGGCGCCGTGGTTGATCTTGAGGCCGATTTCGCTCGACCACGTGTGCACCGCGCCGGAGACGGCAAGCGCGAAAGGCGCCTGGCCGAGTTCGGTCGGGTCGATGCCGAGGAAGAGGTGGTGCATGATCGGATTGCCGACGAAGACGGCGTCGAGCAGCGTGTCGTGCTGGACGTCGGCTTCCGCGCAGACCTTGTCGATCAGGTCGTTGACCGCACCGCGCACCGCCTTGGTCATCGCCTCGCGCCCGTCCGGGTTCATCATCACGTAGGAGACGCGGCTCATCAGGTCTTCGCCGAACCGGATCTGTGGGTTCTGCGTGCCCGACGTCGCGGCGATGCGGCCCGACAGGAGCGAGACGAGGTGCATGGCGATGGTGGTCGAGCCGATGTCGCAGGCAATGCCATAAGCCTCGTTCTTGAGGCCCGGCCAGAGCGCGATGATGGTCGGCCGCGAGGAATCGAGATCGCGGTGGATGGCGGCGGTGACACCCCAATTGCCCTTGCGCAGGATCGACTGGACCTGCGGCAGGAGGTGCTGGGAGACGAGCAGGTCCTGCCAGCCCCAGTCCCTTTCGAGCATGACCTTGAGGCGGTCGAGATCGCCGAGCGGCTTGTGCATGTCGGGCTCGTCGACCTCGACATAGCAGAGCTGGACCGCCGGATTGCGCTCGATGACGCGGTCGATCGGCGACTTGCGGACGACCTGCGCGTTGATCTGCACGTCCTGCGGCACGTCGATGACGAGGTCGCCCTGGATGGTGGCGGAGCAGGAGAGGCGCCGACCTTCCTTCAGGTCGCGGACCCTGGCGTAGCGTTCTTCCTTGGCGCCGAAGGGGGAGATGTGGTCGGCGGAGGACGAGATCTTGTGCTTGGCGAAATGGCCTTCCTGCACCTCGACCTGACAACGCCCGCAGGTGGCGCGCCCGCCGCATACGCTCTCCACATAGACGCCGAGGTCGCGCGCGGCGTCGAGCACGGTGGTCCCAACGGGAAACCGCCCGCGCTTGCCGGAGGGCATGAAGAGGACCAGCGGGTCCTTGATGTTGGAGGGGGCGTTCAATCAAGTTCTTTCAAACGAACTACTCTCTCAGGCACGAAAGCCTACCCCCGCGCCATCCGCGCTTCGCGTCCGCCGCGGCGGCGGCCGCCATTGCCTTCGCCCGGCGCGCTGACCGGGACCGGGGCGGCGACGGCGTGGCCGCCTTCGGCCGGCTTGTAGTCCTTGTAGGTGCGAATCCAGGTGGTGCAGTCGCGGTCGGTGCCGTTGAGGACGTTGGCGGCGCGGACGGCTTCCATTTCCTGGGGGCGGCAGGGGTTCATGATGGCGCTCGTCATGCCTGCGCCGATGACCATCGGGATGAAGCCGGCATTGATGCCGTGGCGGTGCGGCAGGCCGAAGGAGATGTTGGAAAGGCCGCAGGTCGTGTTGACCTTCAGTTCCTCGCGCAGGCGGCGCAGGAGCGCGAAGACCTGGCGGCCGGCGTCGCCCAGCGCGCCGATCGGCATGACCAGCGGATCGACGACGACGTCGTGGGCGGGAATGCCGAAATCGGCGCAGCGCTCGACGATCTTCTTGGCGACGGCGAAGCGCACGTCCGGGTCCATCGAAATGCCGGTCTCGTCATTGGAGATGGCGACGACGGGGACGTTGTATTTCTTGACCAGCGGCAGGATCGCCTCGAGCTTTTCCTCCTCGCCCGTCACCGAATTGACGAGCGGGCGGCCCTCGGCGACCTTGAGCGCGGCCTCGATGGCGGCGGAGACGGAGCTGTCGATCGACAGCGGCACGTCGACGAGGTTCTGCACGATCTCCAGCGTCTTGACGAGAAGCGCCGGTTCGGTGGCGTTGGGGTCGACGGCGGTGACGCCGGCATTGACGTCGAGCATCGTCGCGCCGGCGGCGACCTGTTCGAGCGCATCCTTCGTCACGGTGTCGAAATTGCCGGCGACCATCTCGGCGGCGAGCTTCTTGCGGCCGGTCGGATTGATCCGCTCACCGATCACGCAGAAGGGCTGATCGAAGCCGATGATGATTTCCCTTGTCGCGGAGGCGACGATCGTGCGGGTCATTTGCGGGTCCTTGGGCGCGAGGATTAGCGGGATGCGTGGGCGGCGTGCGACGAAGCGTGCGACGGCCACGAACCGCGCTCGACGAGCCATTCGGCGCTCTTCTTCAGGCCGCCGAAGGGGAAGACGTGGATCTGCGCGATGGCGCTGCCGGGCGTTGCCTGCCAGTGCTTCTCGATCGGCCCGACCATGCCTTCCGGCGAATGGCTGGTGGCGAGCGCGGTGAGCGACAGCGCGTTCTTCTTGAGGAACGAGATCGAATTGCCGACGCCGCACATGGCCGCGAACTTGATCAGCGTCGTGATCTTGGCCGGGCCAGCGACGCCGAGATGGACGGGCAGGCTGATGCCCTGAGCCTTCAGGCCCTCGGCCCAGGAGATGAATTTCTGCGGATCGAAGCCGAACTGGGTGACGATGCGAACGTCGATGCCCGAGCGCCTGGCGAAATCCTGTTTCTGGCGAAGCGCCTCGATGGCCTGGGCCCCGGTGAAATCGGGACTGCCCTCGGGATGGCCGGCGACGCCGAGATGGGTGATGCCATACTTTTCGAAGAAGCCGGTATCGAGCACTTCCATCGACGAGGCGAACTCTCCGGCCGGTTTGTCGAGACCGCCGCCGATGACCAGCGCGTCGGTGATGCCGGCTTCCTGCGCCGAGCGGCGGATTCGCTCTTCGAGGGCGGCGCGCGTCGTCAGGCGGCGCGAGGCGAAATGCGGGACGGGACGGTAGCCGAGGTCGCGCACGCGCTTTGCAGCGGCGACCAGCGTGTCGATCGAATCATTGCCGATATCTGTGATGTAGACGCGCGAGCCTTCCGGGAAGAGGCCCGGCAGATCCTGGGATTCGACGGCTTGCGTGGGCGCAACCTCGATCGATGCGGCAATCTTCGTCATTCAGCGCTCCTCCGCCATGTTCGTCTCGTGACCGCCGGCTTTCACGAGCGCGACGAGGCGCTCGCGATCATAGGCGGTATCGAATTCAGCCAGCGCCCTGTCGGCCTCGGCCTCGAGGTCGTCTCCCACCGGCACCGGGTCGGCTTTGCGCCACTCGGCAAGATACGCGTCCGTCTCGCCGGCGCCAGTGCGCATGGCGCACATGTCGATCGCCTCGGTGAAGCGCAGGGGCAGTTCGCGCTTGGCGTTCTGCCGCCCCTTGCGCACGATCACCTGTGCGGGGATGTCGCGCCAGTAGACGATGATGAGATCGGCCATGAAGGCTCCGTGAGTAAACCTGCTGGAGCATTGCCGCATGGCGATGGTCGCTGCTTGTTGCCGGACGACGCGCGGGCCTTCAAAAGCGACGCCGTTCAGATGCCGAAGATGGCGCTCGCCAGGAACGCGCCGGCGCCGACGACCGCGGCGATGATGGCCAGCGAGAGGGCGCCGAGGCCGAGGCCGATCGCGAGGAAGACGCCGTCGCGCTCCGACAGCGCCAGACCGATGACCGCGACCGAAAATGCAGGCAGCCAGTTGCCCAGCGGAATGGGCAGGAAGACGGCGACGGCGAGGACGAAGGTTGCAAGGCCGAGATAGCGGTCGGCGTCGGCCGTCTCGAACGGCCAATGCCGCGGACGCACCAGCCTTTCCAGCCATTCGAGGCGCGGAATGACGTAGGTGACGGCGTGGCGGAAACGATCGGCGCCGATCGACTTGTTCAAGAGGAAGCGCGGCAGCCATGCGGACGGATAGCCGAGCATCATCTGCGCGGAGACCAGCATCAGCGGAATGCCGAGGATGAGCGTCGAGCCAGGCGGGAGCGGCAGAAGGTTGAGCGCGGCGAAAAGGACGAGCAGCATGGCAAAGCCACGGTCACCCATCGAATCGCGCAGTTCGGCGATCGACACCGAATGCTCCGATTCGGCCGCGAGACGGCGGAAAATCTGCGACAGGCGCGACTTGCCGGCAGCCATGGCCGGCACGGGAACCGGCAGCATTTCTGGACGGGCGAGTTCGTCGGTCATGTCGTCCTGATCATCATTCGCGTTCGCCCGCCAAGATGGGCAGCCATGGATGCACTACAATAGCAATGCCACAGATTTGTTGCGCGGGGATTGCGCCCTAACGCCTCAATTCGAGAATGTCGAACGTCGATTCATAGCGCGGCAGCGGAAACTCGATCTGCCAGCTTTCCGGGCCGGTTCGCACGGCGTAGCCGACCTGGTCGCTGTCGATGCCTGCGCCGTATGCGGGAGCCGCGTCGCCGGCGACGAAGAAGCCGCCAAGATAGGTGAGGCGCGTGTCGCTGTCGGTGAAGAAACGGCCGACCGTGCGCTGCGAACCGGTCAGCTTTTCAAGGCGCCAGCCCGACCCGTCATCGGTCACGCGGCAGTCGAACCAGCCATAGACGACGAGCTTTGCAAGCCCGCCGGCCTTGAGCGTGCGGCACTGCCAGTCGCCGGTGAGGTCGAAATCGGCAAAGGGTAGGGCCTCGGCGCTCGCCGCCTTGCGCAGGGCGGCAAGCGCGGTCTGACTGTCAGCGCCCTCGGCTTCGCCCAGCGCCTGCTCCTTGGCGCGCTCGAAAGAACCGAGGCGCTCGCGATCGGCATCGGTGATCAGGCTCTCGATCTCGCCAGTGGCGAGCGAGGCGGTGATGGAGGAGAAGAGCGCGAGAAGTGCGAGCGCGGGGCGGCGGAGCATGGGCGGTCCAATCGGCTGTCAGCCGCCTTGACTGGCCGTCTCATGCGCCTTTTTGAGGGCGGGGACGAGATCGCCATAGCCGGTGAAGCGCCGCTCATAGGCAAGGCCGAGCAGCCTTGCCGCGCGGATCGCGACGGCTTCGAGCGCCGGATCGTCGGTTTGCGCCAGATAGACGACCTTTTCGTAGTTGCCGAAGAAATCCTCGATCAGTTCGGGATGCCGGTCGAGGCCCATCGGCTTCATGAAGAAGGCGTCGAAGTGCCGGCAGAGGAAATCTGTCATGTAGAAGGAGGTCATGTCGCCATCGGCGACGTCTTGGAAGGCGGGCAGGCCCTGGTAGAAGGCGAAGCAGTGCGGGCCGTCGATGCGCGTGACGCCATGCGCCGCACAGACCTTGTCGATGTCTCCGCCGGTGCCGCAATCGGCATAGCCGACGAAGATGTTCGCGATGCCTTCGGCGCGGGCCTTTCGGATCGCGATGTCGAGCGCGGGGGCGATGCGGTCGGGGCGGTAGTGGAACTCGGCGGGCAGGCAGGTCAGGTCCAGATGATCGAGCCGCAACGCATCCTTAACCGCGATGATCTCGCGCGCGATCATTCCGCAGGCGATGACGAGAACCTTTTGGCTGTTGGTGCGTTCACGGTTGGAAGCTGGATTTTCCATGCCTTATCATCTCGGGAGCAGATCAAATGTCCAAGGCAATTTCGCGTGTCGCCATCGTCTTCGCCGTCGTCGCCATGGCCAGCGGCTGTGCTAACACCATTCGCGGCGTCGGTGCGGACGCGGCGAATACGGTGGATGCGACGCAGTCGGCAGGCCGTAACGTCGCCGGCGCGGCAGAATAAGGGCTCGATCGCGAGCCGGAACGATCAAGGGCGCCTCGCGGCGCCCTTTTTCATGTCAGGCCGAAGCGCGGATATTGTGCTTGCGCTTCATGAAGTCCTTGGCGGTCTCGACCGCGACCGCCGCGTCGCGGCAGTAGGCGTCGGCTCCGACGGCCTTGCCGAACTCCTCGTTGAGCGGCGCGCCGCCGACGAGCACGACGAAATCGTCGCGGATGCCCTTTTCCTTCATCGTGTCGATGACGACTTTCATGTAGGGCATGGTGGTGGTCAGCAGCGCCGACATGCCGATGATGTCCGGCTGATGCTCCTCGATGGCGTTCAGATAGTTCTCGACCGGGTTGTTGATGCCGAGGTCGACCACGTCGAAGCCGGCGCCCTCCATCATCATGCCGACGAGGTTCTTGCCGATGTCGTGGATGTCACCCTTGACCGTGCCGATGACCAGCTTGCCCTGCTTCGGCGCGTTGGTGGCCGCCAGGAGCGGCCGCAGGATGAACATGCCGGCCTTCATGGCGTTTGCGGACAGGAGCACTTCGGGCACGAACAGGATGCCGTCGCGAAAATCCTCGCCCACGATGCGCATGCCCTCGACCAGCGCTTCGGTCAGGACCCGGTAGGGCTCCCAGCCGCGCTCGAGCAGGATGTTCGTGCCTTCCTCGATCTCTTCCTTCAGCCCGTCATAAAGATCGTCGTGCATCTGCTGCACGAGTTCGTCGTCGGACAGTTCGGACAGGATGATTTCGTCGTCGGACATCGGGTACTCCTGAAAGGCTCTGGCAGGCGCATTCCGCGCTGATTTGTCGTGCCCAATTCATATTCTGACGGCGGCGATTTCCCATAGTCGGAATGCGACGTCGGCGGAAACGAAAACGACCGTGCAACTCGGCCGAAAACATGCAGGATTCCGTGTCGATTTTGCGACACGGTTTGGCGCGGCCAAGCCCGTTCGCAAAGCGGCCTCCACTAGATTGGCGGGAAAACGCCGTGACCGGCGGCGAACGCAATAAGGACGGGTTGGACATGGACGAAAATCTCGCTCACGCGGAAGAGGCGGGCGCAGCACGGCGCGGACGTGGCGCGGGCGGCGGTGCGGCAGCACGGCGCGCGGCCCGCTCGGGCGGCGGTCCGGGCAAGACGCTGACCTACATCAAGCGCCAGATCCCGCTCTATGAGGTGCTGAACGAGGAAGGCCTGGCGCTGATCGAGGCGAACGCCGACACGGTTCTCGAAGAGGTCGGCATCGAGTTCCGCGACGACGCCGAGGCGCTGGAACTCTGGAGACAGGCCGGCGCCGACGTGCGCGGCGAGCGCGTGCATTTCCCGAAAGGGCTCTGCCGCGAACTTTTGAAGACCGCCCCGTCTGTCTTCACCCAGCACGCGCGCAATCCCGAGCGCTCGGTGCAGATCGGCGGTGACGCGACCGTCTTCGCGCCCGTCTACGGCCCGCCCTTCGTGCGCGATCTCGACGGCAACCGCCGCTATGCCACGATCGAGGATTTCCGCAACTTCGTGAAGCTCGCCTATATGGCGCCGTCGATCCACCATTCGGGCGGCACGGTGTGCGAGCCGGTCGACGTGCCGGTCAACAAGCGCCATCTCGACATGGTGTTCAGCCATATGAAATTCTCCGACAAGCCCTTCATGGGCTCGGTCACCGCGCCGGAGCGCGCGGAGGACACGGTGGCGATGGCGAAAATCCTGTTCGGTGAGAAGTTCGTCGACGACAACACGGTCATCATCAACCTCATCAACGCCAACTCGCCGATGGTCTTCGACGAGACGATGCTGGGCGCGGCGAAGGTCTATGCGCGCGCCAACCAGGCGACGATCATCACGCCGTTCATCCTGGCGGGCGCGATGAGCCCGGTGACGGTGGCCGGTACACTGACGCAGGTTCTGGCGGAAGTGCTGGCGGGCGCGTCTTTCACGCAGCTCGTGCGGCCGGGCGCGCCGGTGCTCTTCGGCACCTTCGCCTCGTCGATCTCGATGCAGTCGGGCGCGCCGACCTTCGGCACGCCGGAACCGACGCTCGTATCCTACGGCGCGGGGCAGCTCGCGCGCCGTCTCGGCCTGCCGTTCCGCACCGGCGGATCGCTCTGCGCCTCCAAGGTGCCGGACGCGCAGGCGGCCTATGAGAGCGCCAACACGCTGAACTCGACGGTGCTGGCCGGCACCAACTTCGTGCTCCACGCCGCCGGCTGGCTCGAAGGCGGTCTCGCCTCCTGCTACGAGAAGTTCATGATGGACGTCGACCAGCTTGGCATGCAGCAGAAATTCGCCGCCGGCGTCGACCTGTCAGAAAACGGGCAGGCGATGGACGCGATCCGCGAAGTCGGCCCCGGCAGCCACTATCTCGGCTGCTCGCACACGCAGGCGAACTTCCAGACAGCGTTTTACCGCTCGTCGATCGCCGACAACAATTCCTACGAACAATGGCTCGCCGAGGGCGAGAAGACCGCGCCGCAGCGCGCGAACGAACTCGCCCGCCGCTGGCTCGACACCTACGAGGCGCCGTATCTCGACCCGGGCCTCGAGGACGGGCTGAACGACTTCATGGCGAAGAAGAAGGAGTCGATGCCCAACGCCTTCACTTGAAAGGAGCCCGTTTCAGGCCGGGCTAAAGTGGCCGACATCATCCACAAGGAAGTCTGGCGCTCCGCGATACGAGGGCCGGACGGGAAGGGGTAGTTCTTGCGCCCCGATTTGGCCACGTCGCGGGACAGCGCCCCCCTCTGTCCTGCCGGACATCTCCCCCGCGAGGGGGGAGATCACGCGTTGTCGGCGACGAGACTAATCTCCTCCCTCGCGGGGGAGATGCCCGGCAGCCCAGAGGGGGCCTGCGTAGGGCGCGGACCTTTCCGTCGTCGATCGCGCGATGATCGAGCGCATCACAGCTTTTTTGTTGTCCTCAGGCCTCATCCTGCGTGGCGGATTCGATTTTGACCGCGGCGAAGACGCTCCCGCAAAGGCGGTTCTGCTCGTCGGCCATGGCGGAGCGGACTACTGGCCGCATTTCCTAGAGTGGCAGGCGCGGAACGTTGGCGTCGCCGATCCGCTGGATGCGTGGTCGCGGGTGGTCATCGACGAGGTCGCGGACGCTGTCGGCGCGCGGGCGGTTTATCCGAGCGACCGGCCGTATTTGCCGTTCCAGCAATGGGCAATGCGGGCGGAAGGGCTGCGGCCGTCGCCGCTTGGGGTTCTCATGCATCCGCAATTCGGGCTTTGGCATGCCTATCGCGGGGCGCTGCTGTTTGATCGGGCGTTGGTGCTGGGGGAGTTATCGAAGGCGCGGCATCTTTGCGATGAATGCCGGGAGAAGCCGTGTTTGACGGGGTGTCCGGTCGGGGCGTTCGATGTGGATGGATATGATGTTGGGGCGTGTCGGCGGCACGTTCTGGGTGAGGGGGTAGCGTGCCGCGAGCGAGGCTGCTTGGCTCGCAATGCCTGTCCGTATGATGCGTATCGGTATCCGGCAGAGGTTCAGGCGTTTCATATGGATGCGTTTTTGGCGGGATAGTTTGGGCGAAGAGGACCCCCACCCTTTATCCCTCCCCACAAGGGGGATCGTTGCGAAATTCCCGACGCGCTTGCGTTGATGCGGTCGCAGGTGTGCGGCGGCGTGAACTGGCGATTGATTTGGCCGCGGTTTGGCGATGGGGGGAGCGTTGTCCGGCTGCCTCAGGCGAGCTTGAGGGCGCGTTTCATGTTGTAGGCGGTGGCGGCAAGGTGAAGGTGGCTTTCGTTCTTGGCCAGGCCGCGGTAGCGCACGCGGTTCCAGCCGAACCATCGCTTCAAGGTGGCGAAGACGCCCTCGACCTCGGCGCGGATCGGGGCGATCAGCGCGTTGTGG